>JASJCP010000091.1 GCA_030065935.1 Xenococcaceae cyanobacterium MO_167.B27
CATCTTCTACATTGAAAAAAACTTTAGAAATTGCTGGTTGGTTAAACGGTCATAGGGGAGGTTTTCTCAATAATCGCGGTGGAGGAGGTTTTCTCAATAATCGCGGTGGAGGAGGTTTTCTCAACAGGAGATGGCCTAATGGTGGTGGTTTTTTAAATCGTCGTTACTGGTGAGCGATTTCTAGTTATTGAATATGACACTTTTAGTAAAAAAAAATGACACTCTCTCAAGCTCAAATTTCAGCAAAGACACCTGAACTCAAGCAATTTGGACCTATTAATCTGGTAGTAATTCAACCAACTTCATTTTGTAATCTCAATTGTGATTACTGTTATTTACCAGACCGACATCTACGCAATTTATTATCTCTTGATTTAATCGAACCAATATTTGAAAAAATCTTTACCAGTAGCTTTTTTCGGGGTGATTTTAACATTTGCTGGCATGCTGGAGAACCACTAACCGTACCTATTTCCTTTTACGAGTCTGCTTTTGCTAAAATTCAGGAAATCAACGATAAATATAATACCCAAAAGTTCTTTGTCGATCATTCTTTCCAAACTAACGCCACCTTAATTACTCAAGCTTGGTGTGATTTTTTTAAAAAACATCCCGTTCATGTTGGTGTCAGTTTAGATGGCCCAGCTTTTCTTCATAATGCTCATCGCCGTAATCGCAAGGAAGGCGGTTCTTATGAACTGACGATGAGGGGTTTGCGCTATCTGCAACAAAATGAAATACCTTACAGTATTATCTGCGTAATTACTAAAGATTCTCTCAACTATGCTGACGAAATATTTGACTTTTTCATAGAAAACGGAATTACAGATGTCGGCTTCAATATCGAAGAAACTGAAGGGGTCAACCAGTCTTCTTCCTTAGAAGGTCAAGAAGTTGAAGCAGCTTATCGTCGCTTTATTAAAAGGTTTTGGGAATTAACGACCCAAAGTCAGGGTGAGTTTCAACTGAGAGAATTTGAAACTTTGGGTAGTTTGATTTATAGCGAAGAGCGTTTAAAAAATACAGATATGAATCACCCCTTCGCCATTGTTAATGTTGATTACCAAGGAAATTTCTCAACTTTCGATCCTGAATTATTATCAGTTAAGACTCAGCAGTATGGAGACTTTATTTTCGGAAATTTATTGCATGATAGTCTAGAGTCTGTTTGTTCCAGTGATAAGTTTCAGCAAATTTATCAAGATTTAAATGCTGGAGTTGAGTTGTGTCGCAATACTTGTGCCTATTTTGGCATTTGTGGTGGTGGTGCAGGCAGTAATAAATATTGGGAAAATGGTACATTTAACTCGGCACAAACTAACATGTGTCGCTATCGCATTCAGATTTTAACTGATATAGTTGTAGAATCCTTGGAAAATTCTTTAGGTTTAAAAACTAGTCCTGTCAAAGAGTAATGAAGAATTTGTTTGGCAAAAAATATTACAGTTAGTATTTTCCAAACCTCGATTTATGGGAAAATCGGTATCACGATTGGTCCTGTTAGCTTTATGGCAACGGAAGCGTAAATTATTCATATTATTGCCCCGTTCGCACTAGGATTTCCACACCTAATAATCTCTCACCACATATTATTAGATAAATTAATTTCTATTGTGTATAGTATCATCTATTGTATTACGAGCAATTAAACAAAGTCGCGAATCAGCGAATAGATACCAAATGATAGTATGTGTATCAGCGACAGCTTGAATCATTTAGATATCCTCTTGTGGAAAATTATTCCATTCTTCCCTGTGAGCTAGATCGATTTCTTCGTGGCTAGATGCTTTATTTGCTCATTTGTTAATTTACTCAATTTTTGTCAAAAAATCAATAGCTAAACCTATTGAAGACATATTGATCAACCCCTCTGCGCCTTTGCGACTTTGCGTGAGATATTACCAACAAAAAACCTACTCTCTCTTCTCTCCATTAAAACCCTAAAACACAGCAATAAACCCCTCCGCGCCTCTGCGCCTCTGCGCGAGATATTACCAACCAAATAACACACCATAAATACCCAAAATAGCGATCGCTTTTAAAGAATTTGTCTGATTGTAGCTAGAGGTAAAAACATTTCTAACGGATTATCTCCTAAACTGACAAAACCGTAACGAGTGTAATAGTTTTTTGCTTTTTCATCTTTAGCATCAACAAATAAACCAATAACTCCTGCATTATCAGCGATAATTACTGCCCTATTCATTGCTTCTATGATTAAAATTTTACCAATTCCTTTGCCTTGCCAATTTTTATCTACAGCTAATCTGGCTAGCTTAACTCCTGGTACAGTTAAAGGATATTTTTTAGCTAATGATGGAGGAAGTTTTTTACTGCGAACTTCACATAAAGACAAAGTGAAAAAGCCAATAATTATTTTTGGGTTGCTAGCAGTATCGGTTAAAGCAAAAGTGCGAGAAATTCCTTTTTGGTTGTGTTGTCGTGCTGTTTGTTGTAAATATCTATTTAGATACTCATTTCCACAATCAAAATCACTACGGTTATGAGTTTTATCTAGTAATTCAATTATTTTCACTAAAAAATGCTTTATGCTGCTCTGCTGCTTGCTTTAAATTTTCATTTGGTGCTGGAGGATTTTCTAGGAGTGAAAAAACCGTCTCAGCGTCTTTTTCTGATAAATTAATGACTCTTTCTGTTTCTAGTATCTGTTGAGCTTCCTTTAATGCTGCTTGAATTATAAACTGATTTAAAGTTGCACCAGTAATACTAGCAGCTTGTTCTAAAGTAGTTTTGACATTTCGAGGTATTCTTGTGGTCACACGATCATCTTTTTTAGCAGTATTTGACATAGGAAAATTTGAGATTCACACTTCTATACTATAGCAATGGTGACAAAATGACACCACAACTTAAAAGTTATGTTAACTTATTTTTCCCAACCCAATAACACACCATAAATACCCCAAATAGCCATTGCTCTTAAATAATGACTAGCGCGAAAATTACCTACTGCTGTAATTGTCGATCGCTTAACATAAAATTGACTAATCAATCTCTTTGCGTCTACCCCCCTTATTAAGGGGGGATCAAGGGGGGATTCGACTTGGCGCGAGATATTCCCAACAAAAAACCTACTCTCTCTTCTCTCCATTAAAACTATAAAACACACCAATAAACCCCTCCGCGCCTCTGCGTGAGATTACTCCCAATCAAATAACACACCATAAATACCCCAAATAGCCATCGCTCTCAAATAATGACTCGCTCTAAAAGTCCCAACAGCAGTAATAGCTTCAGGAGTGCGAAACTGTAAACCATTTTCATACACTTGTTTCACCACCGTTTCTGTTAACTTAAACGCCTCTTCTGTCATTCCCATTTGCACCATAAAAGCAGCCAAACCGAAATTAATTCCTGTCCAAACTTCCAGAGGATGAGTATCATCTGGATTTACAGCACTTCCATCAGGTAACACCCCATTTGCTGCGCCATATTTACCATCATGAAACTTCAGGAAACAAGCATCATATACTTTTCTTAAAGCGGATTCTGCATACTGATTTTCTACTACATCAGGTAAGCCTAATAACCGAGCGTAAAACTGTCCGCAGAGTTGATCCGCCATGACTACATCGGAATTACTGTTACTATCAAGACGGTAATACTCACCATTCCACAGAGTATCATGATAAAGCGATCGCGCCTGTTGCAACCATCCTCTATAAGTATTAATAGTCTCTTCAATTCCTTGGGGAAAATCAGCAGGTTGTAGGTTAGGATTCATAGGAGGATTAGCGATGAGAGTCTCGCCTATTTTTACAGCAGCTTCTAACGCAGCTATCCATAAACCAGCGCAATAAGCACTAATACCCTGTAATCGCCAGTCATCAAAAGTCTGGTCTGGTGCGCCAGAGTTTTCAGGGATACCATCATTATCTTGGTCGAATTCTTTTAAATATGCCAAGGTGCAAACAATACTATCCCAACATTCCCAGAGAAATTCGGTATTGTCTCCTTTAGTAAACAGGTAATCACGATATACTTGCAATACAAAATCACAAGATAAATCTTTCCATTGGTTGCAATCTTGATAGGATGTGTAGTTTGTTGCTTCCCAAGGATGTTCATTTGGTGCGCCTAAGTCATGAGGTGTGGCATTTTTGGCTTTACGGATGGCTGTTGCACCGTTATAGCCGATGATTCTAGTTTTATCATCGCTTTTCGGTATGGCTCTAGCAAATGCTTCTAATACTGCTTTATCCAGCTTCGACCATAACATCATTAAAGCAAACGAACCGTATAAGCGCACATCGAGACTTTCATACCAACGGTAATCCATGCACTCTAAAACCCCAAACTGTCCTACAGGATCGTCTTCTGTAGCTGCACTCCAGAGAGTACCACCTTGTGTTAGTAAGTAAAGCTCATTAAACAGAGCCATTTTAAACCAATCTGGTAAATCTTCCCTTTCTCGTATGGGATTTTGCCAAGCTTCTATTTGTTCGCGCCACCAATCACTATGTTTTAATGCTGTCCTAACAATACTCCAAGCATTATTGCCTGTGCGTCCGAAAAAGTCAGTATAGCGACGATAATAGTTAATACCTTGGGCAAATTCTGTAACAGGGAAGTCCCAAGCCAGAATAAAAGGAATTTTCTTGGTTTTACCAGGTCTGATAGTTACTCTTACAGCGATCGCGCAAGCAATTTGTTCCCCAGGAGAAGCAGGGGTTTCATCTTCCTTATCTGGTAACGATCCATTAGCTGCGAAAGTATCCCATACCTCACTACCATCCCCTTGAGGATTCCAGCGACCGAGATAAAATACTTCTATAGCAGGATTATTGACAGTGGCGATTGCAATTTGTCCTTCTCCTTCCTGTATCTCATCATGGGGTTGTACCCGATTTAATAAGCAACCTACTCTATAGTTGTCCTGTATCCACTGGTTATAATTCCCTGTACTATCGCCCCATTTTGGTTGATACTCATATTCTGGGCTTCCATCATCCCTTACTTTCACTTCAGGAGACTTAATAGCATTGGTAAACCAACCCACTGTATTTTGCCATGTCAGCATAATACTAAGGGTAATTGCCTTATCTGTAGGGTTATGTACCGTCCAATCAAAAATAGCTACGGGATAACTCGTTTCTTGATAATTTTCTTTCCATATTGGGGAAAACTGTTCACAAGTTAATTCGCTCTTCAACACCCCTTGATACTCATACCAACTACGGGGATATAAAGCAGAATAAACCCCTTTCTCCTTCGGATACCAATTCCATCGAGATAAACATGACCCCCCTCTATCCCCCCTATTAGGGGGGAGGTTTAAAGAATTTTCTTCTTTCTGTTTTACTCCCCTCTCCTCGTAGGAGAGGGGTTGGGGGAGAGGTTTTGGGGAAGAGGTTTCCTCACAACACATCGCATACGCCTTAGTTTCCCCACCTTCTACCGACTCAAACACACTAAACTGACAAGCAGGAATAGACTTAAATATATGTTCTCCACCGTCTAAATGCCAGAGGTTAAAATCTCCTTTTGGCGATCGCCCGATACAACCAGCACCAAAACCTCCCAATGGCGCACCATGCCACGCACCATCATCCAGATTGCTATCATAGCGTACAGTGTAGGGCTTTGACCATCCTTTACCAATGGGACGTTTCCAAGCACAATTAGGAATCTGGGGGCGAGGTATTTGATAGGCTGTCATATAATTAAAATTAACGATCAAGCAAGATTAGGATAGCAATAAAATCTGTAATTAACCAGAATCTTTCCGAGAGATTTAACATGAGTGCCATTACCTTAAATCTTCCCCCAACTATGGAATTAACTTATGAAGAATTTGCTTTAATTTGCAGTACCAATCCCGATTTAAAATTAGAACGTACTGCTTGGATCAAAAAGAAAAGATGGGAAAGTTTAACAAAAGAACAGCAACAACAGTTTATTCCTTTATGTCCTGATTTTGTTATCCAACTTCCCTCTAATTCTGACAGTTTATCAGAGTTACAGAAAAAAATGCAGGAATATTTAGCTAATGGTTTATTGTTAGGTTGGTTAATCGACCCACAAAATAAACAAGTAGAAGTTTATCAGCAAAATTGCCCTGTATAAGTTATACATAACCCTGTAAGTTTATCTGGTGACAATGTCTTATTAAGTTTTACTTTAAATTTAAAATATATTTAAAATTAGTATGCTATATAAATAATAAAAAATAATTTTATAACTGTAAATAATGAAAAATAAAAATTCTGATAATAACTTTAACGTCTGGAATTATAAACCTTGGTGGTGTCAACCCTGGTCAATTATTCTTACAGGAATTACTATCATCGGAGGTAGTTGGTTACTGTTCCATATCCTATGGTTAAGCATTATTGTAGCTCTGCCGATTACTCTTTGGTGGGTATATTTCTTACTACTTTATCCCCGAATGGCTCAGGAAATGTATAAGTAAAATTCTTTACAGAATAATCTATAAAGTTTTCAAAAAATCCTTTTTAATTAATGAAGGACTATCTGTCAAACCCCGATTAACAAAATTAATAAAAGACTTGGCTGATATCTTATCAAAAAGCTTACTAGATTCAATTTCAACATAATTACTTCTATCTAGCCAATAAAAAGTTATTTGATTATTTTGCCAAATCCACAATTCACTAATACCAATGCTTTGATAACTCGCTTTAAGATTATCAATATTGCCACTACTAAAAATAACTTCTACTACTAGATCGGGTAAATCTTTGTCAGTATTAAAAGCATAAGCTAAATCAGGTTCTTTTCCAGCTTGTTTATTAGCTTCAAGTCTAGTTTGTCTCAAAAGAAAATCTAAAATATCAAATTTTTCACAGTAAGCGATAATCAATCTATTAATTAGTTCTGCAATTCTTTCATGGTTTCTTCCTGGTGAGATGATAGTGATTTCTCCATTCCAATAACTAACTAGATAACCTGGATATTCTTCTGAATCAAAATCTTGATAATCTTGCCAATTTGCTCCAGTAATAGTTAATATCTGATCTTGTTGAGCAAATTTCTTAGTATTGATAGGTAGTGTTTTAGTGATTAACATTAAATTTATTTGTTTAGGTTTTTGGTTTTATTATCAATAATCTGAGTTGCCAAACATATAATTTACCATAAATGATTTAATTACCATGACATTTTTTATACTTCTTCCCACTACCACACCAACAATCATCATTACCCTTGGGTATTAAATATGGCAAAATATCCCCTTCAACATAAAACCATTTACCATCAGTTTTAAGAAATTTAGATCGTTCGTGTAACTGTTGAGGTTCAGTAATTTTAAAAACAGCAACAAATTCTACATAACCTAATTTGTCATTCTTTTTACCTTGACTACTGTCTATTATGGTTAAACCCAACCAAGTAGTATTGTTAATACTTTTAGTTAATTCTTTTCTGTCCTTTTCTGTTCGCTTATCAGGATGAAGTGTAGCAATTAAATAATCAATATCGCCAAGGCAAAAAGCAGTATAACGAGACTTCATTAACTGTTCTGCTGTTTCTGGTAATTCTTTTCCTGAAAGATATTTACCACAGCAGTATTGATATTTTTTGCGACTTCCACAAGGACAATTTTTCAGACTATTTACCATTGCTTAATTCTTTATTTTTGGTAATTTCTTTTCATCATATATTAGTAAGTAGTAAATTTTCTCTCGTTGCAAAAATCATAACTCCCAACTCAAGTAATTTTAAATTTGATATGATTTCATTTAACTATTCCATAGCTTTATTAACTTTAGCTTTAGCAATACCTGTTACCACAAGTAAAGTTGCCACAGCTTCTATTCCTCTTGTTCAAAATAATCCAAATCCTACTCAATTAATAATAAGAGCAAAACAACTCTATCAAGATCAACAATATGTAGAAGCAAGTAGAGTTTGGCAACAAGCGATCGCTATTTACAAGCAACAGGGAGATATTCTCAATCAAGCTATGGCGTTGAGTAATTTGGCTCTGACGCAACAAAAATTAGGAAATTGGCAAGGAGCAGAAAGTGCGATCGCATCCAGTTTAGAATTACTCCAAACCCTCTCTCAGACAGCAACTCAACAACGAATTCTAGCTAATACATTAGACATTCGAGGCAGTAATCAGCGATCGCAAGGACAATCACAAATCGCTTTTGAGACTTGGGAAAGAGCAGCAAAAATTTATCAGGAATTAGATAATGATAGGGCGGTGGTTAAAAATAAAATTAATCAAGCTCAAGCCTTACAAGATTTAGGATATTATCGTCGCGCTAGCCAAATCTTAAAGTCCATCCAAACTACACTTACTGATGAACCTGATTCTCTGGAAAAGGTTTCTGTATTACTTAATTTTGGTAATATTCTTCGTGCTACAGGAAACATAGAACAATCTCAAGTAGTCTTGCAACAAGCAGGAAAATTAGCAGAGCAACTAGAAGCCAAACATCACAAAAGCGCAATCTTACTAAGTCTAGGAAATACTGTCCGTGCTTTAGGAAATAGAGCCAGAGAATCTCAAATTATTCAGACAGTAAATTTATCTTCCCCTCGTTGTTTAGCAGATAGTAATCCTCAAAACATTAGTGCATATTATTTACAAGCAGCAGACTGTTATCAACAAGCAGCCTTATCCCTCGATCCAGAAACCAAAATCAAAGCTCAACTAAATTTACTTAGTTTGGCTGTGGAAAATCAAGATCAAGAAGTTATTTCCCAACAATTGGGTATTTCAATTCCCGAGCTAATCTCAAACATCAAAACCAATCTAGCTCAGTTACCTGCTACTCGCACTACTATATTTGATCGCCTTAATTTAGCTCAAAGTTTAATCTGTCTCCAACCCAACACAATTAAATTTTCTTCTCCTATTACTCAACAATGCCAACCATTATTAAAACCGAATCTAGAAATATCTTGGCAAGAAATCGAACAACAAATTCAAATCGCCCTTCAACAAGCTAATCAATTACAAGACAAGCCAGCACAAGCTTATGCTTTAGGCTATTTAGGTGGAGTTTATCAACAAACAGGAAGACTAACACAAGCGCAACAGTTAACCCAACAGGCTCTATTAACTATAGATAACGCCACAGCACCAGAAATCACTTATTTATGGCAATGGCAGTTAGGAAGAATCTATCAACTTAAGAACCAGCCAGAACGAGCATTACAAGCTTATAACGCTACTTTTGAGATATTACAGTCTTTAAAACAGAATTTAGTCGCTATTAACCCAGAGGTACAGTTTGCTTTCCGGGATCAGATCGAGCCAGTATATCGTGAACAAGTAGCCCTACTCTTACAAAATAATCCTAGTCAAGAAAATCTTAGACAAGCCCGCGATACCATTGAAGCTTTACAACTAGCAGAATTAAATAATTTCTTTCGAGAAGCCTGTTTAGACGCTAAACCCCAAAAAATAGAAGATATCGACCCCAAAGCAGCCGTTATTTACTCCATTATTCTCCCAGATCGTCTTGCTGTCATCTTATCTCAACCAGAACAACCCCTTCAGTATTATCAAACCTTTACCAACCCCCAAGAAATAGACCTCATCTTTGAAGATTTGTATGCTAATCTCAGCCCCTTCTTATCCCCTACCAATCCTTTACAACCCAATCAAACTTTTTATAATTGGTTGATTCGTCCCCTAGAAACTAAACTCGAACAAAATGATACTAATACTTTAGTATTTATCTTAGATGGTGTTATGCGGGGTATTCCTGTTGCTTCCCTTCACGATGGCGAACAATATCTGGTTGAAAAATATAACCTAGCTTTAACTCCTGGCTTACAATTACTAACATCTCGTTCCTTAACTTCTAGCACCTTAGAAACCATTGCAGGGGGTTTAACCCAATCTCGTCAAGGCTTTACGTCATTACCCAGTGTCGAAGCAGAAGTCTCAGAAATTGCTACTCTAGTTCCTTCAGAAATACTACTAGACGAAAACTTTACTCGTGATCGCTTGCAAACACAGGTAACAACTCTACCTTACCCCATAGTTCATTTAGCAACCCACGGACAATTTTCTTCTCGCGCAGAAGACACCTTCTTACTCACTTGGGATGATCGCATTAATGTGAAAGACTTAGACCAATTACTCCAACAAAGAGACTTTGCGGAAGATATCCCCATAGAATTACTAATTTTGAGTGCTTGTCAAACCGCAGTAGGAGACAAACAAGCAGCATTAGGTTTAGCAGGAGTAGCGGTGCGCTCTGGGGCGCGTAGTACTGTAGCTACATTATGGTCAGTACAAGACGATTCTACTGCGGAATTGATGACCGAATTATATCAAGCTTTGAAAACTCCAGATATTAGTAAAGCCCAAGCACTACGTCAAGCACAATTAAGTTTATTGCGATCGTCTAGATACCAACATCCCTTCTATTGGTCGGCTTTTATTTTAGTCGGAAATTGGTTCTAATATCAATTCTCACGCATTACTGGTCAACTTGGGTGATGGAAAGGGTGTGGGGTGTAGGATGTGTAGGTTGTGGGGTGTAGGGTGTGGGGTGTAGGGTGTGGGGTGTAGGGTTTAGAGTTTAGGGTTTAGGGTGTGGGATGTGTAGGGAATATCAGTAGGGACCGATGCTTTTTGTTATTAAAATACATTTTCTATCTTCACTGTTATGGCTTGGTTGAAGCGATCGCTTTTAACCAAACTACTAAATAAACCATTTAGGAGAAGTAAGCAGAAATAACTCACTATTCCCCACTATCTCCTTGCTGTCTGGTAAACTCAAGCCCACAATTCCAGCTTTTTTCACAACTACCTGATTTCTAATACTGCCCCACACCAGCATTTCTGTCCAGTGTCCCAAGTCTGGTTGATGACCAACTAAAGCTAGTTTATGAGAGGAATTTTGCCTTTTAGTATCTTCTAGCCATTGCAACCAGTCTTGTATATTTCCCCCAGGTTCTAAAGCAGTAAATATCTCCAAAGTAGAAGATAATCCAGCTTGTAACAGTATTTCTGCGGTCTGAGATGCTCTTACTAAAGGACTGGTTAAAATCAAGTCAAATTCTACCCCAATTGACTGCAACTTTTCTGCTACTTTTTGGGTTTTACTGATTCCTTTTGCTACTAAAGGGCGTTCATCATCATTAGTATAAGTTCCTCTTTCTGCTGCTATTCCATGACGAATCAAATATATTTCCATATTATTCTGCTTTGTTCCAGATTTCGCCGAACTGTTCTAAATCAAAACTTTCTAACCCTATAAGTTTTAAGCTAGCATTACGTCCTTGTTTTAAATTATAAGTTAGTTGAATTTCTATATATTGAGATGGTTTATAGGGCAAATGTTCTGACCATTCGATCGCTGTAATTCCTGGGGTTTTTTCTGCTCCTTCCCAATATATTTCTGGATATAAAGCAGACACTCCTTCTGGTGATAAGCGGTATAAATCTAAATGGTAGAGAGGAACATCAACTTCTGTATATTCATTAATCATTGTAAAAGTAGGACTGGCAATAGGTTCGGTGATTCCTAAGCTCTTACCTAAACCTTGAATTAGGGTAGTTTTACCAGAGCCTAGTTCTCCTTTTAAGAGAATAACCGTACCAGGGGAAAGATGTTGACCTAATAAATAGCCTAATTTTCCCGTAGCAGAAGCATCAGCAAGAAAGAGGTTTATTGTCTTGAGAGTCATAAACTAGACAGTGATGACCACAACGCGGAAATCTTTACTGTAACTTTACAGTATATGGGCATCAAATATATACTTCCTTCATAATTCGTTAGTAATATAGAGACTAAGCCAAGTATTTTTATAAGAGATTGGCAAGATAAGAATAATTAACAATAGTACTTATTCGTAAGTTCACAAGCTGGCTCAATTCCTACCCGAATCGATAGTCATGGTTATTGTTCTTAGTTTGCTAATTCTCTTATTTTTTTTCTTAAAAATTTTTGCGCCATTTGCCACTATACCATCGCAATAAAACTCTAGCTAGTTTATAAGGGTCGTGGCGAACAAAGCCAATATCTTGATCTTCCTCCATAACATTAGCTAGTACAACTCTACGTCCTAGTTTCGCTATTTCCTCTCGATCTACATATACAGGATGGGAATTATCTTGTGCATAGCGTTGGAGAGATTTTGAAGATGGTGATTTACGATGAACTAAAACAGCATCAAATAACTTCTGTTGAGAAATACTATCTATAGCTTTAATATGATCGCCTACTGTATAACCTTCTGTTTCTCCTGGTTGAGTCATAATGTTACAGACATAAATACGGGGCGCAGTAGAACTGGCGATCGCCTGACGAATTTCTGGGACTAGGAAATTGGGAATAATGCTGGTATAGAGACTTCCTGGTCCAATGATAATATATTCTGCTTCCTTAATGGCTGTGATCGCTGCTGGTAAAGCAGGAGGGTTAGCAGGAACACAACCAATATTACGAATTCGCCCTTGAGCTTCGGGGATGTTAGATTCTCCTTGAATAAGTCTGCCATCTTCTAATTCTGCCCATAAACTCACATCGCTAAGGGTAGCTGGTAAAACTTTTCCTCTAACTGCTAAGACTTGGGAACTAGCAGCAATTGCTTGTTCTAAATCCCCTGTAATCTCGCTCATAGCGGTTAAAAATAAGTTACCAAAACTATGACCAACTAAACCATCACCAGCTTCAAATCTGTACTGAAACAACTCAGTTAGGAGTTTTTCTTCATCTGCTAAAGCTGCTAAACAGTTACGAATATCTCCAGGGGGTAATACACCAATTTCCCTTCTTAATCTTCCTGAAGAGCCTCCGTCATCTGCTACGGTGACAATGGCAGTAATGTTATTACTGTATTGTTTAAGTCCTCGCAGTAGAGTAGAAAGCCCTGTACCACCCCCCAGAGCTACAATTTTAGGTCCTTTATTAAGACGACGACGAGCCAACAGCATATCAACTAATTCTTCGTCTCCCTCGGGTTTGAGAACATCAGTAATTGAACCCACGGTGCGAGATTGCCCCCAAAACAGCAGAAATAAACCAAATATAGCTACAATAGGACCTGATATATAATTTGGTATTACTTTCGTTAGATTTTCTAAAACTACGGAAATAAACTCCAAAATACGATAAATGGGTGTTAGTTTCACCCAAATCGCCCCACCAAGTACCGCCAAAACAAAGCCACTCGCACTTAACAGCAACCAGCGTTTGACAAATAATCCAGGGGATAACCATTTATACCAGTGATTAACTTTGTAGGACTTTTTTTTCTTGAGAGAAGATAAATTTTCCATCATTATCTTGTTGCTGGGATTACTGTAGCTCTCTTGCAAAAATCAATATAAAATCAAAACTTACATCTATTCCCTATTCCCTTAACTTAAGTAGGGTTTATGAGACTTATGTAAGAGGTCTAATTAAAATAAACATAAACCATCTTGGTTAAAACCACAGCCAAACTAGCACAATATTATCCTTTAGTTTCTTGAGGGACTAATGATAGTCGTTTGATTGTTAATCTAAGAGGTCTAAAGAGAACTTTCAAAATAATCCATACAGATTGTAATTCCCCTGGGCTACAACGTTTTTGCCATCTATCAGGACGACAATAAATGGTTTCAACAATTTTTCTGTGCTGTGGCAGAGTTAAATTAACAAATTTGACTCTAAATCTGGTTGATTGGTTTTGAATTTGGCTGTGAGTGACTTTTCCAGTCAGATTTAATCCTGCTGCTATCATTTCTAGGGAAACTTCTTGTGAGATTGTTGCACAATGAGGGAGATAGATTTCTGCACTCACTTCTGATAATTGCAGAGTTACCCCAGAGTAAATCTTGTTGTCACTTTTTATTCGTACTTTGGTTTTGAGGTCAAACCATTGATATATTCCTAGTTGGGGAATATCTAGTAAAGTCATTAAAGCAACGCTAATAGTGATCAGGTTATAGCCACTCCACCACAAACCGAGATTGAGTGATGATGTTTCTAGAGTTTGGAAAAGGCTAACCGCAAAGCCTATCATCGTCCCCAATAGTAGTATGATCAGAGGCAAGGCAAGTTGCCAGTTATAGCAATATTGATTTCTAGTAATGCCTTTTGGTGTGACTTGAAATCCTTTAGCAAAGGGATTTAACATCACTCTTATCGCTGTTATTGCCAAAGGAAAACACTGTACTAAAGAGTATAAGTCTGATAGTATAGCAGAACGCGATCGCAAATTCAGCCAAGTAAATACTTTTAGTTGGGTTAAATAATAGGGTAGGAAAAAGTAAATCAGTTCTTTTAAATTAAACTTAATCGCTTCAATACCGAAGAACACGTAAAGTAGGGGCAATAAAAGAAAGAATATACGAGGAATACTATTAAACCAGTGCAATAAACCCTCAAGATGTCCTAATCTTTGCCACAAGTTTAAACCTGGAATAGTAAGAGGATTGGACTTGATAAAAAATGCTTGTAAAGTACCCCTCGCCCAACGTAATCTTTGACTAAGATGAGCGGATATATCTTCTGCTGCTAAACCAGCACTTAATTTTTCATCTAGATAAACTAATTCATAGCCTTTTGCTGCAAGACGTATTCCTGTAAAGTAATCTTCACTTACAGATTCAGTTACAAAATAACCAATTTCTTGTAAGGCTTTGCGTCTAGCAACAAAGGATGTTCCTGAACATACAACACTTCCTGCACCATCCTTAATAGGTTGAATTTGACGATAAAAAACTTCTTCCTCTGAAGTTAAAACTTGCTCTAAACCTAAATTTCTCGCTATCGGGTCGGAATTATAAAAACTTTGGGGAGTTTGAACTAAGCCAACTTTACTGTTATGGAAAAAACCTACTGTCCGTTGTAAAAAGTTAGTTGTCGGAATAAAATCGGCATCAAAAACTACAATTAATTCTCCATTGGTTTGAGTCAGAGCATGATTCAGATTTCCTGCTTTAGCATGGGAATTATCAGGTCTAGTAAGATAGTAGCAACCTAATTTTTGGGCTAATTGTTTAATAGGCGATCGTCTGGTATCATCTAATAAATAAATTTTCTTATTAGGATAATCTAAAGCCTGACAACCCATGACAGTTCTTTTGAGGATAAACTCTGGTTCATTATAAGTAGGAATTAAAATATCTACTGAGGGATTGTATCTTCCTTGAATTACTTTTTGGCTGCATTGTTCTGCTTCTTCATGACGGTCTTTAGTGGTAAACATAAGTAATAGCTGCAATATTCCACCACTAACTGCCAATAATTCCATCAATAACAGCAAAATACTAAAAGTTCCATCAATAGCATTAGCTAAATTGAGAGTAGATAAAGAACGCCACAACAGATAACGAATTAATAATACTAGTAAAATCGTCACGACTATATTGCGTGACTGTTTTTGGGGTTGGGGAAAAACGATAACAATAGTTTGAACTAATAAAAATAGCACCAACGTTGGTGCTAACAAATAGTATTTGTTTTCTACCTGGGGAATATTTAACCACCCAGGAGGCTGTTCTTGAATTAGATGTAGTTTAGTAAAGAATTCTGTTACATGATAGTTTCCCAACAACCAAGATAGTAGAATTGAGGTAATAAGGGCGATGGTAAATAATACAAACCAAGTCGCGGAATGTACAACAGAAGAGTATTGCGAGGTATCTCGGAAACCTTGTTTAACTTGAGATTTCGTTCTTGTTCCAAAAGTTTGCATGATTTAGCTAGAACCATTAACCAAGTAGAGCCAGCTTAACAACGAAGTTGTAAAATTCTTGTAAAAGTTCAGTAGCCTCAAATTCTCATCTTTATCAAGATTTACAACTTCCTCGATTATGGCTTATAGGCTGGACTCAATGTCAATATGCAAACCCTTGGACGAAAAACCGCTCAAAAATGTTTCCTAGCTTTTAGAGATCAGAGGTCAGAGGTCAGAGGTATTTATCCTTCATGCTTCATGCTTCATAATTCATGCTTCACAATTCATAATTCATGCTTCATCCCTTCTTCCTCAATTTGCCAATCTTCATTTTCACCACCAATGATAAATTGCTTAATTGGCACATATTCTTCATTCAGTCGAATTAAAGCGTTAATTAAAACATCAATACCAATCAGATCGCTAGTCCCTAAATCAAACCAACACCTTCCCCAAACACCAAGATATTCAAAACTTCCCATATTGTGCATGACAGACATCAACTGATTATCTGCTTGTTCTTTGTTGTAATCCATATAACTGATTTCAATACCAGTCTCTTGTACCTGAAGATTCTCAGCATTAAACCCTCCCAACTTTCCCAAATAAAACCAGGAGTTGAACACTTCTTCGACATAACTTTGTTCCATAGCAGAAGGTACGGTTTCAAATTCTAGCCAAAACCACAAATCAAAAGGATTAAACTCACGAAATTGTATTTCCATAATTCAACATAAGTAAAGTATCAAGTAATCTTGAAGTACCAATGGGGTGTAAGTAGCTTTTTCCCAGTTTTTCTCTAAGAGAATAAGTCCATGAACATAGCTCTTTGTTATGAAAACTAGATAAGAGTCCTCTTGAGAGGACTTTTCTGTAAAGCGCCAAGAAATAAATTTCTTGGTGATTTATCGCGGATGATGCAAGATCTGAGTTTTTAGCAAGTAATACCATTTTTAGTTAAATTTGCCTGACTATGGCACTGGTCGGGAGAGTCGGGAGAAAGATTTGTAACATAAAGATTGCGGAATTGGTATAAATATCTACTATCTAACCACTAACAAATAACAAAATCTTGCATATGTTTGGTTTTATTAACTTGAATAAACCTCGTGGGTTCACTTCTCATGACTGTATATCTAAAATAAGACGCTTACTCAACCTCAAAAAAGTTGGACATGGAGGAACTTTAGACCCCCTCGCTACAGGAGTTTTACCTATTGCTGTGGGGAAAGCCACCAGACTCTTACAATTTTTACCAGAACAAAAAGCTTATCACGCTCGTATACGTTTGGGGGTTACTACTACTACTGATGACTTAGAAGGAGAGATTCTCACCACTAACTCTACTACTCATCTAAGTCGAGAAGCAATTGTTACTTCCTTAAAGCAATTCCAAGGGGAAATAGAACAAATACCACCTATCTATAGCGCGATTAAAAAAAATGGCACAAAGATGTATGAATTGGCGAGGAAAGGAATAGATGCGGAAGTTCCACCACGAAGGGTAATTATTGAGCATATTGAAGTGATAGATTTTATCTTGGGGGATTTTTTGGAAATAGATGTTGCTATTACCTGTGGTTCGGGGACTTACATTCGTGCGATCGCCAGAGATTTAGGTCAGACTCTAGGAGTGGGAGGAACTTTAGCTAATTTAGTCCGAACTCAAAGCTGTGGAATGTCACTAGACAATAGTTTATCTTTGGAAGAGTTAGCCACAAAACTACAACAAAAAGACCCTATTTTTATCGAACCAGCTACCTTATTAACTCACTTACCCCCTATTTTCTTGAGTCCTGAAGATACCCCCAAATGGATACAGGGTCAAAAGATTTTATTAAGTGAAATACAAGAGCCAGGTATTGCAACTTCTGACTATTATCGCACTCATCAACTAGATAATAACCTTTTTTTGGGAATCAGCAAGATCAATGCAATAAAAAGTAAAATTCTGGTAAAACCGAAAATTGTGTGTATTAATGTGATGGAGTAGGTGATAGAGCGATGGACTCGTGGGAGAAAAAGTGGTGAAGGTGATTATGATATCTCAATCCTCAGAACTTTATCGCATTCTTGAGGAATATATAGAGCAAATTAATAATATTACTAGTAGGAAATATACACTTAATTGGCTTGATGAGTTTGAGGCATGGGAGAACTCTTTAAATAATATTCACTATGATATTTATTTAATAGATGAAAATATCTTGCCATCCCTGACCCAAGAAAATATTGATAATATTAAACAAAAAAATAATTTTGCTCCCATTATTGTTATTACCAGTAGTGAAGCTAGGGGGCAACTTCTCTTAAAATTAGGTATTTCAGATTACTTAAATCTCAACCACTTAAGTTTTACCTCCCTAGAACGCTCTTTAAGAATAGTCATATCCTCAAATAAAAATTACCAAGAACCCAGTTTTCAAGATTTCTTTCAGCAAGCCAATATTGGTATAGCTTTAATTGCTACTACTGGTCAATTTTTACAAGTTAACTCAACCTTATGTAAATTATTAGGGTACTCAGCAACAGAATTTTCTGAACTCACTTTTCAAGATATTACCCATCCAGAAGACCTAGAGATTTCTTGGCAATATTTAGAAGAATTATTGACTTCAGATGCTTCTAATAAAAGCATTGTTAAACGTTATCTATGTAAAAATAAAACATGGCAATGGGTGAATTTTGCTGCATCTCTAACCAAGGATGTTAACCAGAATCCCTTATATTTAATAGCTACAATTCAAAATGTCGATAATAATCAAGTAGCTCAAAAGCAAATTCAATCTTCTGAAACCTTATATGAAGGATTTTTTAGCCATTCTCCTGATGGATTTTTTTCTTTAACTGTTCTTCCCAATAATCTATTAGTCTATGACACGATTAATACAGCCTATGAAAAAATCATCGGAATTAGTAAAGAAGAAATTACTGGTCAATATCTTCATCAAGTTTTACCTAGTTTAGAAGCAAGAAAATATCGAGACTGTCTTAAGTCTGAACAATCTCTTAGTTATGAACACACCCTAAAGATTAAAGGAGTTACTCACACTTGGTTGACTATTCTTGTTCCTATCAAAGATGATTTCGGAAACATTATTAAGATACAAGGTAGTACTAGAGATATTACTCACGAAAAACAGGCGATCGCTGAACAAATTAGACAAACTCGCTATCGTCATTTACTCAGATCAATTGGTCTTAAAATTCGTCATTCTCTTGATATTAGAGTAATTCTAGAAACCACAGTTACTGAACTACAAAAAACTATTCGTGCCGATCGAGTAATTCTGTATCAGTTTTTTTCTGACTATTCAGGCAAAGTAATCAAAGAATCGGTATCACCCCAGTTTCCTTCCATGATAGACCAAGTAATTCTTGACAAGCATTGTTATCAAATAATCTCTCAAAAATATTTTGAAGGAGATGTTTACCAATGGAACGATATCAATCATGTCAAACTTTCTCCTTGCCATCAACAAATGTTACAAAAATATCAAATTCGTGCTAATTTAGTATTACCTATATTTCGCAATGTGCCAGGAAGTTTTGCTCAAGGTTATTCCTCGAAATATAACAATCATTTATGGGGTCTTTTGTGTGTACAACAATGTAGTGAACCCCGTTATTGGAATCAAGAAGAAATTGAATTAATACAACAACTAATAGAACAATTAAATATAGCCTTGTCTCAAGCAGAATTATTAGAAAGTGAAGTCAAACAACGTCAAGAACTAGCTCGTTCTAATGCTGAATTAGAAAGCTTTGCTTATGTTGTTTCCCATGATTTACAAGCACCACTACAAACAATTTCTAACTATGCTCAATTATTAGAGCGTCGTTATCGAAAACAACTAGATACTAAAGCTGATAAATATATTAATTACATTATTGGTGGAGTGCGAAGAATGCGGACTCAAATTGAAGATTTGCTTGAATATTCGAGAGTAGGAAGGGAAAAAAGCACTTTTCGGGAAACAGATTGTAATATGGTTCTACAACAAGCAATCTCTAATCTTCAGTCTGAAATTTGTTCTAGTAATGCCACAATTGTTAAGGATGATAATTTACCCACTTTGATTGCTGATTTCAGTCAGTTAGTAGTTTTATTTCAAAATTTAATTGGTAACAGTATTAAATATCGTAGCTCAATTCCACCTCAGATCCAAATCGAAGTTAAACAGCAAGAAACAATTTGGCAATTTTCCATTTCTGATAATGGAATCGGTTTTGAACCACAATATAAAAAGCGTATTTTTCAAATTTTTCAACGTCTTCATACCCAAGAAGAATATCCTGGTACTGGTATTGGTTTAGCAATTTGCCAAAAAATTGTAGAACGTCATGGTGGTAAGATTTGGGTTGAATCTGAACCTGGTTATGGCTCAGTGTTTTATTTTACTATCCCGAATCAAAACTATTCTCCCTCAGTTCAATCTCAGTGGGCAATTTTACCGAGTAAAATTAAGTGATTTGGCGTAAGGATTCAGGTATTTTTTGCGCTAAGTTTAAAATACTAAGATCTCGGTGACAGAGATATTGTGTAAAGATGAATGTCAATTCGGATACTGCTAAAAATATTCTTTTAGTTGAAGACACCAAAAGTTATCAAGAGTTAATGTCAGTAGCTTTTGAAGAGAATAATATACCTGACAAATTATATATCGTAGAAACTGGAGAAGAAGCCTTAAAATTTTTACGGCGCGAAAATCCCTATAAAAATGTTCCTATACCTGACCTAATATTACTCGACTTAGATTTACCAGGTATCCACGGTCATGAGATTTTAAAAACTATTAAACAAGATGAGGAAATGCAAATTATTCCAGTAATTATCTTTACTTCTTCTACTCAACAAAAAGATATTTTGCAAAGTTATGAGCTTCAAGCTAATTGCTATTTAACTAAACCCTATGATTTTGAAAATTTCTTAGCTTTAGTGGAAACCAGTTTAGATTTTTGGTTGCATTTTTCTCAAATACCTGAGCATAGAGACTATCCTGAATCAAGATAATTAATACTAATATATTATTAATTTAAAATTTTTTTCTTTATTAAATTATAGCAAGTGAACTTGATTTGCGCCGACATCATAATCTTGGTAAAAAGGGAAAAGGACATCTAAGGAAACTGTATTACAAACTCCATCTCGACGCAGTTAAATACCGAGTGGTCTGTCAACTTGGAATTGACGGGTCGAGAAAAGTAGGGGAGAGCATCCCTCACATCAATCTTGACCCTATACTAGATATATTAACTCTCCTCCTATTGCAATAGGCTTTTCTTGGAATAGGGGGTTAATAGAAAATGTTGTAATCTGTGCTTCAACTGCTATACTAGACCACTTTATTAAAAACTTATCACGATAACTTATTAGTGAACCTACTGAGTATTTTTTTACGAAAAAACTAGAATATATACTGAGATATTAATCTAAGAACTTGGAATATAATAATACAATAAACTAAATTTGTTTAATAACCACCTATTATTAAATCTATCCTTAAACTTACACGAATATGTCCTAGAGTCTTTCCTGAAATTATCTTAGTAAACTCCCCAGCTTGCAATATTTTTAACAAATTTCAGAAATATGTTCGGTGAATATTACCCATCTTAAACTACTTTTGATCGAAGACGACATAGCAGATGCAGACTGGATTGAGGAAATCTTAACTGAGGAGAACATCCAGGAACTTGAACTCAACCACGTCAACCGATTGGGAGAAGCTTTAGAAGTTTTATCTCAGAAGAGTTTTGACGCTATATTACTAGATTTATCGCTTCCAGATAGTCAGGGAATAGAAAGTTTGGCTCAAGTAAAACAAAAAGTTCCCCAATCCCCCATCATAGTTCTTACAGCTTTAAACGATCAAGCAACTGCTCTTCAACTAGTTCGTGAAGGCGCGCAAGACTACTTAGTTAAAGGAAGATTTGAAGGAGAACTTTTACTTAGGTCTATATGTTACGCCATTGAGCGTCAGCGTACAGAAGTATACCTACGCCAACAAGCATTAATGAAAACAATGCTAGACCGAATTCGTGAGTCCCTGAATCTAACAGATATTCTTAGTAAGACAGTAGATGAAGTAAGACAATTTCTGAAAACAGATCGTGTATTGATTTATCGTTGTGAATCTGGACATTCAGGGGAAATCATCGCAGACTCTATTGAAACTAACAACTTAGCACAATCTGATACCATTCCTGATATTACTAACATCTTTATCTCAGAATCTCATTCCCCCAACTCTTCTTCTAAAGCAATTGAAGATGTTATCAGTGATGGGCAATTAGACCCTTATACTTTAGCAGAAGATAAAATTAGATCGATTCTTACTTTAGCAATATGGCGTAATCCTTCTCTAGATTACCATCTTAATTCCTTCGTTTTTGGCGATGACCACTATAAAAGTAAGAAGCAAAATCAGAATCGGTTATGGGGAATGTTAGTCGCAAACCACTTTTCTACTCCTCGTAAATGGTTAGATTGGGAAATTGAGTTTTTAGAGCAATTAACAACTCAAGTTACAATTGCCATACAGCAATCAGAACTATGTCTTCAATTAGAAAATGCTATCAAACAGCTAGAAAAATTAGCTATTTTAGATGGATTAACTGGTATTGCCAACCGTCGCTACTTTGAAGAAGTTTTAAAGAATGAATGGCAACGTTTAGCTAGGGAAAAGAAATATCTTTCCTTGATTTTATGTGATATTGACTATTTCAAACTATATAACGATACTTATGGTCATCTTGATGGAGATATTTGCCTACAAAAAGTCTCAAAAACTCTCCAAGAATCTACCAGAAGACCTGCGGATTTAGTTGCTCGCTACGGTGGGGAAGAATTCGCCATCATCTTACCCGATACCGATGCTCATGGTGCGTTGTTTATTGCTAACAAAATTCGTCAAGAGGTTGAGGAATTAAAATTACCTCATAGTCCATCTCCAGTCAGCGACTATGTTACTCTTAGTGTCGGGGTGGTTACTCTAATTCCTCATCGGGGTTCTAATCGTACCACATTAGTTAAGAGAGCGGATGATGCTCTTTATGAAGCTAAACAAAAAGGTCGTAATCAAGTGGTTCAAGGTTAATCATCCTCAAAAAAAAGAGACAATCGATCAGATAAATTGCCTCTACACTATTAAAAATTCAATAAAACAATAGTTTATCTGTTAGCGACATTTTTGATATCAGGAGCAGTTGCCGACATCAAGAAATGTTGCTCGGGAGTAGTTGCTGTTTGCTGCACCAAACCAGGAGCAGAATTGCGTACCAAAGCAGTAAGTTGATCAGTAGTGGAGTCGTAAATTTGGGTAACTAACTTGGGATATAAACCAATACCGACGACGGGTATTAACAGACAAGCAAAGATAAAGACTTCTCTTGGTTCAGCATCTACTAGTTTGGTATGTTCTACTAACTCCTCATTTTCAGGACCATAGAGCATTTCTCGCAACATAGATAATAGATAAATAGGAGTGATAATTACACCTACTCCCATCAAAGTCACGATAATTACACGGAAAGTAGTACTATAGGCATCGCTAGTAGCAAAACCAACGAATACCATCAATTCTGCTATAAAACCACTCATGCCTGGTAGTGCTAAAGAAGCTAGGGAACAGGTAGTCCACATAGCAAAGACTTTCTTCATTTTCTGTCCTACACCACCCATTTCATCAAGCATTAGGGTGTGGGTGCGGTCATAGGTAGCTCCCACCATAAAGAAGAGACTAGCACCAATTAAACCGTGGGAAATCATCTGTAGCATTGCTCCACTAACTCCTAAATTAGTAAAGGAAGCAATACCAATGAGGACAAATCCCATGTGAGAAATGGAGGAATAAGCAATCTTACGTTTGAGGTTGCGTTGG
The DNA here is from genome assembly GCA_030065935.1 of Xenococcaceae cyanobacterium MO_167.B27. Taxonomy (GTDB): domain Bacteria; phylum Cyanobacteriota; class Cyanobacteriia; order Cyanobacteriales; family Xenococcaceae; genus JASJCP01. Next base: position 23,508 of record JASJCP010000091.1, read on the forward strand.
GCAAAAGAAGTGAACGCTGCATAAATGATGTTAACTACTCCCAGAATTACCAAGATGGGTGCAAAGAAAGCATGAGCATCAGGTAACATTCCTACATTCATCCGTAATAGGGCATATCCACCCATTTTTAGGAGAATACCTGCTAGTAACATATGAGCAGGGGCTGTAGCTTCGCCGTGAGCATCTGGCAACCAAGTATGAAGCGGGAAAATTGGTAACTTGACTCCGTAAGCAATGAGAAGCCCACCATAAAGTAATAATTGCAGATTAAAGCTATAGTCTTTAGCTGCGATCTCGCTCATGTCAAAGGTAACAGTATCCCCATAGAATGCCATAGTCAAAGCAGCTATTAGGATAAACAGTGAACCTCCTGCGGTATAGAGAATAAATTTAGTCGCAGCATAGAGGCGTTTTTTACCACCCCAGATAGAAAGAATTAGATAAACAGGTACTAACTCTAACTCCCAAACGAGGAAAAACAACAACATATCCTGTACAGCGAAAACAGCAATTTGTCCGCCATACATCGCCAACATCAAGAAGTAAAATAATTTGGGCTTAAAGGTAACTGGCCAAGCTGCCATAATTGCCAGAGTAGTTACAAAGCCTGTCAAGATGATCAGAGGCATAGACAGCCCATCAGCCCCTAAAGACCATTTCAGGTCTATTTCAGGTAGCCAGGTATAACTTTCTACTAGCTGTAAGTCAGGATTACCTAGGTCGTATCCAGTGTAAAAGGCGTAGATAATTAAAGCAAAGTCAATCAAACCGACTGTCAGAGCGTACCACCGTACCGTTTGACCATCCTTGTCAGGAATTAGCGGAATTAGTAAAGAGGCAGCAATGGGAAAAAGAATAATGGTCGTCAACCAAGGAAATTCTGCCATAAATAGATTTCGAGATAATTTAACCTAATTTTGTTATTGATTCTTTTCCAATGATCTAGGCTAATTTTCTGAATCTAGAGCATTCTTAATGAATTGTTTAGCAAGGGATGGGAGAATCATTGTCTTGTAATCAAGGGATTTAGGGTAAATTCAGTTTAAAACAGGAAAAAGCAGGGGTAATAGAGGAATAGAGACAAGGTTTATATTTAGTTACAGATGAAGCGTTCGCAGTCTGAATAAGACTAAATTAAGAAACTAGAAACTGGACTTGCTCTCGATGGAATTTGGTTACTATAACAGGGAGCATCAAAAATTTTTTGTGTAGTTCTATGGCAGTAAAAAAGCAATTTTCCAGTTTTCAAGAACTTCTCGACAGTTCTAAGATTCCTGTATTAGTAGATTTTTACGCTACTTGGTGTGGTCCTTGTCAAATGATGAGTCCGATTTTAGAACAAGTATCCGCCCATTTACGCGATCGCATACAAGTAGTTAAAATAGATACTGACCGCTATCCTAATATTGCTTCCCAATACAGTATTCAAGCTTTACCGACTCTAATTTTATTTAAAAACGGACAACCAGCAGAAAGAATTGAAGGAGTCCTCCAAGTACCTGAATTACTACAGTATCTTAGTTCCGTAATTTAACTTCTTGCTCCTATGAAGTCCTTCGATTTATCGACGGGATGATATGGCAACGCAGGGTTTATCGGTTCACACGGTTGACAATTTTGATACCAAATCTTTATATACCAATGGGTTCAAGGGTTGTATAATGGCTCTTAAGATAGAGCGAGAAATGAAGAGATGTAGCCGTAGTCAGCGAACTCTCCGCCGTATAAATTCTAGAGACTACTATCCTAAATATAGGGATAATCAAGATTCACAAGGTGAGTACTGTAGCCTTGCAGTGGTAAAAGCAAGAGTCTTGTAACTAAAAAAATATACTCCTTGGGAAGCAGGGAGTCTGCCTGGGTAGCAGCTAGACTGCTACGAGAGTATAGGGCGTTCTTCGGAATAGCCAAACCTCTGGACGCTTAGTAAGACCAAAACTAATCTTGTATTAGTAGAGGCATCGGCGGGAAACAGGAAGCCCTCGATTTATCGATGGGTACTTCACTCTTATAAATAGCTGATAATTATGAATGTTGATTTTCAAGACTCCTTTGATGTCATCGTAGTAGGTGCAGGACACTCTGGCTGTGAGGCTGCATTAGTTTCCGCGCGGTTGGGCTGTCGCACTATGATGTTAACCCTCAATCTCGATAAAATTGCTTGGCAACCTTGTAACCCTGCGGTAGGAGGTCCTGCTAAATCTCAATTAACCCATGAAGTTGACGCTTTGGGGGGAGAAATCGGTAAGATGGCAGACCGCACCTATCTTCAAAAACGGGTGTTAAACTCTTCCCGTGGTCCTGCGGTGTGGGCGTTACGGGCGCAAACCGACAAGCGAGAATATGCTGCGGTGATGAAAGGAATTGTGGAAAATCAGCATTTACTCAGTATCCGTGAGGGAATGGTAACGGATTTAGTACTGGGTAAAAATGATGAAGTTTTAGGGGTAGAAACTTATTTCGGTACTTGTTTCGGTGCAAAAGCTGTGGTTTTAACTACTGGTACGTTTTTGGGGGGACGTATCTGGGTTGGTAATAAGTCTATGGAAGCAGGAAGGGCTGGAGAATTCCCCGCCATCGGCTTAACAGAAACTTTAAACCGTTTGGGTTTTGAAACAGGAAGACTCAAAACTGGTACGCCAGCTAGAGTTGATAAGCGGTCTGTAGATTACAGCAAAATGGAAGTGCAACCAGCCGATAAAGATGTACGGTGGTTTAGCTTTGACCCCGAAGTTTGGGTAGAAAGAGAACAAATGAATTGTTATTTGACTCGGACTACTTCAGAAACTCATAAAATTATTCGGGAAAATCTCCACTTGTCTCCTGTTTATGGTGGTTGGGTAGATGCTAAAGGACCCCGCTACTGTCCTAGTATTGAGGATAAGATTGTTCGTTTTGCGGATAAAGCGAGTCATCAAATATTTATTGAACCCGAAGGAAGAGACATTCCTGAACTGTATATTCAAGGTTTTTCGACTGGATTACCTGAAAAATTGCAGTTAGCAATGCTCCGCACCCTTCCTGGGCTAGAAAACTGCGTAATGCTGCGTCCTGCTTATGCAGTAGAATATGATTTCTTACCTGCAACTCAGTGTTATCCTACCCTGATGACTAAAAAAATTGAGGGGCTATTCTCCGCAGGGCAAATTAACGGTACAACAGGTTATGAGGAAGCAGCAGCCCAAGGTATTGTAGCGGGAATTAATGCAGCACGATTTGCTACGGGTAAAGAAATGGTTGTTTTCCCCCGTGAAGAAAGTTACATCGGGACACTAATTGATGACTTGTGTACCAAAGATTTACGCGAACCCTATAGAATGCTTACTAGTCGTTCTGAATATCGTTTAGTATTACGTTCGGATAACGCAGATCGCCGTTTGACTCCCCTGGGAAGAGAAATTGGTTTAATTGACGATCGCCGTTGGCAATTATATTGTGATAAACAAGCCAACATTGTCGCAGAAAAAGAACGGTTACACATTACTAGAATCAAAGAACAGGATGCAGTAGGAATCACCATAGCCCAAGAAACGGGACAAAAAATTAAAGGTTCAATTACCCTAGCAGACTTGTTACGTCGTCCTGGTTTTCACTATTGTGACCTGGTTAGACACGGTTTAGGCTTAAGCAATCTGACTCTAGCAGAAACCGAAGGCGCGGAAATTGACATTAAATATTCTGGTTACATCAAACGCCAAGAAATACAAATCGAACAACTCTCCCGTCATACTAACCGTAAGTTACCAGCAAATATTGACTATATGGAGATCGATAGTCTGCGGATGGAAGCAAGAGAAAAACTCTCTAAACTCCGCCCTCTAACTATTGGTCAAGCTTCCCGTATCGGAGGAGTCAATCCAGCAGATATTAATGCTTTGTTGGTTTATTTAGAAATAAAATCCCAAAAACAAAAAGAAGCCAAGTCGTTGGCATAGTTAGTTGAAGCGTGGGAGCGTTGTTTTGGCATTGCTGAATCAAGAATCATAAGCTCATTAATTTCATTAAATCAGCAACGCCATATTTTCTGGTACTGATTACTGTTAATTAGCCCTCTAAGCAAAAGCAGCCAGAGAAACTTTAGCAGCTATTTGACCAGCGATTTTGGTTAAAGCTTTAGCGGAAGCGGATTCTGGCTCAGAAATGACGATAGGTAAGCCTTTGTCTCCTCCTTCTCTGAGAGCTATTTCTAGAGGTACACAACCCAGTAAAGGTACTTCCAATTCCTTAGCGGTTCTTTCGCCACCGCCAGAGCCAAAGAGATCGTAACTTTTATTGGGCATATCTGGGGGAATAAAATAGCTCATATTTTCGACAATTCCTAATAAGTTAACCCCCAACTGTTGAAACATTTTTAATCCTCGACGAGCATCTAATAAAGATACGGTTTGAGGAGTAGTAACAATTACTGCACCAGCCATTGGCACAGCTTGAGCTAAAGTTAACTGAGCATCTCCTGTACCAGGAGGCATATCTACAATTAGATAGTCTAGTTCTCCCCACTCTACCTGATAAAGAAACTGTCGGATAATTCCATTGAGCATTGGACCTCGCCAAATTACGGGTTGATCGGGATCGATCAAGAATGCCATAGAAACTAATTTCACGCCGTAGTTAAAAGCAGGTTCGAGGATTTCTCCTTGACTTCCTTGTTTAACCATGACTTTAGCGTCTGCTAAACCTAACATATTAGGGGCATTAGGACCATAAATATCAGCATCTAACAAACCGACTTTTGCTCCTGTTTGAGCTAACGCCACAGCAACATTAACGGATACAGAACTTTTCCCTACTCCACCTTTACCACTGGAAATAGCAACGATATTTTTAATTCCAGGGACAGACTCACGATCTGGTAAAGATTTTTGTTGAGGAGTTTCTGCGGTTACTTCTACTTCTACTGTTTCTACTCCTGGTAATGTTTTAACAGCATTTTGGCAATCTTCTACGATAAATTCTCTAAGAGGACAAGCAGGGGTTGTTAGAACCAAGGTAAAGTTAACTTTTCCTCTATCCACCTGCACATTACGGATCATGTTCAATTCTACTAGGCTCTTTTGTAGTTCTGGGTCTTGAACAGGACGCAAGACATCCAGGATAGATTGAGTATTAAGCATCTTATTAATTTCTATCTATGAAACTCTATGGATACTTTTTTGTTATCACAAATCCCATATTCGTTGCTCAATATGGGATCAATTTGTTGCAATTTTCTTAGCTAGACAATTGCTTTGGCTGGATTGTTTATTAAGGCTTCTACCAGACTCCGTACCGCAGCAACCATAGCTACTTCACTATCTAGTTGATTAATAGCAGAGCCAACACCTACCCCTGATGCTCCAGCAGCGATCGCCATTGGCACAGTCACACTGGACAAACCAGAAGCACATAGTACTGGGATATCAACTTCATGAGCAATACTATGAGCAGCAGCCAGAGTAGGAGCAGCTTTTTCAATTAAGCCTTGTACACCTGAATGAATAGGATGAATACTAGTACCACCTTCTGTTTGAATTATATTTGCTCCAGCATCAACCAAAGCAGATGCTAATTGCACTTGTTCATCAAGAGACAAAATATGAGGAACTGTTACAGAGAGAGTAACATCAGGAAGTAAAGAACGAGTTTGTTTAGTTAAGTTAAGAACTTCTGGAGCTTCAAATCTTCTTCCTTGAGCATAGAAGCTATCAAAATTGCCAATTTCAATTAAATCTGCACCAGCTTTTAGCGCGTCAACAAATAATTGAGGCTCAACAGCAGATACGCAAATGGGTAAATTGGTTAGGTTGCGGATGTGTCTTACTAAATTAGGCTCTGCTGCAATATCAACAAAAGTTGCGCCTCCTGCTTCTGCTGCCTTAACTACCGCAGCTACGCGATCTCGATTGAAGTTGTTTAAGCCACTGATTACTTTGAGAGCATTTTTACTAGCAAAGGCTCGATCTAGTCTAGGATGCATTGTCATATTTGCTTCCTTTAGTATCTGTAATTTTCAATTTACTTATAAGTACCATAGCCAACTGAGGTTGGAATCTCATTATCTCACACCGATTCAGTTTGTTGAAATGATTACAAATTTTGTTCCACAGTTTCTTCACAATCTAGAATTAGCCTTCTTTTCCACAATCTTGTTACTAGTTGCTCTAGGTTTTTTGTAAACATTTGTTGCATTGTTGAGGCTCACTGTTGACCTTGTATGGGTATATTGTGATATGTTTGTGATCGCTGTTGAAAAACAGAACCTTAATGCGGGTGTAGTTTAGTGGTAAAACCTTAGCCTTCCAAGCTAATGATGGGGGTTCGATTCCCCCCACCCGCTTTGACTACGGATGGCTATTTTTTCCTTATTTGGCGGGGGTTTCAAACACCCATCATTATTATTCAGGCTAAGATTTTAACCTAACTTATCCAAGTCTCGCTCAAATTTCGCTCACTTTTCCATTATTCCCATACTCTCCTACGGGTAGTAAATCGGCTTCATCAACTCTTTATCAGCAAGTAAAGTATTTGTAAAGCAAAAAAAACTTGGCATTATACCAAGCTTTAATAAATCTGTCAAATAGAGGAATTAAGTAATTTACTTGAGTCGGTCTAAGTCATGACCCATTACTCTAAGTTGTTGCTTGTTGTTGCTTAAGACTATTAACCTCAGACGTATTACGTTCTACAAATTTCCATACTTCCTCATTGGTGTTAATTATTAGCTTTTTCAAATTTTCAATTGACTGTATTGCCTTTTCCAATTTGTCCAGTCTGTTCAATATTTCTTGAGTGTGCATTTTCCTTATTTACTCCATCCAGTAATGCCTTGAATCCACTTAGTGATACCCATTGAACAGAATTTAGCCATACTGCCGAAAGCTGTTTGATTACCTTTCATAGCATAGTGAGCGATTACAGCACCACAGTACTCTGCTTTGTAGATGGTTAAATTACCAGCATCTCTACCGTCAACAATCAGGATATTTCGCTCACTGGTTGACAGGGTAAAGTCTTGCGCTGCATGGCTTTGAAGGTAATGAGAGGGGGCTTTGGTTGACAGGGTCTTCTCTAGCTTACTTAGTGCCTGTTTACTCACACCAGCCAATTTAGCCAAGGCACTTAGAGACATCCCTGATTCACCAGTAGCATTAACGGTATAGAATTCAAGTTCATCATTAGCAACTTCCAATGAACCTTTAGTCAGTTCAACAGTCCGTAGCTCTGCTAAGGAGTCCTTTATCTCGTTCTTAAACTGTTCCATCATGTATCTCATTTTGTCTTCTACTCTGTCCTCAAGGTTCAAATACCCGATAAACTTATCTAGGTATTGAGATTGCTTGTGTACGATGCTTTCTAGCTCTTTAACTCGTTTCTCCAGGCTTTCGACAACTACAGCACTTTGAGCTAATACCAATTTCCTAAAGTCCAGCTACAGATAACGCAGAAAGAATAAAATCATATCCTGTAATAGAAGCGATATCTTCTTGACTAAATTTGGCTAAAATATTGGCTAGATTTTTTCGTAGAAAATTCAAAGAATCAAAGACTTTATTTTTTAAGAATTTTTTAACTTCTTTCCAAAATCTTTCAATGGGATTAACTTCTGGACAGTAAGGAGGTTGAAATAACAAAACGATATTATCAGGAATAGACAAATCTAAACCTAGATGCGCTCGCCCATTATCTAATTGGATAATATGAATTTCATCAGGATAAGATTGAGAGAATAACTCTAAAAATTTCTCGAAGCAAGGAGTATCTAAATGGCTAAATTCATAAAAAAAAGAAGCTCCTGTTTTGGGTTCAACTAAACCATAAAGCCATAAGTATTTAAATAACCATTGATACAAGCCAATAGGCTTAACTCCACAAGCAGTAATGACTTTACCTGTGATAGTTTTTAAGCCAATTCTAGTTTCGTCTTGACACCAATAACGAATGGGTAGTTTCTTTTCTGAATGTTTATTAATAAAATTAATTTGCTCTTCTACTTGAGATGATAGTTTTTTTTAAAGTTTTCTTTGGCTTCTTTGTTTTGTTTTATATGTAAAGGACGTGGGACTTTCAATTTAGCTTTTAGCTTATATCTTACCCATTCATGAACTGTTCGATAAGCTACATCAATATCAAAGCAAGTCTTTAACCACAGTTGAATTTCACCATAGCTTTGAAAACCTTCTGGATTTTTCAATTCTTCTTTTAATTTTTCGATTACCTCTGGTCTAATTGAGGTTGGTCTACCTCCTACATTTTTCTTGGATTCTAGTAAAAAATTGAGTCCACCAGTACGATATTTTCGTAACCATTTTTGTACTGTTACACGGTTACGTCCTAACATTATCGCAATTTGTTTGACTGTTTCTACTGTCTTAGTTTTCAACCAATAAATAGCTTGAATTCTTTCTTTTTCTTGCGGTGTCTTGGCATTTTTTAAAAGTTCTCTGAGCGTTTCTGCTGATTCAATTATCTCAATTTTTACTACTCCTGACATAAAGCGCGCCCAGCTTGACTGGCAGGCTTTGCCTGATCGCCCTTGATAGATTATGTCTATAAGTGTAGCCTAAGTTTATGAAATTGGTATAAATTCTTAAATTAACACTTTCTGCTGCTCTATCCCAGTTTTTGCGACACAACCAAAAATGTCATAATTAAAACAAATAAATATAAAAAGGTTAGACTCATGAGCAATGAATTAACGGAACGTCTAGAAAATATAGAAGCGACTCTGTTTGCCTTGCAAGTCAATGCAGCATCTTCAGCAAGTGAATCTTTCGAGGGTCCAGAAACAGAGTCTGAGTCAGAGATTGAAACTCGAAGCCTGTCTGTAGCTCCAAGCCTGTCCACAGAATTAGAAGCCTATATTGACGGACTCGGATTAAGATATTTCAGGGGGAGCGAGTTGACCCCCTATTGGAGTCGCACCTGTGGCAATGTCAGGAACTCTGCACCCCCAAGAACCCTTTGGAACAATATTGCCCCAACACTCGCCGTCTTAGATCGACTCCGAGACGAAATTGGTGCAGCTATTAGCATTACTAGTTCCTATCGAGATGCTGATTACAACGCCTGTGTAGGTGGTGTAGCTAATTCTCAGCACAAGAAATTCACAGCTATTGATTTTGTTGCCCGTCGTGGGACACCTTCTTCTTGGGCGGCAAAACTTCGCTCCTATCGAGGTCAACAATTTACCTGGAACGGAGGAAACTTTGAATTTCACGGTGGAATTGGCACTTATAGTACATTTGTGCATATTGACACGCGAGGATGGGATGCCAATTGGTAAAATAATAACTTTCTTATTCTACCTCCTAGGGCTAACCCCTCTTAATCCAAAAACCTTTATCCAGTAATGATTCTATTAATTGACGAACATACAGACTCGATCGCTAAGACCCTTATCCAGTCTGATTTTCAAAAATAAGATGCATTTGCCCTGTTCTTAGCATTTCCTTGCTCTTCTGACTGTTCATCATGCTTTTCAGCCGGTTTTCACCCCGTGACAATAAAACTGGCTCTGATTTTTAAGCCTTTTTGGACCAAAAATGATAATGATTTTTCCTTGGTTCTCGAAACTATTTCTGCTGTTTTTAATTTCTACGGGTTTACTTTTAGGTTGCCAGTCTACTCAGCGATCATCTGTTAACGAGTCAACTGAAAATACCAACACCACAGATGAAATAAAGCCAGACTTATCTTCCCAGCGTGTTGCAATTAAGTCGGGGGAAGATGCCCGTTTAGTACTGAAAGAAGACCCGTTATTTGAGGCAGATACATGGACTGGCTATTATCACTCTACTCTGCGGGAAAACGAGCCTGTACTGGATGGAGCTTTCCGAATTGTCTCTGAGCGGACAGTAGCAGATTATCCTGACTCGCCAATGCGGATAATCTACACAGGACAGTATCAAAAAGGAGTTCGATACGGAGAATTTGTCATCACGGTAGATGGGGTAGAAGCAGAAACGAAATACAGGCTGGTGTATGGAGAAAAGGGCAATTGCCAACAGGGGATAATTTACCAAAAGGGGGAAGGAATGGTGGTCGACCGAGTTATCGAAGAACCCCGCCCCTGTACCTTTGAGATGCTGCAGGACACTCTATATGGATTATGAAACGGACAACCAACTCTGAAGAAACACTTTGCGTAAAGTTTATGTAGCAAGGGCTTGAGAGAAAGGAGCATTATATTAATATATTAATTTGTTGAACTTATCGTTATCATGAATGCTCTATATTATTTCTAATGCCGATAAGATCACTTCGAGGTAATAAAGGTGAAACTATTGTTTTCAAAAGGTTCAAGAGCAATATGAACCTTGAATTTAGTAATCGTTGTCATACGGCTAGTAGGTGCGATTGTGCGGTGAAACGAAATATTTTGTTTCGCTATCTGTTCGGCCATACCATTAACTTAAATGCGTGAACGAAACAAAATATCGCCAATCGCACTAACCCAGGGGTAAATTAGGTCAATTACCCGATATACCTGAACTTCCCCCATACAAATATACTTATAAAGACTGAAAGCTTTACCAGTAAAGAGCTCCAGAAATAGACCCCAGTTTTTGTACCCATGTAAATATTTACATTTCTTAGCAATAAAAAGAGAACAAATATGGGACAATAGTAGTCATGTATATAGAAAGAGTTCCGCGCTAGAAATTCACCCCCAGCCGTTCTCCTGAGAGAATCATATCGGGAAGGCAATCAAGTCAAAAAAAGAACCCTGGCAAACTTATCAAAATTGCCAGATGATGTTGTTGACAATATGAAATTGGTATTGAAGGGAGCAAAAGTCTCTATTGAAGATGCAATACCATCAAATTTTGAAGTAATAAGAAGCCTCCCTCATGGTCATATAGCAGCAATATTAGGAATGATTAAAAAGCTCGGCTTGTCGAACATAATTAGTGAAAAATCATCCCGAAAGAAAAATTTAGTGCTCGCAATGATTGTTGCTAGAATCATTAACCCCAAGTCAAAATTAGCTACGTGCCGAGGTTTTAATCATCAAACTTGTAGTAATAGTTTAGGTCAATTATTAAATTTAGAAAATGCCAAGGAAGATGAATTATATGAAGCTCTGGACTGGCTTTTAGAAAATCAATCAAAAATTGAAGATAAATTTGCCAAAAAACATCTGATATCTGGTTCATTGGTTCTGTATGATGTTACTTCCAGTTATTTAGAAGGAACAGGATGTGAACTAGGACTCTATGGATATAATCGAGATAAAAAGAAAGGAAAAACTCAAATAGTATTTGGGTTACTTTGTGATGAAAACGGATGTCCAATCGCGGTAGAAGTCTTCTCAGGAAATACGAAAGATAGTGCCACTTTAACTAATCAAATTTAGGATTGTTTGATGAGTTAAATCTGATAGAATTTCAGAGCGAAGATTATCCAGAAGAAAGATTAATAGCTTGTCGTAATCCCTTAATAGCCCAAAAAAATCAAAAACAAAGAGAAGGTATATTACAAGTAGTAGAAAAAGAATTAGAGCAAATAGTTAAAGCAACCAAGAGAGAAAAAAGAGCCTTAAAAGGTCAAGATAAAATTGCCTTAAGAGTTGGCAAAATACTGAATAAATATAAAGTCAATAAATATTATAATTT
>JASJCP010000272.1 GCA_030065935.1 Xenococcaceae cyanobacterium MO_167.B27
GTTGCTGATGTTCATCTCCCCAACAGTGAGAGAATTACCCCTTCGGTAGAAAATCCCATCACCAAGCAAGAAACTGTTAAATCAGATAATGTCTCGGAGGTTAATGTCTCCAACAATGAGATCATTACTCCTTCTGTAGAAAATCCCATCACCAACCAAGAAACTATTACTCCTCAATCAGATACTGTTGCTGATGTTCATCTCCCCAACAGTGAGAGAATTACCCCTTCGGTAGAAAATCCCATCACCAAGCAAGAAACTGTTAAATCAGATAATGTCTCGGAGGTTAATGTCTCCAACAATGAGATCATCACTCCTTCTAGAGAAAATCCCATCATCACCCAGGAAATTGTTACTCCTCAATCAGATACTGTTGCTGATGTTCATCTCCCCAACAGTCAGAGCATTACTCCTTCTGTAGAAAACCCTATCCCCAAGCAAGAAACTGTTAAATCAGATAATGTCTCGGAGGTTAATGTCTCCAACAATGACATCATCATTCCTTCTAGAGAAAACCCCATCATCACCCAAGAAATTGTTACTCCTCAATCAGATACTGTTGCTGATGTTCATCTCCCCAACAGTCAGAGCATTACCCCTTCTGTAGAAAATCCCATCACCAACCAAGAAACTATTACTCCCCAATCCGATACTGTTGCTGATGTTCATCTCCCCAACAGTCAGAGCATTACCCCTTCTGTAGAAAATCCCATCATCATCCAGGAAACTATTACCTCTCAATCAAATACTGTCGCGGATGCTTCTTCTGTAGATGAAGTACAAAATAAAAATAATTCAATTTCTACGCCAGAAAATACTTCTAATAGCCAACCAATCAAACCATTTTCTTTGATAAATATTTTACGAAAAGCTTTAAATTTTTTCTCCCCTAAAAATATTTCCCTAGTAGAAAAAGAAGAGCGTGATAATACGCCATCGCCTGTACTTTCTTCCCCTGACATAATTTCTTCTAAATCTCAAACAAGCAATAATCCTAATAGTGATGAGAAGCTTTCTGTTCCTGATAGTTGGTCAAGCATTGCAGAATTAATCAATGAACCATCTCCAACAAATAATACAGTAAACACCAAATCGGAAAATAAATCTCTAGAAAAAAATAAAATTAATCTAGAGGATATTTCTAGTATCGAACAAATACCAAACAAGAGCCAGCTATCTTTAAATAAGATGCTGCCAAATCCAGTAAAAAACTATCCCATTCAATCTTTACAAACTGAAACCAAAAATAGTGATATTAACCAAAATAATGAAGTATATAAACTTCAGCTTTCACCAGAAAATACTATTCAATCAGGATATCAATATCAATCGTTGAATTCCAATATAATTTCGCCAGAAAAAATATCATCGGATAAACCATCTATTCAGGAAAATTCTACTTTGTCCCTCAAAGAAGAAATAACAGCAGAAGATGAAAACTTGAGTAACGATACCGAAGCAACTACCGAGGAAAGCGAACTTCTAGAAATTTTAGCAGGAGAAATTTATAATTTATTGCAACAAAGACTAGAAATAGAAAGAGAAAGGCAAGGAAAATATTATAGATAAAGAACTACCATGACTTTAGAAAAAGCGGAACTACATTCCTTAGATGGAAGCAGTTATGATTTTGAATTCCTGTATAATCCTACCTCCATATCTATTAGTCGCAAAGTTAATGTATCAGAAAATGATGGAGCAAGAACTAAAGATAAAGGAATTCCTAAAGTGAGTTTTGCCCATCCGAAAGCTACAATAATTTCTATTAAGGATATTATTTTTGATAGTTACGAAGATAGTGGCGATCGCAATGTTGGTAATAAAATCCAAAAATTAACTCAAACTGTCAAATTTATTCAAGCGAAACAAAGACCACCTGTATATGTTTTTGCTTGGGGAAATATTAACTACTTGCGCTGTTATGTGGAATCTCTTGATTATCAATTAACTCTTTTTTTACCCAATGGAACACCAGTAAGAGCCAAAGCTTCTATTACTCTTAAAGAAGTCGATCCTTACCAAAGTTTGACTAATCCACCTCCCCAAAGCGATCGTACTATTGACAGTCGTTGGTAATTATTAATTCTCAATTACTATTAAATGGACGCTAAATATCAACCACCAAAAATTAAAATTGCTATCAATAGCACAGAGGTTAGCGATGAGTTTTTAGAAGATATTTTACAAGTATCAGTAGAAGAAAGCTTACATCTACCTAGTATGTGTCTTGTGACTCTCACTAACAATTATTATCCTGGGAGAGTACAAGAAGATAAACCCTGGAAACATGATGAGCTTCTAAAAATAGGAAATACTATTGATATTACTCTGCAATCTAGTACCACTGCAAGATTTAATGAAGATAAACAAGAAAAGTTATTTTCAGGGGAAATGACAGGTATTGAATGTCATTTTAATGAAAGTTCTCAAGCTCCTATTGTAATTCGTGCTTACGATGTTTCTCATCGTCTTCATCGTGGTCGTTATAATCGTTCATTTCAAAACATGACCGATAGCGATATTGTGAAAAAGATAGTTGCAGAAATGAGTATTAAAACAGGTAATATTGCCAACAGTGGCGCACCTCACGACTATCTATTTCAAGAAAATCAAACTAATATGGAGTTTCTGCGAGAAAGAGCTTTCCGTATTGGCTTTGAGCTTTATGTCAAAGATAATAAGTTACATTTTTGTCCTCCAAAAAGTCAAGGACAACTCAATCTTACCTGGTTAAAAGATATTAATAGTTTTCGAGTCAGAGTTAGTAGTGCTGAACAAGTTGATAGTGTAGAAGTTAGAGGATGGGATTATCAACAGAAACGAGCCATAATTGCTGAAGCAGCAACAGAACAAATACTCACCCACAATCAAAATGGTAGTGGTAAAAAAGTTAGTGGTAAATTTAAGAGTACTCCTAAAGTTACGGTAGTAGATCGTCCAGTTTTTAGTAACGCGGAAGCAGATAAAATTGCTCAGGGACTATACAATCAATTAGCAGGAGAATATGTGTGTGCAGATGCAAAAGGAGAAGGAAACCCTGAGATTCAGGTAGGTAAAATCGTGACCCTTTCTGATATGGGTAAATATGATGGAGAATACTATATTACCGAAACCCGTCATCTTTATAATCAACGTATATATACCACCTACTTTACAGTAAGAGGATTACGAGGAGGAAACCTTCTTAATTTATTATCCCCTTCCAGAAATCTTAAACCAGCCCAAACTTTTTTAGTGGGGATAGTTACCGATAATAACGATCCTGAAAAATGGGGTAGGGTAAAAGTAAAATTTCCGACTCTTACAGAAGAGCATAATAGTAATTGGGCGAGAGTAGTAGGAATAGGCGCAGGAAATAACCGAGGTTTTGATTGTCTTCCCGAAATTAATGATGAGGTATTAGTGGGATTTGAACACGGGGACATTCATCGTCCTTATGTTATTGGTGGAGTGTGGAATGGTCAAGATCAACCTCCAGAATTAGTTACAGATAGTGTCCAAAATGATAAAGTCCGTCTGCGTACTTTTAAAACACGCACTGGTCACATTTTTCAGTTTGTCGAAGAAGACAAGGGAGGAAGTAAAGCTGGAGTTTATTTAAAAACTACTAAAGGTCATGAAGTTAATCTTAATGACAGTCAGAAAAAGATTGAAATTAAAACTACTGGTGGTCATCAAATTATAATGGATGACCAAGGAAAAGCGATCGCAATTAAAACCACTAATGGTCATGAAATCACAATGGATGATCGAGGTTCAACCATAGACATCAAATCTACGGGTAATTTAACCATTAAAGCTCAAGGAAACATTGAAATTCAAGCTGGCGGTGTAATTACTATCCAAGGAGCGCAAATTCATCTAAATTAAGAACTTTAAATATTAACAACTGCGTGGAGTTCCCACATTAAAATTATTTTATGGATTTACTAGAGCAAACTAATGCGATCGATAATTATGTTACTTTTATTGATTCTTCTGAATTTCCTTTAAAGCTCAAGCTTATTTCTTTATTTTGCGATACAAAGCAACAACAAATTCAAGAATTGCGCGTAACATTACAAGTAAGCTTAGAAGTTTACCAGCACATAGAAACTAAATCTTTATTCAATCTCAAACCAGATATCAGTAGCAACCCTTCTAATATCAAGTTTCTTTCCGAATCTAACATAATTATCGAAGCTACTTTAAAACCAGATTTAATACCTCACTTACAACAACAGGCGAATAATACGGAAGAAGCTGCTAATTATTTATTACATCTGAGTGAACAACAATTAGACACTCCTTTATTATGTACGGAAAGTTGGTTAGCTTTATCTGTTAAGCAACAACAAGAAACTGGAGAGGTAGGATATAGAACTTTTTGGTCTTATATCAATCCTTCTTTGATGTTGGAGGAAAATAATACTTCAGAAGCGGAGTTAAATCAAGGTATTACCAACTTTTTTGAAGACTTAATTGGTAATAGTTTTGATTCTGCTACCAAAGAAATTACGGAAGAAGCTTTTGGCGAGATATCTAACTTTTGGTCAAAACTTACTGAAGATATAACAGAAGAAAATGTATCGCTTTTTCAGACTGTAGTTAACTTTTTTACTCAGGATGATTGGTCTTTTATCAGAATTCAAGGAGATTCCGCTTTAAGACTATTCTATGAAGGAAAAAATGGTAAATGGAATTGTTACACTCAAGCTAGAGAAGCACAACAGCAATTTCTCTTTTATTCTATTTGTCCTCTACAAATTTCTGAAGCTAAAAGAATGGCAATAGCGGAGTTTATTACTAGAGCCAATTATGGGTTGATTATTGGTAATTTTGAGTTGGATTTTAGTGATGGAGAAGTCCGCTATAAAACAGCAATTGAGGTAGAAGATGAGGAACTAAGCACGGAGACAATTAAGAAGTTATTTTATAGTAATGTTGCTACTATGGACACCTATTTACCTGGAATTATAGATGTGATTGAAAACAATATAGTTCCAGATGAAGCTATTAGTAAAATAGAAACTTAAAAGATTAAGAAGATTTCTCAATTTTCAATTTTGGATATGCGCTATAACAAATCTTAACAATGATTGTAAAATCAAGATAACTATAGACAATGCCAAGGGAATAAAACTCTATTACAGTGGATTAATGACTGAGCGGAAGCAATTGTCCGATGGCGTTCATGTGATTACAAGACATCGAACGGTCACAAAACACCAAGGATGAGATAGTGTGGGATTAAAAGGGTCACAACGGCGTTAAACAATCCGAGTCTCTGACATAAGAGTAATCTTGATGAGATACCATAGCTAAACTATCAGCAATACAAGTAATTGAAGTAAACCCAGCCTATTCCTCACTTATTGGTATGGTTAAGTTAATGAGTTTTTATGGGTTAAACAGTGGTACAGCTGCTAGTTTAGTTTTAGCCCGTCGTAGTCTTCGACTTTCAGAGCTATGCTGTGAGTTTGTAACGCCTTAGTACAGCCAGTGGATGGTAATAAGCACGTATGGACTTATTGGGCGCGTATCTCTAAATTACTGAAGGGTTGCCATCGGCATAGTTATTTTTGGCACGGGGGACGCTGCTTCGCAAGCAGCTTGTCCAACCGTGCCGGTGAGATGAAAGTCAGGGTTGGGGTCAAGCCTAATAACCAGAGTCCACCTCCCTATAATCCCTCCTACAAGGAGGGATACGATTGTATCTCCCCACGTAGGGGAGATTATAGAGGGGTGGGAGATGATAGAGGGGTGGGAAGGAAGTTACCGGAAGCAAGTCATCAGACACTCCAGTAAACCTTAGTGATACAAGTGCGCTTGGTATCACGTCGGCATAAGTTTACCCAACTTTAAGTAGATTTTTTGTTGCGGCTAAATAGTGGTACAGCAGCAGCATTATAGTCATTTCAATTAAGTTTGAGACAAAGCATTCTTCCTATCACAAGTCTTTGAAGAAAAAAGTGTTTCATTTTTATTTGAAATGACTATAGTACTCGCCCGTCGCAGTTTTCGATTCTCTGAACGCTTGCCTAGATGCCTTAACGCCTTATTACAGCCAGTGGATTGTAATCGGCACGTATGGCATTATTGGGCGCGGACATCAAAGTTACTGAAGGGTTG
>JASJCP010000092.1 GCA_030065935.1 Xenococcaceae cyanobacterium MO_167.B27
TGAAACTCTTTGGAGATTTATGAAATATGAGTGGATTGAAAAAGAAGCATATTTGAGTTGGAAAAATTTAGTTGAGTATGTGGAAAACGTTTTAAAAGATTTTGGGACAAAATATACAATTAATTTTGCTTAGGTACTTAATTCTGAAAAAATGCCCTCATCAAAAATGTCTTCAGGAGGAATATTAAATGAATCGATTATTAATTGTGCTTTTAAAGGCAATACTTCAATACAATTGACTAAAGCTAACCCTACTAGTTGCAATGTCAATTTTAAAATTAGTTGAATTGATTTATTTCCCATCAAAATTATCTTCAGTTCGCCAGGGACGATCAACATTGAAGCTCTGTTAAAAATTTTTTTAACCTGTTTTCTTAACAGATTTTAATTTACCTGATTTTAGCATTCAAGTAAACTTTGCTTAGAACCAATATCGAGCCTCTGGAACCAACAATAAGACAGATGGTTTGTTGTTAGAAATTGATAGATTTTTTCCTAGCTCTAAAACCTGTTCGTCTTGTCTTTATCAAATGAGCGATATGCCATTAGAAGTTAGAGAATGGACTTGTCCTAGTTGTGGCGCAAATCATGACAGGGATGAAAACGCAGCAAAAAATATTAGAAAAGAGGGCATCAGAATGTTATCGGTCTTAGGAACTAGGACTGCTGCTGATGGAGGGGATGTAAGACCAAAAGGGGGACGAAAGTCTGTCTTGAGGCAATCCCCCGTAAAGTCAGAAGCTCTATCCCTTCAGGGATAGAGTAGTTCACAAATCAGAGTTTCCAGCCATAAAATTGTCGCCATCATCATAGAAAATCTGGTTTTCATCTGCTAAAACAAAGGTATCATTATTTGCTCCACTAATACCCAATTCTAGGATGTCTTGACTATAGATATTCTGAATCTCAGTGGAGGAAAGAGCAGAATCAAACAGTTTCACCTCATCCAGACTACCATTGAAGTAACCAGGGGAACTGCTGTCAGAACGTCTCCCTAATGTTAAAGAATTGGAGTTGCTTAAAGAACCTTGTCGTCCAGTGGGATTAAAACTGTCCACCAGTTCTCCATCCACATACCATTTTCCACCATTAGTGCTGTCTCGATCTACAGTAACAGTTACAAAGTGCCAATCTCCGTCAGCAATAGAAACATCGCTAATGTAGTTGGTAAACCCATTTCCGTCAGCCAGTTGAAAACCTAAGTTGCCACCAAAATTGTACAGCACATATCCTTGAACTGCTCCTGATTGCTCAACTCGCTTATCCAGAATTACATCCGTTCCTGTAACATCAGTAGTTTTGATCCAGGTACTTAGAGAAAAATCTCCGATTCCGAAGTCTAGTGCATCATTGTCAGCCACTTCAACAAAGTCATTAACTCCATCAAAGAACAGCCCATCATCCACTACTGCGTTTACAGGAGTAGGATTGTTAATGTAGATACCATCATTAGTACCTGCACTATCAGCAGCCGTTGTACCAGTAGTAGCATCTAGTTTCCACCAAGCGGTTTCACCCAAACCGCTACTGATGGGAATCAATGTCTCAACATAGTCGGCAAATATATCATGACCAACAGTGGTAAGATGGGCGCTATCCCAGAAAAGATAAGTGTCTGGGTCTGCTCCAGGATTGGTGGGGGTAGGATCCAAGCCAGTACCAGTATAGAGGTCTGTTTTAGTATAACCATCGGTCACATTGGTAAAACCAAACTCACCAGGATTCTCTAAAATATCGTTAAATAGTTTACTGATATCTATATAAGTAAAGTTAACGTCCGAATAAGACCCCTCAAATTCTTCGACAGTTTCCCGTAACAGATCGTTATGAATCGCAGTTAGCTCACTAAGTTTTTCTCGATCATCACTTTCTAAACTGAAACCAAGAGGAGTTTTTGCTAAGTCGGGTAAGTTGAAAACAAAGATATTTTCCCCTCCCAAGTTAATGATGTCTTGAATCCCTTGGGAAATATTGGTATTTACTTCATCTAATGCGGCTTGAGTCTCTTGTGGTGTATCAGGAAAGTTAGTTTCTATAATATCTGGAGTAGTTGGATCGTCTTCAATGAAATTAAAGTAGTCGTTAGCACCAATCCATAAAAAGAAGAGATCGTCATCCACAACTTCTTCACTACTTTGATTCTGTATTAATAATTCTAGTGCATCTATTTGTTGTGTTAAACCAGGAGCAGTAGGATCAATATTGGTTGCTCCTGATGTTGCACCGCCAATAGCAAAGCTGACCCCATCATTATTAGGGTCAATGTCGGTAAAGGGACTTATATTGAGGTCAAATTCTTCAGCTAAATTATCCACCCAAATATTTCCGTTGGAAAAACGCCCAGGCTCGTATAAAGGAGCATTGGGAATAAAGCCATTAGTCAAGTTAAAGAGATTACCAGTATCAGAAAGACTGTCTCCTAAAAAATAAAAGCTATCAAAAATTAATTCCATTAACTTTTTAATTTATATTCATAAAACCATAAATTTAAACATACATTCACTGGAGTTAGCTTTTTAAAAATATTATGTCAAGATTTCAAAAAAAATACTTCTAGTTTGTAAAGTCTAAAATTATTTATAAAACGACTCCTAACCTTTTTTATACAAATGATTCTGTAGTTTAAAATAAGGTTAATAATCGGCAATTAAATTCTGATTACTCATCAAGCAAAAATAATATTTTGATAAGAATCTGAGTAATAATTAGTACGCTAATATTTTTGTCAAAAAAATTACATACTAGAAACCAGTAATAGGTAAAACTGATGTGAATAATTAGCGATCGCCTGCTAATTGTTCACACTCTCATAAGAACTGAGATATTTTTACCGAGAAACGTTTTACCCTATTTGATAGTACTTAATTATTAATTTGATTGGAAAAAACTACTAAAGTGCTATCACTATTAGTGCTATCTTTAACTATTGATATTTTAACTGCTTGTTAAAACATTTTACTAAAAGCAGTTGAAAAAATAGATACTCAAGCTTTATACCTCATCCCTGATGCTTCCCTCCTCATCCTTTTCTTAGGTGATAATTGAGCAAAAATATTTTTATAATTGAGTAGCATCTAGAATTTAAAATTGTATAAAAAACTATGTTTGACAGTGCTTCTATCCCAGAAATTAGTGTCGAAGAATTAGCCGAGATGCTCCAACAAGGGCAGTCGCTGCAATTGATTGATGTACGAGAGCCAGAAGAAGTAGAAATTGCTTTTATTGAAGGGTTTGAAGTCTTACCCCTAAGTCAATTTAAACAATGGGGGGAAACTATTGGTGTCCGTTTTGATTCGGAAGTAGAAACATTAGTTATGTGCCATCATGGGATGCGATCAGCCCAGATGTGTCAATGGTTGAGTCATCAGGGATTTACCAACGTCAAAAACATAGCTGGTGGCATAGATGCTTACTCCGTTAAAATCGATCCGAGTCTTGCTCGTTATTAGAGAGATTTGATACTTTTTAGAATGAGACATAGAGGCTATACTAAACAAAAAATTTCAGACAATTTTTTTTACAAAAGTTAACTATAGTTAAATGTCTCATCAACCTAAATTAAACGAAAGACATCAAAATGTTTTAAAAGCCACCATTGAACGTTATATTGCTACAGCAGAACCTGTAGGCTCAAAAGCGATCGCAGATCAGTGTAAGGTAAAAGTAAGCTCTGCTACGATTCGCAATATTATGGGGCGTTTGGAAGCTGATGGTTTACTCTATCAACCTCATACCTCTGCTGGAAGAGTTCCTTCTGATTTTGGCTATCGTATTTATGTGGATCGTTTACTAATACCAGATGAAAAGCTCGGAAAAAAGTTAGCAGTTTCTCTTAATGAGCAATTGCAATGGGAAAGAGCTAGTCTAGAAGCTTTATTACAAAGAGCGACTAAAATCCTTTCAGCTTTAAGTGGTTATATTGCCTTAATCACTTTTCCTCAAAATCCCACAGATACTTTACGTCATATTCAGTTAGTAAGAGTATCTTCAGGACAAATTATGTCGATTATCGTAACAGATGCCTATCACACAGAGTCAATTCTCATTGAATCGGAGCTTCTGGAAAACCAAGATCGGGATGAGGAAACAATTACTGGAGAGTTACAACTACTGTCTAACTTTCTGAATCAGAAGTTGAAAGGGCGGACTTTATCAGAAATTACAGTTTTGAATTGGGTGGAAATTAATCAAGAGTTTGCTCACTATACTGACATTTTTAAGATTTTATCTCAAGAATTAAGCCGTACCTTCAAACCAACAAATCACAGTCCCATAGTAATTCACGGTATTGCGGAAGTTTTACATCAGCCAGAATTTTCCCAGATACAGCAGGTACAGACCTTACTATACTTATTGGAAGAAGAGCAAGAACAGCTTGCGCCAATAATTTTTTCTTTTCCTGAAGATTCTACTTTTGAGCTTGGGAAAGAGTCTGCTATCAGCTATGGTGCAAAAAATAATAAAAAAGCAACTATTAAGATTGGCTCAGAAAATTCCCTTGAACCGATGCAAACCTGTACTCTAGTATCTGCTCACTATTATCAAGATGATATCCCTGTAGGTAGTGTAGGGGTAATTGGTCCGACAAGAATGCTTTATGAAAATGCGATCACTCTTGTGGAAACTACCGCGGATTATCTTTCTGAAGCCTTTAGCCGTTAAAGATTTATTTTAGTCTAGTAGCAATTTGAATTACTTGTATTAATTCTGCGATACTTCTTTCATCCGATGGTACAAGACAAGGAAAGACAGAAAGACCATTGATTTGATTTGCTGCTTCAGTGGTTTTTGTGTCTAAAGTAATTAGAGGCAAACTGGATAATACATCTAATTCTTTCAGAGAAACTAAATAATCTACAGGATTGACCAATTTGTTACCGTCTAGGATAATAGCGTCTATCTGCCAAATTCGCGCCAGTATATTGGCTTGTTCTAAACTATCAGCTTCAATGATACGATGTTGTAAAGTAAAAACGCGATCGCTGAATACAAAATCTAATGCTAAATCTTGATTAGACGGATTTTGCTCTAATTCAGAACTGACAAACAAACGTAAAATAGTTAAGCTCTTATTGGATTCAATTGGCTGCTTATGGGGTATAACTACTGGTGGAAAAGCCAAGATCAGGGAGTCTATTGTTAGTGGCAATGGTAAAATTGGTTCTTCAACAGAAGATAATTGCTCTGGATCATCTTTTACTGAACTCATCATGAACACTGGTATATCTCTTGTCTGACTCTTAGTATCCAGTAGAGCTATTATGTCTTGATTCCAGGTTTTAGGAAGCTCACTGTTAAGTAATATTTTGCTTGGCTTGAGATGATAAGCTTTATGCAAGGCTTCCTTGGGACTGCGAGCGATTACTGAATGATAGCCTAAATCCTCTAATTTGCTACTAATATCTTCTATTTGACTTGATGCTGTTTCTATGACCAGGACTAGTAAGTTATTTGCTTCGCGATCATTATGAAATCCATCTTCTTTTTGAGATAGTGAAGACTGTGACAAATCATCAAGATTATTTTGATTATTGCTACTAACTTCTTGAAGATTCTGCGGTAAAAGAACAGTAAAATTATTACCACGATCAACTGTCGAAATAAATGAAATATCTCCCCCATTAGCTTGAGCTAATTGCTGGGCAAAAATTAAACCCAAACTATTATCTAAACCTTCCCAAGTAGGATTATTATTAGATTCAAAAGACTTTTCTAATAGTGAATTTTGTATTGATTCAGGAATTGCCATTCCCTCGTCCCAAATAGTAATCGCAATCCACTGTTGCCAATTGTCTATTTTAATCCCAATTTTTCCCTGATAAAATGTGAATTTTAGGGCATTCTGTACTAAGTTAGTTAGTATTTTACACAGACAGGATTTATCAGCAATAATTGTTTCTAATGTTGGAGCTATTTCGAGATTCAGAGGAACTTTAAACTGTGGATCAAAATTATTTTTGTTAATTGTTTTGTCAAATTCTAATTTATCTATAACTTGCTGATAAACTTCTTCACATATATTTCTCACAGCAAGATCTTCTAGGTTAATTTCTAATTTACCAGCAGCTACGCGACTAATATCTAGTAAGTCATTGATCATCCTCATTAATTTTTGTCCACTATGATAAATTAAATCTGTATAGCGGACTTGACGCTTATTTAGTTGTCCTAATTTTTCTGCTTTTAGGAGCCGTGATAAACCCAGAATAGCAGTGAGAGGCGATTTTAAATCGTGACCAAGATTCAATAAAAATTCATTTGTTAAGTGATCGAGTTCAACTAAATCATGATTCGGGTAAATATCATAATTGGTTGAATTATTCTCGATCGTAATAGTCGATTTGATACCTATGGCTAACCAACTTCCTATTAAAGGAGAATTAGCATCAAGAGATAAATCTGCGGTAAAGTCTAGAGGTAATTTTAAATAGTTATAATTCTCAAGCTTTTTTTCAAGTAATAAGGTGTTTTTGGCGATGATTTCTTGTGATACTGATTGTTGAGAACAAGTTAGAGATAATTCTTGATTATTTGTTTGATAGTTACTTAAATCAGGCTTGATTATTTTATAGTTACTCTCTAATTTTGTAATTAATGGCTGGATTACTAAGTCATTAAGTAAAGAGTTTAAACACATATCACCTTGAGGACTAGGGTGATAATTCTCACAATATAAATTTCGATACAATACATTACCTTCTTGGCTTTTGAGCATTATGGGTAAAGGTATTTTATCTAGTAGGGTATATAAATCTTCCGCTACTGAGGTTTTTTTCGATACGATAAGTTCTGGCTGCTCATTGGCTTCTGTTAATAAAAAACTGAGAATTTTGTAAGGGTCTATAATTCCTAGAAGTTGTCCTGTAATATCCACAACTAGATAGTATTTTTGATTGAGAGTAGCAGCATTTTGAAGCTGAAGGTGCGGTAATAATTCTCTGATTTTTAGTTGAGACGATACAACAATCGTCGGATTAATTAATTCCTGAAAATTTAAGCTAAATTTGTTAACTTGAGATTTATTGAGCCCGATATCTTCCCTAACCCTACCTGTTACACTGGCTAAATCATTTTCTGTGAGAAAGGATAATAAACTATGGCTCTGGATGACTCCTATAGGCGATCGCTTTTGATCGACAATAGCTACTAAACCATTAGTACTATACTTGGCTTCTGTAATTAGAGTTTCGAGGTTAGAGTCTTGATAACAAACAGAGACTGGACTGATAAATTCTTTCAGAGTTATTTTTTCCTCTCTAAGCATGAACTTGGACTGAGTTCCTGATGGCAATAGACTCGTAGCTTTATAATCACCAAGAAGATAAGAGCATTGTGTCTGCAATTCTCTTATCCCAATAGTAATGATTAATCTAGCTTTAAAATCTCGACGCTGCTGTCACATATATTTATTATTAACTTAATCGTCTCTGAGTCCCGACCAAGACTTACAATTAATTACAATTCTCATTGTCAGGCAATAAATGTTAACTTTTTATAAGTACTGCTTTTAAACCTGTTCCAGGAGGCTTAACCATCCTATCTAGTCTTCCATCAATGTCAAACCCTCAAAATTCCTCCAGTTTTGGCGATCGCCAAATCCCAACAAACCTCCATATCTGTGTTTTTTCTCCTGATGAGCATTTTACTCAGTCACTCAGGGATATCTTGACAGATGATCGCTATACTTTGATGGAGATCCCTAGGGAAAGTGATTTTATCGAATTTATTGAAAGTCAAAAAGAACAAATAGACTGCTTAGTTTTTATTAATAATATCTCTGGGCAAAATCTTTTAGGTAAACTCAAAAAATTAGGGATTATTTTGCCAACGGTGATAGTAAGTACCAATAATGATGAATCTAATTTAACTAGTGACGGTTTAGAAAATTCTAATCTTTCTGATACTAATGACTCAGAATTGTACCATAGTGTAGAGATTCAGTTAGAAGCTCAAAAACTCACTAAAATACCATCCTACATTAACTTTGCTATTAGTCAATTTCTAAATCTTGCCCCTAGCTGTTCTGTGGTAGAGCGTTCAACTAAAGTCAATACTGAGCGAGAAGAAACTCACAACTTCTTAATTCTACAACAAAGGAGATTAGCCGAAAAACTCAAAGAAAGATTAGGATATTTAGGGGTTTATTATAAACGTAATCCTAAAGATTTTTATCGCAATTTATCAGACCTCCAAAAGCAACAAATTATTCAAAATTTGAATGAACAATATCGTAAGATTATTTTGAGCTACTTTGATGATAATCCAGAAATCAATCAATTAATCGATAATTTGGTAGATCAAGCTTTTTTTGCTGATATTTCCATCTCTCAAATTTTAGAGATCCACATGGAGTTAATGGATGAATTTGCCCAACAACTTAAATTAGAGGGAAGAAGTAAGGAGATTCTGCTAGATTACAGACTAGCATTAATAGACATTATTGCTCATTTGTGTGAAATGTACCGTCGTTCCATTCCTAGAGAAGATATCCCCCTTGATGTTTTATTTCGGATGGATTAAACATCTCTTTCTCAAACAGTAATGAACCCTATCTGGGATAGTATAAACACTATATAGTCGGAGAAAGTATCATTAATTTTTACTTGAGTTTGCCGAGCCAAACTATTAACTAATATTATGAATAAATTTAGAAAAACTTATGTTCTTAAGCTGTATGTTGCTGGGAACACGCCTAACTCAGTCAGAGCCTTAAAAATCTTAAAAAATATTTTAGAAAAAGACTTTCAAGGAGTTTATGCGTTAAAGGTAATTGATGTTCTTAAAAATCCTCAACTAGCCGAAGAAGACAAGATACTAGCTACACCAACTCTTTCTAAAGTACTTCCACCACCTGTGAGAAAAATTATTGGGGATCTTTCTGATAGAGAGAAAGTATTGATTGGGTTAGATTTACTCTACGAAGAAATAAGCGATCGCTCTTAGGGATAAAATTAACCAAACCTACAATTACATAGTAATTCAGGCAATTTATCCATAATTTTGCAACGTAATCTGTTATGGTTGGCATTAAAGAAATAGTTATAAAAAAAACTGATAGGATACTTATTTTGTTGAGTGGAGATGAAGCAAGAAAATCCCAATCTATCACAGTTAGATCAATTATCTACTAAAGGGGTTCGTAAAATCCAAACCGCTATTGAAGGGTTTGATGAAATCACTCATGGTGGTTTACCCATTGGAAGGACTACCTTGGTTAGTGGTACATCTGGTACTGGCAAAACCCTAATGGCTGTCCAGTTTCTTTATCATGGGATTAAATACTTTGATTACCCCGGTATTTTTGTCACTTTTGAAGAATCACCACAAGATATAATTCAAAACGCTCATAGTTTCGGCTGGGATTTACAGAGTCTGGTTGATAGTGGAAAGTTGTTTATTCTCGATGCTTCTCCCGATCCTGAAGGTCAAGAAATAGTAGGTAACTTCGATCTTTCCGCTCTCATTGAAAGAATCCAATACGCCATTAAAAAATATAAAGCTAAATTAGTTTCTATTGACTCTGTTACCGCAGTCTTTCAACAATACGATGCAGCTTCGGTGGTAAGAAGAGAGATTTTTCGTTTAGTAGCTCGCCTCAAGCAATTACACGTTACATCTATTATGACGACCGAACGAATCGAAGAATATGGTCCAGTCGCGCGTTTTGGGGTTGAAGAATTTGTTTCTGATAATGTTGTGATCGTCCGCAATGTTCTGGAAGGGGAACGCCGTCGTCGTACCGTTGAAATATTAAAACTACGAGGTACTACCCACATGAAAGGAGAATATCCTTTTACCATTACCAATGATGGAATTAATATCTTCCCTCTCGGGGCAATGCGGTTAACTCAACGCTCTTCCAATGTAAGGATTTCTTCAGGAATAAGCACCTTAGATGAACTTTGTGGAGGCGGTTTCTTCAAAGATTCTATTATCTTAGCTACTGGTGCAACAGGAACAGGAAAAACCCTACTAGTCAGTAAATTTCTCGAAGAAGGTTGTCGTCAGGGAGAAAGAGCTATCTTGTTTGCTTATGAAGAGTCAAGAGCCCA
This sequence comes from Xenococcaceae cyanobacterium MO_167.B27, assembly GCA_030065935.1. Taxonomy (GTDB): domain Bacteria; phylum Cyanobacteriota; class Cyanobacteriia; order Cyanobacteriales; family Xenococcaceae; genus JASJCP01. The sequence continues at coordinate 10,053 of JASJCP010000092.1, forward strand.
ATTATCGCGGAATGCTTCTTCTTGGGGAATTAACTTTGAAGAAATGGAACAAAAGGGGTTACTGAAATTATTATGCTGCTATCCTGAATCTGCTGGCTTAGAAGATCATTTGCAAACGATTAAATCCGAGATTGCCCAATTTAAACCCTCTCGCATTGCGATCGACTCCTTATCTGCTATGGCTAGAGGTGTTACTAATAATGCTTTTCGTCAATTTGTTATAGGTGTCACAGGTTACGCCAAACAAGAAGAAATTACAGGGTTTTTTACCAACACCACAGATCAATTTATGGGTTCTCACTCGATTACAGAATCCCATATTTCCACCATTACCGATACCATTATTTTGTTGCAATATGTAGAAATTCGTGGCGAAATGTCGCGAGCTATTAATGTCTTTAAAATGCGTGGTTCTTGGCATGATACAGGAATTAGGGAATATGAGATCAACTCTGATGGACCCAATATCAAAAATTCTTTCCGCAATTATGAAGGAATTATTAGTGGCTCTCCCACTCGCATTAGTGTGGATGAGAAAAGTGAATTATCTCGTATTGTTAAAGGAATGAAAGAAAAAACTGAAGAGTAAGAAGGTGATTTGGGATTATTGATTACCTAGTCCCCAGTCCGCAGTCCCCATTCCCTTGATATTATTCTTCTACTGCTTCTTCTGTAGTTAGTTCCAAAAATACATCTTCTAAACTGGGACGAGTACGACGCATTTCGTGTAAACTTAAGCCTTGATTAATGATTATATTGGCAATATCTTTACCTGGTTCGACTTGGGATTTACAGTTAATCTCTAAGATAGTTCGGTTATCTTGGGATTGTTGGTTAATATCGGTTATTCCTGAAACTTGTTGCAATAGAGGTAGGATTGTCGAGACATCCCCTTCTACTTCCACTTGATAACCACAACCACTCCCAAGCCTGTCTATAAGTTCTATGGGGGTATTACTCGCTACTACTTTACCTCGATTAATGATCATTACGCGATCGCAGGTCATACTTACTTCTGGCAAAATGTGAGTCGAAAGAATAATGGTATGTTGTCCTGCAAGACTTTTAATTAGGTTACGGACTTCAATAATTTGTCTGGGATCGAGTCCTACTGTTGGTTCATCTAAAATAATTACTGGAGGGTCATGAACGATCGCTTGAGCAATACCTACTCTTTGACGATAACCTTTAGATAGTTTACGAATGGCAATATGAGTTTTTTCCATTAATTGACACCTCTTGATCGCGGAAGTTACTCTTTTTTTGCGATCGCGCCCGGAGACTCCTTTAATCTTCGCAACGAATTCTAAAAAGTCCTTGACTCTCATATCAGGATACAAGGGGGGATTTTCGGGTAAATAACCAATGCGCCGACGTACTTCCATAGATTGTTCATGGACATCATAGCCAGCAATTTTGGCTGTTCCCGTACTAGCAGGTAAATAACCAGCTAAAATCCGCATGGTAGTAGTTTTTCCTGCACCATTAGGTCCTAAAAATCCGATAATTTCTCCTGATTTAACTGAAAAATGAACATCCTCAATGGCTGTGGTTGTACCATAAATTTTGCTGAGATGTTCTACTTCAATCATTTGTTTTTGCGGTGGTTGTTGATGGATCAAAAGCTAATTGCTAGTTACTAATTACTAATTACTAATTACTAATGGTTCATGGTTAATTGCTAAAACGCTACTAACTACTAACTACTCCCTACTCCCTACTTATTACTTATTACTTTTGAATGGGAAACCCTGGATTGGTAAAGGGTTTAATTAATTTCCGTGATAAAGCAAAGTCTAATACAATACGGGCGATCGCAAAACTAATAATACTTTCTATGATCAACACCAGTAGCAAGAGACTAATAGTTTTTCCCTCTGCTAATGCTAATCCTCTGACCAAGCCAAAAGCCAATACCGCGCCATCTTGGAGATGAGAATTGCGATCGCTGCGAATAATATAGCGGTATGTCACTCCAAACAAGAAGCCACTAATCACAGCAATTATGGCTCTTACTAACCAATCTTCCAAGGAAGAGACGGGAATCAAATTAAAATTACTGAGGTTAAAGGCAAAAGTATTAACTAAAACTATTCCCAAATCCGCTATGGCAAAAGCAACAGCAGCCGTAACTCCTCCTTTGATAGATTCAATTCTTTCCGTTATTAAGCTAGGCACAGTCTTTACTCAAAAATCTTACAAAATATTTTTGTATTTTACCTATCAATTATTGGTTATTGGGGATTGGGGATTGGTTATTGGGGATTGGGGCACCGAAGGAGACTTTACAACAAAATCGATACGGACATCTTACGGTGAGCCGTGATCCCGCTCACCCGTGTCCTCCTCTTTTGGGTTCAATACCTAGATATATTAAGTCTCCTCCCGGGGGGATTTCCCGCGATTCGGAGACTTCACAACAAACTCGATCTCGACGCGCTTCAATACTCTAGAATTATTTAGTCCCCGGGGGATTGGGGATTGGTGATTGCTGCTAACTGATTACTGGTTACTGGTTACTGGTTACTGACTCGGTGATAAAATTGCGCTAGTCTTCTAGATTGTGTTAAGTAATATTAAGCGTCAAGAAAATTTGTTGAAATAGCTACGTGAAATCCCAACTAATTAATTCCCGAGGTAATAAGACGATTCCCAATATTAAGAATGGGCTGTTAAAAAATATTATTACGGACACTCTCACCGTTTTTTGGGGCGAATGGTTAGATTTACGAGCCAGAATCGCCCAAATTGCTGCTACTGGTTTGATTTCTCCTTTGATTTATATCTTTGCTTTTGGTTTAGGTTTGGGGAATACTATTGATCGCTCCATCACTCCTACAGCAGGAGAAAACTATCTCCAGTTTATTTTGCCAGGAATGGTAGCTTTATCCTCTATGACTATTAGTTTTGGGGGAACAACTTTTTCGATTTGTGGCGATCGCTTATTTACTAAAACTTTTGAAGAATTATTGTTGTTACCAGTTCATCCTCTAGCTTTATATCTGGGGAAAATGTTGGCTGGTATTATACGAGGATTAATGACTGCTGGTTCAGTAATCTTAGTTGCAATTATATTTACAGGTAAGATTAGTAGTTTTTTAAACCCTTTATTTATCAGTTTACTGATTCTAAATTGCTCTGTCTTTGCAGGTTTAGGAGTAATTATTGGCTTAAGAGTTAAATCTCTAGAAAGCGTAAGTTTATATAACAACTTTCTCATTGTTCCTATGTCATTTTTGGGAGGAACATTTTTCGATCCTACTAATTTACCCTCGATTCTGAAAGTAATAGTTTATTGCTTACCGCTAACTTATACCACTAGTGGGTTAAGGGCTGCTGCTTATTTACCTTTATCTTCCTTTCCTTGGTATTCAATTCCAATTCTTTGCGGGTTTGCGATCGCTTTAAGCTTTTTTGGTGCTTACCAATTTTCCCATCAACAAGACTAGGATTGTGGAAAGGATGAATTATGAGGGGTCGCTAGACTTCGTCGCCCTTCACCGAACGCGCACCTTCGGTGAGAGGAGTGAGGAGACTGGGGGGACTGGGGGGTTGATTATTACTTATTACTTATTACTTCATCATCCTTGATCCTTCATTCTTAATCCCTTATCCCTTATGTCTTATCCCTTATCGCTTTTTTCGACAATTAATATTGCTAATTATGGTGGGAATTTCTGCTGGAGTTTGGGCGATTTTAATTCCTGCTTTTTTCAGACTACTAATAATCTTTTTATGAGAATTTTGGGATGGAATAGATGTAGAAATATAACTATCCACTATGTTGGTAGCATTCTGCAATACTCTTTCTTGGGGTGTTTGTAACCCTACAATATAAGTCACAATTGGTTTACTAATTTTAGTTTTAGCTAAATCAACGGCAAATTTTTCGATATCTTTAACTTGTTGAATTAAAACTATCGCTTCTGTCTCACTATCTTGATCGCAAAAAGTTAACCATTCAGGCAAATTTGAACCCAAAATCGGGTCATTACCCAAATCAACCACTATTGATTGTCCGATTTCTTGGTTATTTAACTCCCAAGCTACTTCATAAGTCAAAAATTCACTATCACTAATTAATGCTACAGAACCAAGCATAAAATATTCAGGTTGTACTATTCCTAAGCAAGCTTTTTTCGGTACTAAAATACCAGAACTTCCCGAACCCAAAATCAATGTATCCTTTGGCTTTTCTTGTAGGAGACGAATCATGTCTAAAGGAGGAACTCCCGTAGTTACAATAATCAAGTAATGCAGCCCAGCAGCTATCGCCTCTCTAGCTGCATCTAAAACTTGATCGGGAGCGACAAAAATCAAACTAGTTTTTACTTCCCCCAATTCCTTGATAATATCTTCTACAAGATGATACAGAGGAATATCCTTTATTACTGTTTCCTGCTTTCGGGTAGCAACTCCTGCAACTATCTTTGTCCCATAGGCTCTCATTTTAGCTACATAATTAGCAACTCCTGGTTCAGTAATTCCTTGTATGATAATGGGTTCTTGAAGTATCCAATTCATAGATTCTTTGTAGGTTAAAAGTGATCTCCGCCAACTTGCTTTACTTCGACTTAACCCAGGAGATAGCTTGATTCACAGCATCTTTGAGATTGTTTGTCCAATAGAGTAATTCAGAATCTGATTTTTTTCTAAAGCGATCAATCTTAGGATCAGCTAGACGAACAACCAGTTTAATCCCTGGTGAGGTTTGCAGTAAGATAGTAGATTCTTCTTGACTTTTAGCAATGAGCGATCGCTCATCATCTCTTGGATTAAGGGGTTTTTCAACACTTCTGTAGTAATCCAAAATCTTTTGAGCAATTTTATCGTTAATAGAAGGAGATGCCCAAATATTAAGAATTATCACCTTTAATCTGGGGATATTGTGTAATTCTTCTAAAGCTTGCTGCAATTTTATACACAAGTTTTCCGCGCCATTTAATTGTGCTACTTCCTTGGGTAAAATCACACCACAAGCTGGCTTTTCCTTATTTTGACGAATCAAATCCCAACATAGTGTTACCAAGTCTGGATTATTAGCAACAATAGCAATTTTGCCTTTGTCATCTTGCCAATCTAGCCACTGTAAGGGAAACTTAGAACCATAATTGAGACTAATTTGTTCTTCGGACATGAAAGATAAATTATTAAGAGCCATCAAAGAAGAAATTTCTGCATGTCTAATTAAACCATAGTCGTTAATTTTAATTTTTCCATCTAATGCCATCAATTTTCCTTTAGCATTAACTCCTAGAGGATTGATCTCCACAAAATCCAAATCTGTTTCCTGAAAAATGCGGTACATTTTAACTATTATTTTGCTAACAGACTGGATTAATTCTCCTGAAAGCCCCATTTTAGCTACTAAACGACGAGCATAGAAAGGAGAAAATTCTGTGGTAACAACCACTTGTTGCAGACTATCCAGTAATAGAGATACATCCATACCCCCTTTGGCAGAACCTAGTAAGACAGGAAGCTTAAGTTTATAATCTAAAACCACAGCTAGAAATAACTCTTCTTGGACATCATATTGAGCTTCTGCCAGGATAACTTTCGGATATTCGCCTAAAATAGATAAATTAAAGATATTTCTAGCTGCTGCGATCGCATCTATAGTATTCCCAACAAACTTAATACCTCCTGCTTTACCCCTACCTCCAGCCTTCACTTGAGACTTTAAAACGACAGGATAGGGAATTTGTAGCTGTTTCAGTTCCCTTGGCTCTTTGATAGTTTGGGAAGGTAAAACAGGGATTCCTATTTTGTGGAAGAGTTCTTTAGCTTGATATTCGAGTAAATCCATTAGTTAATTTTTTAAACAATCATTTATTTAGAGTAGTCTTACCCTGAGTTAGGATTTAAACCTAATTCCATAGTCTACTGTTCTCAAAACCAATGAGCTTGTGGACTCGGTAAGAGTTCTTAGCTACTAGTCAAGAGGGTGTGAAGCAAGAATAGTAGTCTTAAATCCAAGATTTTAACCAGGGAGTATCAACAGAAACGCTATACCTAAATCACCTATTATATTATTGCGAAAATATAGCATCTAAGAAGGGATGCTATATTAGTCTTGGTTAAGTTTCTGGCTCGACAACCAAAAAAAAATAATGCCTGATACTCACAATCGATTCACCAGGAATAGGCAAAAGCAATTAAACTAAATTCATTACCATTAATTCAACTAACTTTTGTAATGAAGAGTAACTCCTGAAATAACCTCTGTCATAATATATAAAGATAGTTAGAATAGTAATCTATGTTGTTTAGCATATACCGAAATTGAAAAGTCACAAGCAGGGCATGGTATTGCCCGTCAAAAAGCCAGAAGGAACATAGTTAGTGGTCAGTAGTTAGTGGTTAGCGATCAAAGGTTAGTGAGTTACCAACAAACAACTAACAACGAATAACTATCTTTTGACTTTAGTCCCGAAGGGGAGAGTAAACATTACCAGGACTACCGCGTTAGTAACGTCTTACAATTAATTTTGAAAGGGGAATGGAAAAAGTTTTAATCATTATCAACGCTGAAGTGAATGAGCAAGGACAAGTAACTTCTGCGTCTCCCGTGACTGAAAGAATGGTCAAAGCCCTCAAAAAAGGCATAATTAACTATTCTTCTGAAACAACAGTAGAAATTACCTCTGTGGGTGCTTTATGGTCTAAAATCAACAGAGCCAATGGTCATGCACCCCATACTATCTATTGTCCCCTAACCATACAATTACCTGAATATTTTAACTTTCCTGCCAAAAAAATTTATCAGGCTTGTAAAGATATTACTGCTAGAAGAAAGTGGGTAGAAAGAAATCTCGGAATTAAAACTAGTGTGGGAGACTCTTGGTTAGGTCATCTCTGGCTACCAGCTATCCTAACTAATAAAGGTATAATCTATGGTGCAATTATCGGAGAAGGAGAAATGCCTAACTCCTATGAGCAACCCGTAGAATTTCCCGATAAACATCGTCAAACCCTTCATAATTTGGCATATAAACTGTTAGATTCTCTATCTGCACCCCCATCCGTCTATCTGGTGCAATTTAGTTTGTACAGTAATGAAATTGTTTTTGACCGCTTATGGCCTTTCCCCGCAGCACCCGCCCTTGCTAGCCTCAGAGGACAACAACCAGATTTATTCAGTTGTCATTGGCTTTGTCTGAGCCAACAACCAATTTTAGATCTGCTGATCTCTGATAATACAATGCCAATTCCTTAAACACACGCCCTTCTTTTTTTTGGTGTGTGTCTTTCTTGTTCTTTTTTTTCTCTCTCCCCCCATACAAAAAACCTTGGTTCAGTAGAGGGAAAAAGGCTTAGTCTTACACTATATCTACTGGTTTGGCTTCACCACCTCTTGCTACCCCTCTAATATAAAAAAATTTTCCTTTGTCTTCCCCCCTATTAGGGCAGGGCTGTTTCATTCTTGTAAAAGATAGATTGGGGAGAGCGGGGATATTTTGAGCTAAATATTGAGATTTTTCAGGCATATTAATGGAATCATAGTTTTTGTTAATCAACGAATTTTTGCTCATTTAAGTCGAGCTACCAGAATAATTCTCAAAAAAATCAAGACTAAATTAAGGCAAAAATCAGCTAATTTAAGTTTATTTCCCCATTTCCCTAAATCCCCACCTCCCTAAAATTTAAAATCGTTAACTTATCTCACTTTGAAATAGCCCTACCCTATTAGGGGGATAGAGGGCTTATAAGGGTAGGTTTTTAACAAAAGGGCGAGTAAACACTCTAATTAAGTAGAAAACTTAGTTTTAGATGTATAAAAATACACTTGTTGGTGGCTCAAAAATTCTCCGTGTTGACCTGTCTGGTGCGTCGAGCTTTACTATCTAGTGAACAAAACCTACCCTTGTGAGGTCTGGGGTAGTCAGATTAACTCCGATTACCCACGAATTACTATGTTTTATTAACTACCCATAAAACTTCTTCTCTCGGGAAATTGCCCAAGCAGCAATTGCACCCCCGAGAAACCCAAAAAGATGTCCTTCCCAAGAAACTCCAATACGAGAAGGGAAAATCCCAAAAATCAAACCCCCGTACAGGAAAAAGACGACAATAGACAAAATTATAGAAGGGAGATTTTTTTGGAAGTAACCCCTTAATAGCAAAAAGCCTAAATAGCCGTAGATCAGAATACTTGCACCAATGTGTATAGAGTTGGGACTTCCCAGTAACCAAACTCCTGCACCTCCGACAATAGCAGTGATGATAGAGACAAGATAAAAATCGCTAGTCTCCTGAATCATCGTTAACCAACCTAAAGTGATAAAGGGAATCGTATTGGCTATTAGATGAGGAAATCCACCATGAAGGAAAGGGGCAAATACAAGACCTCGCAAACCACTAATACTATGAGGTCGAATGCCAAACCTGTCTAATTGTCCGTCAAATATTAAAAAATCAACAATTTCTATAACCCAGAAAACTGCTATTACCGTTAATAAGATTTTAAATTCTTCAATAGTAGATTTTTTCTTCTGTATCCTGGTCATAACGAATTTTAGTTATCTAACCCTAGGGTCGTCTCTCCTAGACTAACAAGTTTCATGATAATGTTTGCAAATTTGATATTAAGTTTGTCTAAGTAAAAGCTGATTTTGAAATTTTTTTTATAATTTCTTGACGTAAGCTAAATCACATCTTTGGGTTTCTACTTCTGTAGCAGGTTCATAGCCATATTTTTCATACAAAAGTACTGCTTCTTTGAGTATGGAAGCTGTTTCAATCCAAATTTCCTGAAAACCGCGATTCCCAATGGTGGTTTCTAATCGTTGTAATAAATACTTACCTAAACCTTTTCCCCTCACTTCAGGTAATAAATACATCTTGCGGATTTCTACAGCTTTGTTACCTTTTGAGATAGGGTAATAAGCAGCAGTTCCTACTACTTTGGTTTGAAACTCTACTACCCAAAATTCTCCCCCTGGTTGGAGATAAGCAGATTCCACCTCCATTACATCCCGATCTGCTGTTTCTGGTTGCCAAGGTAAACCATATTCTGCTAAAACTTGACGAATTACATTAGCTGCTAAATTGCGATCGCACCTTTGCCAATCTCGAATTAAGAAACCTTGATAAAACTGATTCATTTGGGGATTGGGGATTGATTGTGATTACTTATTACTTATTAGGGCGTGTCATCAATTAGAAAAAAGCGATCGCTCTATAGATTCAAAGAAATTGACAGCAGACAATGAAGATATTGAACAGCAAAGATCATTCGTTCACTATTTAGACATACAATCTTAATACAAACTTTAAAAAACTAATCAATGTTTCTTGGGATAATAGCATCGACTATAACACCTAAAACTGAAGACTCAAAAGCCAGCACAAAGAATTTCAACATAGAGTAACGAACACCTTGGACAATGAGCCATAAATTATTATCAATAGCACTACTTTCCTTAGTGCCTTTCGCAGTTGCTACCGAAGCGCAAGCACTAAGTTTTAGCAAAGCATATGTTTTTGGTGACAGCCTTTCAGACCCAGGTAATATATTTAACGTTACTCAAGCAGTACAACCATTTACCTCACTTTTGGGTCAAGACATTCCTATTGTACCGCCAGTGCCTCCGTATAATACTGATGGGCGGTTTGCCGATGGTTTAGTTTGGGTGGATTTTTTGGCACAAGAACTAGAACTGGATTTAATCCCATCCACAGAACTAATACCAAGTCCTATTACCCTATTTCCCCAACCAGGAATTAACTTCAATTTTGATGGAGCAACTATAGACAATAGCGTTAACTTTGCCTTTGGTGGAGCGCAAACAGGATTCTTTGGTGCTGGAGAAACTGGAGAACTTATTCCTGGGATACTTACTCAGGTTAATGTTTTTGCAGCCGACCTTTTCCAAGCCAATAAGCCAGCAGATCCAGATGCTCTTTATATTATTTGGGGAGGCGCGAACGATTATCAAATTGTCTTAGATGCTAACCCTCAAGAATCTGTTAGTAATCTTACTCAAGCGGTGGAAATTCTCTACAGCCTTGGGGCACGCAATTTTCTTGTACCGAAACTACCAGATTTAGGCACAACACCACGTGCCTTATCACCTAACCCACCCATTGCTGCTTCTATACTTACCCAAAGAACAGAGGAACATAATAGGTTTCTCGATGCTGCTTTTGCAAAATTAAATTTGCTTCCAGACATAGAAATTGTTTCCTTAGATGTTAATGTCCTATTTGAGCCTATTCTTGCTAACCCAACAGATTTTGGTTTTACTGGTTTAGTTTCTGAATCTTGTTTACAGGGAGATCCTTTAACTACTGGTCTTGCTGATTTATCTTCTTGCAATAATCCAAATGAGAAGATTTTTTGGGACTTCATTCATCCCACTACAGCGACTCATAAAATTATAGCGGACTTCGTACTAGAGACTCTCGAATCTGGGTTTGAACCCACTTCTACTGTCCCAGAGCCTACATCATTATTGCCTTTGAGATTAATAGCTATGGCTTGGTGTTGGAATTTAAGCCGTGCTTTGACCAAAAAAATTTGGCGTTAGTAACTAATGGGTTCTGTGGATGAAGTTATTTAGAAAAAAGCGATCGCTACTCGTTACGATCAAGGTGTTATCAACTTTCTGGGTGCTATTTATTAGGCTGCTACTGTCGTTTGGCTTAATTACTCCTGACTCCTTCTTTAACTGTGTATCCTTGGCTCATGATAGGTAGTAGAGAGGATTTCACTTTCTATAGCAGATAACTCTTCTAAACGACTATCCACAGAAGTGCGATCGCTGTAATTAGTAGCCAAGACCCAATAAATACCATAGTGACGGGCTTCTGATGCCATTAAACTACGATAAAATTTAGCTAGTTCAGGATCGGGACAATGTGAGCCTAATAAGCCTAGTCTTTCGTGAGAACGAGCCTCAATTAATGCCGAGACTAACAAAGAATCTAACAGCCGATCTGGCTCTTGATGACGAATTTGTGCTTTGAGTTTCGCTCCATAGGGAGGAGAATTGAGGGGTGCTAGAGGAATTCCCTTTCTTTCTAGCCATTGATTAACCTGTTCAAAATGTTCTAATTCTTCTTTGGCGAGCGCAGTTAACTTACGGACTAAGCTAGTATAAGAAGGATAGCGAAACATCATGTTAATAGCTACCCCTGCTGCTTTACGCTCGCAATGGGAATGATCTAGAAGAATGGTATCTAAATTATTGATTGCTTGTTCTAGCCAGATCGCTTTTGTAGGCTGTTGCAAGATTTTAATGGTGATACCAGTAGAAGAAGACATTATTTAATTGCTCCCGACTGCGACTATTAAGTAAATATAAAGAAATATTTGTTTATAATTGTTGATAATATGCAATTATTACCTCTAAATCAAATAGCACAAAATTCCCATAATTGCTAATTAAAAGTTAGTAATGGGGAACAGTAAATACATACCTTAGTCAAACTAAACGTAATAATTAATAATCATCGGGAACAGTTAAAAAAACCAACCATGACGAACCATCGCCGAATTATTATTGGTGATGTCCACGGACATTACGATACTCTAATTGCCTTAATGGAATCTATTTCCCCTAATACTAACGATCAAGTGTACTTTTTGGGTGATTTAATTGATCGAGGACCTAAAAGTGCGAAAGTAGTAGATTTCGTCATCAACAATCAGTTTAACTGTATTTTGGGCAATCACGAAAAAATGCTACTAGATGTGGTTGGCAATGGACAAGTTTCAGTCGAACTGTATCAAGGATGGCTTTATAGTGGTGGTCATGCTACGGTTGCTAGTTATAACAGCAAGATTCCCCAAGAACATATTGATTGGATGAAAGGTCTGCCGTTATATTTAGACCTGGGAGATGTTTGGCTAGTTCATGCAGGTCTTTCGCCTCTAATGCCTCTATCAGAACAAAATTCCGAGCAGTTTTGTTGGATTAGAGAAGAGTTCCACTCTATTCCAGAACCCTATTTTGCTGATAAATTAATTATCACGGGACATACTATTACTTTTACTTTACCAGGAGTTAAGCCAGGGCAGATAGCAGTAGGTAATGGTTGGTTAGGAATTGAGACAGGAGCTTATCACCACAACAGTGGTTGGTTAACAGCATTAGATGTTACTGGGAATAAAGTTTATCAAGCTAACACTCAAGATGGCAGACTCCGAACTATGCCTTTAAAAAGAGCTTTAGCAGGAGTCGAGTTGAACAAAATTCGTCCTCGAAAATCTCGTGTAAAAGTTTAGTATAGTCAGAGGGGAAGCCTTGCGCGGGCTACTTATTTACCTTTTTATAGCATTGAAATTCTGATTTGAGGCTAAAAGCAAACCATGCTGTTGCTATAGTTAAAATTCCTGTTAACCACAAAGGTAATTTGTAACCTAAACTGACAAGTAAGCCAGAAATAAAAGGACCAAAAGCATTAGAGATACTTAGATATGATGCGTTAATTCCTAGTATCTCTCCTTGCTCTTGTTGATTACTGTTTAAGGACAAAACAGATTGAATTAATGGCATCGGAAAGGCATTAACTAAACTAAATAGAGTGAGGATAATAGCAAAAGCTGTAATAGTAGGAAAAGTTGGCATTAATAAAAAACTGACTCCTCTAATAAATAATGTCATTGCTAAAATATTAACTAGATTAAATCTAGATCGCAGTGGTTCTAAAGCCAAAACTTGAGAGATAAAGCCTAACATTCCCACTACAGAAAATGCGATCGCTAATTCCCCAGAATTACGGTTTAAGATATTAAGAAAGAAAGGCTGGAAAGCAAAAGTAAAAATCGTAAAGGTTACACCACTTAGGAAAGTCAGAATAAATAATTTGCCTAATTTGGGTTTAGTTGCTGATTTAGCTATTTTACTAAATTCAAAATCTTGCCAACTTAATTGAAAGCTTTTTGGGGCTGATTCTGGTAAAGTTTCTGGTAAGAAAAAGATGGTTATAATTACAGCAAATAAAGCGATAGCAGCCCCTACTACAAAACTCATTCCTAAAGGAGAAATACCTGGTAACGTAGGTAATTGTTGTGCTAAATAACTTAAAACTGGTCCTACTACAAAACCTAAACGAATAATTGCAGCAAAAATACCAAAGGCTTTAGCACGTTGTTCGGGAGGAGTGATATCGCTAATAACAGCAGTAGCTACGGAGTTATTTCCTCCTGTTAAACCATCAAGAATTCGAGCCGTATATAATAGCAATGCAGTATTACTAATACTTGCTAATATATTAGCTAATACTGTTCCTAATAAACTTATAATTAAAATGGGTTTTCTGCCCATTCTATCTGAGAATCTTCCTAATACTGGAGTTCCTAAAAACTGTGATATGGCATAAGCAGTAATTAAAAGACTGGCTTGGAAATCAGTTAAAGAAAATTGTTTAGCATAGGGATAAAGTAAAGGAATAATGATAGTAAAACTAATGGAATTAATGAAAGCAATTGCAGCAATAATCCAAAATTGCCCTGGTAATCTTTTTTCGATCATTACTGATAAAAATTGAGTGAAAGCTCTTAGTTATTTTAATAGACTATTTCTTGCTAAATCTAGTTCGTTTGCGCTTTAAACGCTGAAAAATATACAAGCTTAGAAAATAAGCCAGAATGCTAGCGATCGCCCCTACCACAACACATCCTACTAACAGAGTAACAGCAAAAATATACCCCGACTCCATCAGGGAAGAAAGAGATTCTAAATCTACCTCTTTACTCGATATACTTTCTACTCCCAGAAGTAATTTTCCTACTTTAAAATTCAGCATGAATAGGGGAATATAAGTAATGGGATTACTAATCCAAGTCCCAAGAGCAGCAGTAACTTTACTACCTCGCACAAAAGTAGCTAAAATAATGCCGATCAAAGTTTGAAATCCAAAAAAAGGAAAACAACCCGCAAAAACTCCTACTGCAAAACCTCTGGCGATCGCAACATGGTTTCCCCTCAACCTTAACAAACGTCGGTAAAATCCACGATACCTCTTAGCTAACCAATACTTAAATCTACTGTGATATCCGCGCTCTTTCGGGGTGAATTTTGCCGACAAACCCGAACTATCTTCTTGATACAATTTGCTCATTCGTGGATCTTCGCGGACTCACTGTACTTAATACTTACTTGTTCCATACTACACAAGAATTAGGTTTAACGAAAAGCACTCTTGTCAAAAAAAACTAGCAAATATACTTAATGTCTAAGATTCAAGGAGAAACTATAGTAGCGATAGCTACTGCTATAGTAGCCCAACAAGGTAGTATTGGAATTGTGCGATTGTCGGGAGAAACCGCTATAGCGATCGCCAAAAGACTATTTAACGCACCAGGAAAACAAACTTGGGAATCTCATCGCATTCTTTACGGATATATTCGTCACCCTGACACCCAACAACTCATTGACGAAGCTTTAATGTTGCTGATGCTTGCACCAAGGTCTTATACTCGCGAAGATGTAGTAGAGTTTCACTGTCACGGGGGGATTATTCCTGTACAGCAAGTCTTACAATTATGTATTGAACAAGGTGCAAAACTAGCTCAACCAGGAGAATTTACCCTCAGAGCCTTTCTCAATGGTAGGATTGACTTAACTCAAGCAGAAAGTATTGCAGAAATAGTCTCCGCACAATCTTCAGCAGCTTCTCAAGTCGCCTTAGCAGGGTTACAAGGAAAACTAGCTCAACCTATCCAAGAATTGCGCCATACTTGTTTAGATATTCTGGCAGAAGTAGAAGCCAGAATCGATTTTGAAGATGACTTACCACCCTTAGATGAAAATCTAATTCGCACTCAATTACAAGCAGTCTTAGAAAGAGTAACTCAAATACTAGCAACCGCAGAGCGAGGAGAATTACTCAGGAGTGGGTTAAAAATAGCCATTGTAGGTCGTCCTAATGTGGGAAAATCAAGTTTATTGAATGCTTGGAGTCGTAGCGATCGCGCTATTGTCACAGATTTACCTGGTACAACCAGAGATGTGATCGAATCTACCCTAGTAGTAGGAGGAATTCCGATACAAGTTTTAGATACAGCAGGAATTAGGGATACTTCCGATACAGTAGAGAAAATTGGGGTAGAGCGATCGCGTAATGCAGCTGAATCAGCAGATTTAATCTTATTAACTATAGATGCTACAGCAGGTTGGACAGAAGCAGACAATTTAATTTATGCTCAAGTCAAGCATCGTCCCCTAATTTTAGTTATTAACAAAACCGATCTTGCGACCGCAGAAGTTATAAAATATCCCACGGAAATAACTACTACTGTAAAGACTGCTGCTGCCAAAAATCAAGGAATAGAAGACTTAGAAACTGCTATCTTGGAATCAGTTAAAACAGGAAATATCACTGCTGCTAATTTAGACATTGCCATTAATCAAAGACAAGCAGCAACTCTTACTAGAGCCAAAGTTTCTCTAGAGCAAGTACAAGAAACAATTAATAGTAATTTACCTCTAGATTTTTGGACAATCGACCTGAGAGGAGCTATTCAAGCATTAGGAGAAATTACAGGAGAAGAAGTAACCGAGTCAGTTTTAGACCGTATATTTAGCCGTTTTTGTATTGGAAAATAGCCTTGCTCCTAGAGCTTTATATTTATCAACGGTTAATTAGCTCTGAGCTTGGTTACTATTCCCTGTTCCCTATATATCAATAAAATCACCACTATCAATTACAGTAGAATCAATCCCAGAAAGCACGGCTAAAATATTATTAGTGCTGGTTTCTTGGATTAAGGTAGCTGTATTAGCAACATTGTTGCTAATAGTGAGATCGTCAAATATCAAACCATCAGCTAAACCTAAAACATCTACACCATCAGTATAATCTCGAATTACAATACGATCCTTACTAGCTACTTGTTCAATCACAAAAATATCACTACCTCCATTACCAAATAGCACATCAGTATTTGCACCACCAATTAAACGGTCATTACCATTGCCACCTTGGAGAGTATCTCTTCCTGTTCCTCCTAGAAGAGTATCATTTCCTTCACCTCCTAGAAGTAAATCTGCACCATTATTTCCGCTTAAGAGATCGCTTCCTGCGTCCCCTCTGAGAGTATCGTTACCGTTACCCCCGAACAGTCGGTCATTATTACCTTGACCATAAAGGCTATCAGCACCATTCCCGCCTTTAAGAGTATCGTTACCATTACCCCCGAACAGTCGGTCATTATTACCTTGACCATAAAGGCTATCAGCACCATTCCTGCCTTTAAGAGTATCATTACCATCACCCCCAAGCAGTTGGTCATTTCCTTCTAAGCCAATTAGACTATCATCACCACTTTGACC
The DNA here is from genome assembly GCA_030065935.1 of Xenococcaceae cyanobacterium MO_167.B27. GTDB lineage: Bacteria > Cyanobacteriota > Cyanobacteriia > Cyanobacteriales > Xenococcaceae > JASJCP01. The sequence goes on from JASJCP010000092.1 coordinate 26,336, forward strand.
AGTTAAAGTATCGTCATTTTCTGTTCCGCTCAAGACAAGATCGAGATCGAGAGAACTAAAATCAAATTCCCAGCCAATATCTTGTAACCCTGCATAATCTAAATTTGTTAATAGCTTCCTTTGACCATTAAAGATGCTAGGGTCTAATGCCACTTCTTGACTCTCTCCTGTTAAGGTTAGGCTGGTAGTTCCGTTAGCCCAGTGACTCAGACTGCCACTTTGTAAAGGGATAGAAGTTGCATTAGGGTCAGTTTCTGCTTGATATACTGCTAATGCGTTAGCACCTGTAAAATTGGTATCGCCAATTTGATTTGCCCAAGAGGAGCTACCAAAGCCTAAGACATGAGCTAATTCGTGAATAGCAACAGATAAGAAATCAAATTCATTAAAGTCTAATCCCTCTAAATCGGTAGTATTGTGCCAGTCGTAGGTAGTCGAACCAATGACTATATCAGTGTCGAAAGTGATAGAACCACCCCATATACCAACATCAGTAGCAGGGTTTGTTAATGCTCCTGTTTGACCCCGCCCTTTTATCAGATTTCTAAAGTCTGACGAGCCAGTCACACTCCAACCACCTGAACCTCCTTTACCTAGAGAACTGATATCTCGTCCGCCAGCATAGATAATGATAGTGTTCGCATCGACATTTAGATCTGTAATTGTTTCTATATTTCCTGTTGCCGGATTAAAAAAACTTGCTGTCCAAGTATTGAAACCATTATTGCCACCGATATCGGTACTTTCTAAACCTGAAGTTATTGCTGATAGATTATCTGTAATAAAATTTTCATAAAAACTAGCAGCTTGTTCTAAGGTTTCTCGTCTTGCCTCTCCTTCGACACCACTAAAAAAGCCTTCTGTATCGAAATCATAATTAAATTTAAGATCAATCATAATTTAACTAAAACCCAACTATCTGTATATAAAAACATTAAGATTAGAAACATACACCTAAAATTTGGCAAAGTTTCCATATATTTGTAGATTATTATGGTTCAAAAACTATTAATAATCAATTCGAAAAAATACGTAAATATTTTATAAAGTATATGTGAACATATCCTCATGGATATGAGTTGGAAAAACTGTAAATATAAACTTGTTTTAATCTTAAATATTTCATCAATAATTAAACATAATATCCCATCTTATTTCCATATTATGTAATATTTTGAACAATAGTAATTTAGATTAAATTGCCTGGTTTATCCTGCTAATTTAAAAATTACTTTTCTACGAATTAAACAGGGATATTATTTAAGTAATCCCCTATAAATAATAGATATTCAGATAACTTAAACACTATTATCTTGAAAAGATAATAGCCATTTGTCCTAGTAAATAGTTTGATTTCTGTAAATCTTCAATAGTTTAACAAAACTAAGACAAACTTTAGGTAATTACACTGACAAATAATACCAAATCCGATTATCAAAAGACACTTATAGCTGACAGGTTAAAACCTGATGCTATACAAGTAAAGTCTCAGACTATAAGGATGAGAATACTATGTAAACAGGATTTGGTATAACATATTATTCAGGAAAAAAATAGAAAAAATAGCTGATAATTACGCAACTTTTTTCAGCTAAATTAAGGTTGATAGAAAATTTAATAAAATAATAAATACCATGAAACTTAGAAATTTATCCAGAGTTTTTACTTGCCGTCAATCACGCTGTAAATTCTTAAGATAACCATAAAAAGGATGATTCCCTAGCCATTCATCAACTTCTTTTTTTAAATTATTTGTTTTATTACTATCAGGATTATAGATAACAATTCCATATTCTTCATAACTTAACGGGACTTAGACAAAAACACAGGTTCAAAAAGGGGTGAAAGCCTTATATATCAATAGTTTTACATCAAAATAGCTAGATCCTTAATATAGCTGGGTTTCAGCTGATTTTACATCGAAGATGTAAAATCAGCGTCTGGCAAGGCTTTCACCCCTTTTTGATGGGAAAAAATTGTCTAAGTCCCGTTAACCATTCATTTTCTGGGATGATTGTATATGTTTGCTTATCAGTATTTCTTCTTTTATAATCCTCTAAAATTATTCTGTCTGATATATATCCATCGATATCTTCATGAGATAAACTTTTAAAAAGTTTATTAATTTTATCCAACTTTTTAATATTCAATGAAGGATATATATTATTAATAATATTTTGGGTAGTAGTGTATTCAAGAACTCCTAACTTTATATTTTGAAAAAAAGTATCACTGTTTATTGTAAATACTGATATATCTTGATTTTCATATGTTCCATATTTTCCAGTTTTTAGATTATCTATAGCTTTAGAATTAATTAAGATAGATGATCCAGTGTCAAAGAATGGCTTAGAAAATTCTCCAATTCCTTCTAACTTTTGACTTCTGTTAGGTGTGATAGTATTTGGACCACAATCAATAGCTAATTTTTTAGGTAATTTATTCTCGTATTTATCTGTTTGTTTAAAACGGTCAATAGGATTGATAATTATAGAGTTAAACCTGTATTTTTTTTCTTCTTGTAAGTATTTCTCTAGCTCTGTACAATAGCCTTTAAACAAACCAGTGTCTTTAGAAGAAATTGGATAAGCATCTTCTACATATCCAAAATAAAAATCGAATTCTTCAGTTGAAGTAGGAGAAGCATCAATATTTATCAATAGAGAAAAAAATACGCTGATTAATATACTAATAAATGAATATATAATTTTTCTTTTTTGTAAAATACTTTCAACCCAATCTTGTAAAAATGCAGGGCTATTTCATTCTGACTATAATCAACCAAGAAATGAATTTCTTGGCTTAAAGCCCAAGTCCGTTTAAACGGACTTAATATTCTTAGACAGAGAATTTATTCTCTGGCTTTTGAGAATGAAATAGCCCTGGTAAAAATGCAGTGTGGATAAAATTTACAATTAATCCCAAAAGTAAACTATTAATTACTACTGTTAGTATTATTTTTAATATTAAGTGCATAATTTATTGAGCAATTAAGTACAGTTTATTTAAAGATTAGCGAATAGATGCAATTTGATCAATATATATCAAGTGTAGTGACATTAAAAATCAATAAACTGACTGCTACCAGCATCAGGACTTATATGGAGATATCTTTCAGTAGTGGTCACACTAGCATGACCTAATGATTGCTGTAACAGTCTCAAATTACAACCAGCTTCTAGACTATGACTAGCATGGGAATGCCTTAACCAGTGAGATGATGTTCTCTCATCAATACCAGCCCGTTTACAAGCTCTCTTAATCATCCTGTGAACTACAGATCGGCACAGTTTCTTTAATGTGAGAGTCAGGTTTGGGGTCAAGCCGTCTATCCAGAGTTCACCTCCCTATAATCCCTCCTACAAGGAGGGACACGATTGTATCTCCCCACCTCCCTAAATCCCTCCTTTCAGGAGGGACTCAGTTGTATCTCCCCACCTCCCTAAATCCCTCCTTTCAGGAGGGACTCAGTTGTATCTCCCCTCGTAGGGGAGATTATAGAGGGTTGGGAGATTATAGAGGGGTGGGAGATGATAGAGGGGTGAAAAGGAAGATAGACGGCAAAAGTAAGCATACTCCAATAATACCTAGTAATGCTAGTGCGCTTGGCTTACGTCTGCATAAGTTTACCCAACTTTAAGTAGATTTTTTATTGCGCTCCATCTTGTTTTCATTACGAGAGACAAAACAATATTGATTGACTCGGTTAAACTTCTCAAATTCCTTTAACTAATGCCACAACTTAGGGGGAATAAGCACAACCCTAGTTTTACTGCCTTTACCAAAGACAGTTCATTTACTGACGGGGTGACAAGCAACCTATAAGTTAGGCAGGGCGGGCTTTCTGGTATTGCGATCGCTAGATGATTTGAGCAATATTTTGCTCAAAATCATCTTTAAATCCTAATTCCTCGTTATGAAATAAAGATAAATGAATTTATCTTTTCAGCAGGTTATCGTGTAAAAAGCTCGCCCTGCCGTACCTTTGACTGTGTTGTCACCCCGTCAGGTTCATTTACCTCCGTCTAAGTGAGGTCTTAAATCATTCCAAGTTAAAACAATAACCTCACTGATCCTCAACCCACAGCCATACATGAGGGATAATATTACTTTTGCTGCTACTACATCTCTTGGAAGAACTGTACTACAATACTGACATTTTTATTCCTCATCCTTCTCTCCTCATCCGTCATCCCTCATCCTTTTGTTGACTTTAGCAAGATCAAAAGCGGAAAGATAGGAAACAGTGAGAGATTCATTGCTATGCTTTTCTAGAGTTTTCTTTAATTCTGAAAATAATAGCTCTCTTTTAGATGATGGTAATTCTAGATAAGGAGAGAATGTCTGTAACAGCAAAAGATAATCATCTATTGTGTAAGTTACCTCTTGTAAAAAATGTTCTGATTGTAAATCACAAAAGTATTGTGAATCTGTGATTTTATATCCTAAATTTTGCAAGATATTTTCTTGGTCTTGAGGAGTTTCGTAACGGGATAAATGAGGTGCGTGCAATTGATAAACTTTATCTAGTTCTTGATAGATTTCGTAACTAGGATTAGGAGACATATTCCACAGTACAATTAAATTTCCTCCTGTTTTTAAAGCTTGTGCTGATTTTGGATAAGAAACTTCAGGGGGTAGCCAATGCCAAGCGTTAGCAGCTAAAACTGCATCAAATTTGCCTGTTTGTAATTCCCACTCTTCCAAGGAAGTATTGTTAATAGTTACACCAGGATAAGAGAGACAATTTTTTTTAGCTAATTGAGACGCTTCAAAACTTGGTTCTAAACACACCATAGATAAGCCTACAGGAGCAAAGCCTCTAGTAGCTTGACCACTACCACAACCAATTTCTAAGATAGTGGAATCTGATGATAATTGAGCCAACTCAACTACACGATTAATTAGTTCTTGAGGGTATAAAGGTCTAGCTTTGTTGTAATTTTCTGCAACATTAGAATACCAATTTTTCCGTTGTTCTAAATCTCTGGAGTACCAGTATTCAAGTTTTATTGGTTCTGAATTAGACATGATTATCTTATTTCCAAAGAATTAGCGATCGCCTTAGCAATTTCTTTCTTACCAACGGCTTTTATTTCCCGATAATTTTTAGTTACTAAATAAGCTACTTGCTCTCCTTTTTCTCCTGTTTCTTCCCCTCGATTTGCTACTACCATCTGATAACCTTGTTGTAATCTAGTATTAGCTATAGCCATCAATTGTTCATGGTTGATATTTTCTTGATACTTAAAAGTCACCATGTATAGATCGGGAAATTTATCTCTAACCTCCGCAATAACTTTAGCAGTAGGAACAAGATTAATAGTTTGTAATGTACCACCACTGGGGATTTTTCCAGAAAAAACCTTATCTGGTTTGTAATCAGCTACCGCAGCCGAAAAGATACCATATTTATAGTTGCTGGTGGATAATTCTGCTATTACCGTCGTTTTATATTCGCTGTAAGTTTGAATAACATGATGAGGAAGATACTCAGGAGCAGTATAACCCCCTTGTCCACAAATTAGTTTAACTTCTGCTCCTCTCAGATACAATTCTTCTGCAATATATCCTCCTAACCTGCCTGTAAAACGATTAGTGATACGACGCACATTGTCAATGGGTACAGGAGTTGTACCACCAGTAACTAGAATCGGAATATCTTTTAAAGAAGACTGAGTCACACTTCTGGCTACTTCTGCTACGATAGTTGATTCAGGAGGCAGTAAGTTTTTACCATAATCTACAGTCGGGGGAATAATTTTTACTCCCATTGTTTGTAACTTGTGTAAAGATGCAGTCAAAATAGAATTGTGTAAGCTACCGTGCATTGTAGGAGCAATTAACACCTGAGTGTTACCCCTTTCCATCCTTCCTAAAGCAGAAGCTACAGCAGAAGTAACTACACCATCTGCGATACCGCAACTGATTTTATTAATAGTGTTGTAAGTAGCAGGAGCAACTACATAAGCCGAAAAAGGGTGTTCATCACTAAGATGTTCTGCTGCTGAAGTAAGCTTAGTAACAACAGGATTAGTAGTACTCCATTCCAATGCTTCAATGGTAGTGTAACGGAGAGCTTCAGGGGAAGCAAAAGCTACTACATCCCCACCCTGACGACGCAGACTACGAGCAATTAAGGGAGCTTTCATTGCTGCAATGCTACCAGTTATTAACAGTGCGACGCGCTTTCCTTCTAGATGAGTACCTTCATTAGCTACTTGACGATCTGCAATTTCCGACTCTGGTGGTGTAGTAAAATCCCAATGTTTCATAGTATTGATTGTACGCGATCGCTAATATCTAAGGTTAATTGTCAAAAATGGCTGCATTTTATACCTATTTCTTACACTTTTAACAAGGTAGTAAAATCTTGATTAAAAAATCAGATGATAGCCTGGTTGGGGTTGTGTTTAGATAATGGAAGAGGAATATTTTGTACTTCCTTCATCTGAGTCAGACACAAAGATGGAGCAAGATTCAAATAATATTGAAAATATAGAACAATTAGCAACTAAATTACCTCAAAAAATTAAGCCATATCAAGAAAAATTTATTGAGGAAAAGTCTTATAAAGCAGGGCTATTTCATTCTAAATTTATATCAAGCTAGAGCTTAAACCAAAAGCAGTAACCAAAAATACAGTCCATAGAAATAGACGTATAGACCACCAATTTTTTACAATCCGTAGCAATGGACGGATCAGCCTAATTTTTCGGTTATTTTTTTCTTTCTTATTTTTCTGCTGTAACAAAGCAATAGATTGCTGGAGTTTTATAAAAGTTATTGATTCAACAACCACAACCAAAAATAATCCCGTATAAACTGGAATAGTTAGTGATGGGTGTTGATAAGTAATTTGATTATCTGGAATGAAGATACTAATAGGGGCAAAAGGTATAACCTCAAAATTGGGTGGCACATAATGATAGGATAAAGCGCATACAAATAAAGTTCCAAATACAGAAAACAATCCAATCAATAAAAGATAAAAATTTCTCTCAAATTGAGCTTTAATCTGATTATTAATGTGATCTCGATTAGAAGACCAAGTAGCATAAAGATAAAGTAAATACAAAATTATAGTTATCCAATAACGATTGACCGAACTAATCATTAAATATTGTGTACTTGAATGGAATCCGGATGAGATTCTCAAAAATGTTTCCCAGCTAATAAACCCGTATTGTTTAACAAGTGGTTCGATAACTTCACTAATCCAAGTTCCTAACTGATTTGTAATAATTCTACCAGTTCTTGTTTGCATATCAATTGTAAGTGCAATAATTGTACTTATTGCAAGTATCAAAGATGTAGCGGGAGATTTAATAGCCTTGTCTATTTGCTGAATAGGTTGAATATGGGATTGAATTTGTTTGGTGTTTTGCTCTTTATTTTCTTTGACTAACAAAACATCTCTACCTAAAAATACATTGACAAAAAAGCCAAGAAACAAGACTCCTACTAAAGAATACTTTAATTGAAACCAAGAAATTTCTTGTTGAATTTCAGCCTCAATTTCTTGATTAGCTTTCTTAAGTTGTTCGAGAATTATTTGACCAGGAACACTATCTTTTTGTAAGGATTCTAGCTGGGGGTTTTTAGTGTTGTTTTCACAGTTATACTGGTTGTTTCTTATGCCTTCTACTGAAATATAAACAGGATTCAAACATAGATTCTTATTAAGACGCATTGGAGAACTTACAAAAATCAAAAGCAATAAAATACTAATGATAAAAATATGTCCAAGCTTAGATATAAATTCATTTAGTGAAAGACTTGGATTGGGTTGTATAATTGGTTCTTGATTTTCGTTATTCATTGACAATTCATGGTCTTCCTTTTCTAATAAAGCTATCAGATTTAAGACGATAAGCAATGATAGATTTACAAATTTTTATTAGCTCATGCTTATGCCTCAGCCAATAATTCCAGTTCGTAAGGATTCCACAAACAGCCCTATTACCATCGGAACTTCTAGGCAAGAGTTAACAATTTAAACTACAGGGCTATTTCATTCTAAATAATGAAATAGCCCTGCTTATAGTACGAGTGGGAATACCTGCTCCGTTCAGGGGATTTAGGGGGCTTTTTTGATTGTCAAGTTGTCGGTGCTTATCGGATAAATATTGTATATAGAAGCCCCCTTTCCACGGATGAGAACGAGCGCAGGGTTTAACTATACAAACCAGAAAGAAAAAAAAGTATATACTCAGGTTGTGGGTTGCCAGAAAAGAAGAGATTAGTCGCAGTTTACGAACTCTCCCATATAGCGCAAGCTAGAAACGCTAAAACTGCTAACTCAATAGAGTTAATCAATGCTTGAGGAGTGAGTAACTTAGCTTGAAGTAGATAAAACATAAGCTTTGTAACCAAATAAAATATAGTTCTTTGGGGGTCGGAACTGAAGCCTCGGTACATCCAGAAGATGTACGCCAGTACAGGACATCTCTTTTGAGGTAGTCAAACCTGTTGACTTATAGCAGGAATTTTCTTATACAGACTTATACATTGTTCTCAAAAATGTGTAAGTATTTTGGTACGTTAACTCAATAGGTGTAGAATATAGAGACATCGCCAACGATGTTTATGACAGGGGAGACGCC
>JASJCP010000093.1 GCA_030065935.1 Xenococcaceae cyanobacterium MO_167.B27
CATAGTCTTACTTAATAAGACACCTTTTTGGTTGGACGAAAACCCCAGGGTAATCTTGTCAGTAGGGATATTGATGAGACGGCTTAATTGCCATTCTATTGCCAGTAGCCAATCAAATAGTATTAATGGGAAGTCACCGGTCCCGACCCTGTATATATAAGATTGTATAGGTTTTTAGTAGGTGTTGAATACCTTAGAGAATAATGGTTTAGAAGTAAATTTTGATGATGTTAGATTATCCACTACATCTATACCTGAATCAGATTTGAGGGTAAGTCTATTAGTATTGGGTATGGGTTTTCTTGTTGTTAAACGAACTATCAACCGTTAACTATCTCCGGGATTAGGGATTGGGGAAGGCGCACTGTTAGGAAATTCAAGTGTCGCCATTCCCTTTCTGTTCACGGATGTATTCTACAAAATATGATTAATTGGTCTCACTCTGACAAGAAGGGCAAAAATGGCAAGAACGCCCAGATAATTTAATTTTTTCGATAGGAGTCTGGCATACTTTGCAAGGCTCGCCTTTTCTTCCATATACCCAGGCAGTATCCCCGTAATTGCCATTTACTCCTAACAGGTTTAAGAAATCACTAAAAGTTGTACCACCTTTATCAATTGCAGTTTGCAACACTTCTACTATGGTACTGTGGAGTTTTTGAATTTGAGTCTCTTTCAAATCTGTACCCAAGACATCAGGCTTAATTCCACTTTTAAACAAAGCTTCATCTGCATAGATATTACCCATACCTGCTATTATATTTTGCTCTAGCAGTAGGGTTTTAATGGGGCGACGACGTTTATTGATTTTCTGAGCTAGATAATCGGGAGTAAACTTTGGCTCAAAGGGTTCTAAACCTAACTTTTGTAAGCCTGTAATAATGGTTTCGGGTGCAACTTCAGGAGGTACTAACCAAAACTTTCCAAAGGTGCGAGTATCAACAAACCGTAGTTCTTGACTATCAGGAAAAAAAAGACGAATGCGAGTGTGCTTTTGTAGAGGGGTATCTTGATTAACCCACAGCAGTTGACCAGTCATACGGAGATGCACACCCAACCAACCTCCAGAAGATAATCTTGCAATAAGATATTTACCTCTTCTGTCCCAAGAAGCAATAGAGTTTCCTACTAGATATAAAAAAAATTCGGTACTAGAAAGAGGGTAAGCAAGAGTCCTTTGGAGTAACACTTCCCCACCCTCAATTGTTTGTTTAGTTGTTAATTTATCAAGTCCTCTGCGGACTGTTTCTACTTCTGGTAACTCTGGCAAAGTTATGACTATCCTTCGGTAATTAAGTTCCTAAAAATAGCCTATCACTTGCTCTGTTTAGGTTACTTAACTTCTTCTAACTCAGACTCAGCAAAGTTATTAGTGTTAACTCCAGTGGGACTACCACTAAAGCCAGTGTAGTTGACTCTGTCAAAACGAACGATTACAGGGTAGCGAATACCACTTTGATCGACGCTAGCAACAGTACCAACATCTTTGTACCAGTATGACTCTTTACGAAGAATTCTTACTTTAGAACCGCGTTTGATTGCCATATTTTTTTTTTGATTAAATGACTTTAAATAACAAAATACTATTGGATAGCAACTTAGCGGTGATAATTTTAAGTTTTATTGCAAATTTTGCCATTGTAATCGGACAAAATGGGCAGAACGTCCCCACGTATCAACAGTTTGAGCGATTTCTTCGATTTTGAGATTGAAAGGGATGGCGGTTGTGATGTATTTTTGCACGGACATCCCAATTTCTGGTGCGAAATAGGAAGCTGTCATCGTAGCTAAACTCATTCCTAATAGTTGTCCAATGGGTTCTCGTGGTAGTAGTAAGTGAGTTGTCACAACCATTCCTGTGGTTAATGCTATGGCGACAGAAGAGTTTGTCCCACAGCGAGGATGTAATGCTAAATCCCAATCCCCTCGTTGAAGACGGGTTAAAGCGATTCTTACTGCTTGTCTCAGTTTGAGAGGATTAATATCCCCGTAGAGAAAGAAACCTTTTTCTGTAGATAGTCCTCCGATAGTCTCGTTATCTTCTGTTGGGGTTTTACTTTTGTCTAGACTGCTGAGTACCCAAACTGTTGCGTGTTCTAAAGCGTGTACTTGACGCAACATCAAAAAGTCTTTCAAACCAGGAATAAATCCTAATTGCTGGAGTAGTTCACTATCTTGAGTTTGACGGGGATAAAACCAGTCCCAAGAGTTACAGTTAGTGGCATCACTCATAGTTTCATAAACCCAACATTATGATTTGGTTAATTAGATTTAGTTTAGCGATAACAAGGGGTTACTGGTTGTTCTATGGTTAAATATAAATCTGAATGTTGATGCAGTATTACTCATAGCTATTGGCTATTTTTGGTGAATTAGCTTAATCTCGCAGAAGCCTCACGTCTGTACTCGGAAATCCTCAGCGTGAGATGAATGCGAGAAGACAACTATGCTAGAGTACTTTATAGTCAATTACTTTAGTTCATAAATACTAATAAACAAGAATGTCTAAAATGCTTGATACTAAATTTTGGGTTTCTAGCCTGTTAGGGGGATTCCTGGCTTTCTCTTTGGCTGCTTGTGGAGGAGGAGAAGTAGGTAATTCTACTGCAACCACCAGTCGTTTAGATACGATTAAAAGTCGCGGTAATCTAATCTGTGGTGTTAATGGACAATTACCTGGATTTAGTTTTGTTAATCAAAATGGCGAATATTCGGGGATGGATGTGGATATTTGTCGCGCTGTAGCTTCTGGTTTGTTTGATGACCCATCAAAAGTAGAATATCGTGATCTCAGTGCACAGGAACGTTTTACCGCAGTTCAGTCGGGGGAAGTAGATTTACTGAGTCGTAACACTACTTGGACGATTAGTCGTGATACTTCTGTGGGTATGGAGTTTGCTCCTACTACTTTTTATGATGGTCAGGGAGTTATGGTTACTAAAGCTAGTGGTATTCAAGCACTCCAAGATATGGAGGGTAAGTCTGTATGTGTTTTAGCTGGAACAACCAATGAGCAAAACTTCGCAGATAGGATGCGTAAACTAGGAGTCAATTATCAACCAGTGGTTTTTGAAGATACTGATGCTGTTTTTGCTGCTTATGAACAGGGTAGATGTGAGGCTGTTAGTAGCGATCGCTCTCAATTAATTGCTAGACGGGTAGTTTTAGGCAATCCTGACGAGCATGAGGTATTAGGAGCAGTAATCTCGAAAGAACCTTTAGGCGCGCTAGTCGCCAATGGTGATGCTAGATGGTTCGATGCAGTGAAATGGATTATATATGCTTTAATTCAAGGAGAGGAGTTTGGCATTAGTTCTGAGAATATTGCTAGTTTTGAGAATTCTGAAGACCCTCAAATTAGACGCTTTTTAGGGCAAGAAGGTAATCTAGGAGAAGATATGGGATTACCTAATGATTTTGCAGCTAGAGTTATTAAAAATGTGGGTAATTATAGTGAAGTTTATGAGCGCAATATTGGTCAGCCTTTTGATTTAGATAGAGGTTTAAATGAACTGTGGACAAATGGCGGTTTGTTGTATTCTCCTCCTTTTAGATAAGCTTGGTGCTTGGCAATAATGCTATACAAACAAAATCCGTCTTCACGGATTTTTACTATGAGAGTCTATAATAAATTGGCTGGATTTAGCAGATCTAGGTTAAAAAATCCTTTTTACTTAACTATGTTTAAAATATCATCACCAAACTTATTATCTATCAATCAACCAATTCACTGGCGAAAGCTAATCTCAGATATCATTCTTATTGCTTTATTGAGTGGTCCAGTTGCAGCACCTTTTTTGGCTGCAACTGGACTGTTTCCCTTGGGGATAATTGCTAAGATAATCTATTTTATGGGTGGTCATGTTTGTCCTCAACCAGAAATGGGCTTAATGCTAACATCTCCCCATCTTATGGCAGTATGTATGCGTTGCTATGGACTGCTTTTAGCTTTACTAACTACTAGATTTTTGTATGCTAGCAATCAAGGAAGGGGTTTTTATTGGTTACATCAATATCGCCTTGTAGGAGCAGCGATCGCAACTAGCTTAACTTTTGCTTATCCTGTAGAAATGCTCGCTCAAATCCTTAACTTGTGGGAATACAACAATGTAGTTGTCACCATATTCGGTTATCTTACTGGTTTGGGTATCGGTTTATTTATAGTGCCTGTTTTATATCGTTCCAAAAATCTCTCAACCAAAGGCGAAAATTAAAGTTTTGTTACTCAGTAATTATAACCTGATAATTATTAGTAGAATTTTCCTCGTAGGTACCAATCCAAATTTTATAGCGACCTTGTTGCCACTGACCTTCTATAACTGGGTTAGTAGTCTCAGAGTCATCATTACACCAAACACCCCCTGGTCCTTGCACTAAGATAGTTGCATCGTTGTTACTTTCTACTTCTATTTTGAGAAAGTCAAAGAAATCTCGTAAAACTAGAATGTAATTGGGTTGACGATTGACATACCCATCACAATAACCAGTTGCAGTTTCTGAGGTGTGGGCAATTTCTGTAGCTTTTAATTTTCCTCCAGCGATCCCATCTAAAACTAGGGGGTTAGGATTGAACTTATGGTCTAAAGTAATGTTAGTAGCTATCTGTTGAGCAGAAACACAAGCCGAACCCAACAAACTGGCTAGAATACTCACAGTACTAATAAAACTAATTTTTCGCTTCATAAATTACTCGCATTTATACTAATTTTAGTAACTAGGGAATCATAATTTTTGTATTACATCCTTTATTAGTTGACCTATGACCAATCTATTTTGTTCCACTTTTCTCCATGTTTACCTGACAAATTAGTTTAAATTTTTCTTCTAGAATTTCGCTCTTGTAAAGCAGTTGTAATTAGGGTGATAGCAGTTAAGGGAATTACAAAAAATAACATCACTGTATTGTAAATAGGCAAACTATTGTGATTAACTGCATCTAAAATTAAATAGCCAGTATAAGTTAGATAATAAAAAATAAACAAGAATCCCTCCCAACGATTAATACGACTACCAGAATAAAAAATCGGCAGACAAGCAAAAGCTACAGCGATCGCCACAGGAATATCAAAGGCGATCGCTGTAGCAGAAACATTAATGCCATTAGGTGCAACTATCCCAGCTAATCCTAAAACTGCCAAAATATTAAAAATATTACTTCCCAGCACATTTCCTACCGCAATATCTCGCTCACCACGAATACTCGCAACCAGAGAAGTAGCCAATTCAGGGAGAGATGTACCAAAAGAGACAACAGTCAAGCCAATCATCAATTCACTTATACCCAAAGCCCTAGCAATTTCAGTTGCAGAATTCACTAAAAAACGAGAACCCAATACTAATAAAGCTGCACCAACAAGAATAAGTAATATATTTTTCCCTAGCACCAAAAGGGAACTATTCCCAGAAAAAGCATACTCTGCCACAAATTCATCGTTACTAAAACTATCCTCTTGCCTCCTACTCTGATAAATTAGGGAGAAAGTGTATGCCACCGCACCAATAAACAAAATAATTCCATCGACTCGATTGACTTTTCCATCCAGTCCAAAGATAAACAGTAAAACTGACACCCCAATCATAATTGGTACATCAGAACGAATTATCTGTCTGCTGACAACTAAAGGAGTTACGACCGCAGATAAACCTAGAATCAGTAAAATATTGAGGATATTACTCCCAACAGCATTACCAATAGCAATATCTGGTTGTCCTGCAAAACTAGACATCACACTTACTGCCATTTCTGGTGCGCTAGTACCATAAGCAACGATAGTCAGCCCAATTATCAGAGGCGATATTCCCAATATTCCAGCTAGAATCGATGCTCCTTTAACTAATAATTCCGCACCCACTACCAAAAGGATAAAGCCCCCTACCAAAAATACAAAAGTTATTAGACTCATAAAATGAAGATAAATACTTAAGTCTGCCAAATCTGACGAGCCATACAATACCCTATAGTGTATCTTCCTAGACTAAGGGATAATTGGGAAATATCTTAAAGAGATGTGACATTTTCCTGGCAAAAGTAGATGAAATCTACGTTTCATCATCTCTTGACATTCTCCCACTTTTACACTTATGGGTATAACGGGGAAAGCACCTAAAGGCTTAGTAACTTAAATAACATGGTCATTTTAATCTCTTAGATTGCTATCTAATTAAAGATGAAACAGAAGTGGAGCCAGCTTTAGTGTGGGATATGATTAAATTTGACTAATAACTTCTAAAAATGTTAAACCAAAATCTGTAACTTTTTTTACAATAGGTAGTAATGGTTTTAAATTTATCTAGTTCTTAATAGTTTTTGAATCAATTTTTCCCAGTGAAATTGTATCCTCAATTACTATCTTGCCTTCTTTCTCCAAACTAGAATTTTTCCTCAAGCATAACTCAACCAATTAATGCTAATTAATCGTTATGAGCAATACTCGGCGCGAAGAACAAAAATTCAATAACTCACTACCAAAACTCCCACACTTCAAATTAGCTCCCTTAACTTCTTGTTTAGCCAGAGAACTACTGTTTCAATGGTGTAAGCAACCTATAGGAGAATCAGTTTCAGCAGCAGATATCATAGAAGACTTGGGAGTCAAACACAGTGACAAGAATAGTAAGATAATAGCGTTTTTAGAAAAAACGGCCAAAAATACAACTTTAACTTCAGGGCTGTTATTAAAAATTGAAAATTTACAAGCACGGCAGACTTCACCTCAACTGACATACTCAAAAACGGAACTAGAGACAGCAGCTAATACGATCGAGAAATGGTTTCAGTCCCCTGGAGTTCCTCATTTTTCTACTTCTTTAATGCAGTTATCAGCAAAAGTTAAATTTTTACGCAGCCACACCGTAAATAAAATACGTTATTATCTGACTCGATTATGGCAGAAAGCAGGTACTAAACCACTACTCAATCTTTTAGAAGAATTAGAATATTCCTTGCAAGATGCTGCTGAAGAATACTATAGGGTGAAGCAAAAGTACCTATTTAAACAAAATTCTGCTAGGCGTGCCTATAATAAATTGTCTTCTAAATTAGATACAGACAAAAAGAATCGAATCGAAAATTGGGAATCAGCATGGAAAGCAATTAAATTAACATATCAATTTAGAGTAAAAGCGCAAATTTATCACTTTGCACACCAACTAGTTACCCAGTTAGTTGAGCAAATAAAAATGTATTGTAAATCATTGACCTCAACTAATAAATTGCTGGAAGATTTACAAGTTTGGTTCGCGGAACAAAATCCTTTACAGCCCGCTTTATTACCTTCTCTTTTAGTTCATATTGCCAACGAAGTTGATTTTTATGAGTTAAGAAATCAATTTGAAAAGCAAACTGGTCATTTTCTTAATCAATGGGGTACTGCTTCTTCAATTTCTCAAGAACTTCTGAAAGAAAAAATAGTTACTTTTGTCAGACCGATCGCCATTAAAATTTACACTAAATCTTGTCGTCAAGCCTTGGCTTTAAGTTCTTGAATTCTATTAATTACTATCCTGCAATAAACTCGATAAAATTAACAATAATTAGCATTACAAAACCAACAACTAAATAATGAAAAAACTGAATCAGAAATATAGTTCTGAATACATCGTATGTAGCAATTGTAGCTATGAAGCTAATGAAAAAGATTTGACTAAATGTGAAATATGTGGTCATCCCTTATCTGTGACCTTAACTGTAATTGAATCTCCCAAAAAACTGCAATTAGTCTCCCAAAAACGCTCCCTTAAACCATCAAGATTAATCTCACCTCTATTATTATTAATTGCTGGGGGAGGATTGTTGTTATCTCTTAATGAGGTTTTATTCACAAATAATAAACAACAAATAGTTTCCCATAGCCAAAGTAATCATAGTCAAAAATTACAAAAAATAACTCTTTTAGGAGATACCTTTAGTGGCTACAGTACTTTTCGCGCTGCCAAATTTCAGGAAAAGCTGAAAGAATTAGGATTAAACCTAAACTATCAAGATGAATTCGATCAAGCTAAACGAGCTAGTCTATTAAATCAGAATCAAGCGGATTTATTGGTCACTACCCTCGATCAATTTTTACAGCAAAAGCCTCAAGGTAAAATCGTGGGGATGCTAGATCGTACCATAGGTGCTGATGCTATAGTACTTAATACCCCACAATATCCTGAACTCAAATCCTTGATTGATTTGAAAAGACTAGTTAAACAACACAGAACCAAAATAGAAGAATTTAGTCTAGCTTATGCAAGAGATACTCCTAGTGAATATTTAGCTCTAGTTCTTGATACTAAATTTGATTCGTTTAACCTCTCAGATTTTAAGCTCCAAGAAGTAGCGGATGCTTCTGATGCTTGGGAAATACTACAGAACCCCCAAGAAAATGTTGCAGTAGCAGTGCTTTGGGAACCCTATGTTACCGAAGCTAGAAACCAAGGCTATACAGTAGTACTTTCCAGTCAAGATGCTCCTAAATCTATGATTGATGTTATTGTAGCCAGCGATCGCTTGATCGAATCTCAACCCGATATCATCACCAAATTTTTAGCAGCCTACTATCGAGTAATAGATAGTAATTTTAGAGAACCCTCTTACCTAAAACAACAAATTGCCAAAGATGGGAATTTGTCCCCTCCTCAAGCTATGTCGGTTCTCAAAGGAATTGATTTTTTTACCTCCATCGAAGCTAAAAATTGGATGGAAGATGGCACTTTAGCACAACGAATTCGATCTATAGCTGCAACTTTAGTCTTGACAGGAAGAATGAATCAAGTTCCATCCCAACCGCAAGATTTATTTACCTCTCAATTTGTCAATGAGGCTGCTAGTAGTACAGAAACTTTAATCAGTTTGATTCGTGCTGATAATCCTGATTTAGCGGAGCGATTAGCAGGGAACTATGTAACGATTCCTATGCCCAAAATTTCCGCCAACCAGATTCAGAAAACATCAGATATTGGTAACTTGCAAGTTAAAGGAGAGGTTTTATTTGATGGTGGTTCGACAACTCTATCGAATCAAAGTCAGAAAACTCTAGATAAATTAGCCCAAGAAATTAGGGAATTCAACGAACAGACAGTAGGTATTGTTGTTATTGGTCATACTTCTAAAGATGGCTCTGCATCTGCTAATCTCAAACTCAGCCAACAAAGAGCGCGAATAGTAGCTCAGGCTTTACGAGATCGCGGTTTAAAGCATAAAATTACTGCTGAAGGCAAAGGTTTTTATCTACCTTTATCAAAAGTACCTCCAGATGACCCCCGTCAGCAACGTACTGAAATTCGCTTAGTGCGGATTAAATAGATACTAATACCTTAAAATTATTGAGTTGGTTAATGGAATTTGATTCGTTTAACATTTGAGATTTTAAAATCCGAGAAGTTACAGACGCTTCTGATGCTTGGGAAATGCTGAGTAAACCTGAAGAAAATGTTGCAGTAGCAGTACTTTGGGGAACCCTGTCTTACTTCAGCCAAAAAGCAAGGTTATACAACCTACTAAAACCAATTAATTAAAGCATGGGGGGCGATTTGGCTCTAGATGAGGAGGGTAATTTAGGACTACCAATCTTCGCTTCTTATCAAATAGCTTTAACTTTACTTTTTTGGGACAAAAAGCTAAAAGTATTCAGGTTAATAAACTCAGAAGAGTTCATCTATCCTATTTTATCATTCTGTCTGCGATCGCTATTTAAAATTGATGACATCCCCTAGACACTCGTACCTTACAATAAGATACAATACATTACCATTAAAAAAAAATCTTAAAAAAAAAATCGGGGATCGCCAGATAATGCTCTTAAATTAAAATAGCAATTAAAAATACCAGTGAAAATATACCATTGTGCCAACCAACTATTTATTTATTATTTAGTTGGTTAATCCAATAGGAATATATCGCCAATTATTGATAGCAATAATAAATTGCTTTTGAGACAGTAATTGGCTTTGCCCAACCCAATTTTTGAATCAGCGTTGATTAATAAAATGGATAAGCTAAATCGGGAAATTGGCTCTGAATACATTGTATGTCATCATTGTGGTTATGATGCTAACGAAAAAGATTGTATTAAATGTCAATATTGTGGTACACCTCTATCTTTGAATTCAGGAGGGATAGAATCTGAACCTGAATTTGAACAACAAGAGCTAAATCAGCAATTAAAGCCCCAAAACAACTCAGTTAAAAAATCAAATTTTTTATTACCTCTACTGTCATTATTAATTTTAGGTGGAGGATTATTTTTGGCAATTAATCAAGTATTAGTCACAAATAATAAAAATCAAACAGTTACTAATAACAGAGCTAATTCTAATGCAAGATTACAAAAAATCACTCTTCTAGGAGATACATTTAGTGGCTACAGTACTTTTCGCGCTGCCAAATTTCAGGAAAAGCTGAAAGAAGTAGGATTAAACCTAAACTATCAAGATGAATTCGATCAAGCTAAACGAGCTAATCTATTAAATCAGAATCAAGCAGATTTATTTGTTACTACCCTCGATCAATTTTTACAGCAAAAGCCCAAAGGTAAAATCGTGGGTATGCTAGATCGTACCATAGGTGCTGATGCGATAGTACTTAACACCCCACAATATCCTGAACTCAAATCTTTGATTGATTTGAAAAGACTAGTGGAAAAATCCAATAATCAAGGCAATCGATTTAGTCTAACTTATGCAGGAGATACTCCTAGTGAATATTTAGCTCTAGTTCTCGATACTAAATTTGATTCGTTTAACTTACTAGATTTTAAAATCAAAGAAGTTCCAGATGCTTCTGATGCTTGGCAACTGCTACAGAATCCTCAAGAAAATGTTGCAGTTGCAGTACTTTGGGAACCCTTTGTGAGTGAAGCCAGAAAGCAAGGTTATACAGTAGTACTTTCCAGTCAAGATGCTTCTAAATCTATTATTGATGTTATTGTAGCCAGCGATCGCTTGATCGAATCTCAACCCGATACCATCACCAAATTTTTAACAGCTTACTATCGGATAATTGATGGTAATGTTCGAGAACCCTCTTACTTAAAACAACAAATTGCCGAAGATGGTAATTTGTCTTCTTCTCAAGCTGTATCAGTTCTCAAAGGAATTGATTTTTTTACCTCTGTCGAGTCTAAAAATTGGATGGAAGATGGCATTTTAGCACAACGAATTCAATCTATAGCTGCGACTTTAGTCTTGACAGGAAGAATGGATGAAGTTCCCTCAACACCGCAAGATTTATTTACCTCTAAATTTCTCAATGAGGCTGCTCGTAATACAGAAACTTTAATCGGTTTGATTCGTGCTGATAATCCTGTGTTAGCTGATCGATTAGCAGGTAAACAAACCACAATTCCTACTCCCACAATTTCTCCTAGCTCCATCAAGCAAGCACCAGATATTGGTAATTTACGGGTTAGAGGAGAGGTTTTATTTGATCTTGGTTCGACAAATCTATCGGATCAAAGTCAGCAAACTCTAGATCAATTAGCCCAAGAAATTGGAGAATTTAATGAACAGACAGTAGCAGTTATTGTTATTGGTCATACTTCTAAAAGTACCTCTGAACCTGCTAATCTCAAACTGAGTGAAGCAAGAGCGCAAGTAGTAGCTCAGGGTTTACGCGCTCGCGGTTTAAACCATACAATCATACCTGAAGGGAAAGGTTCTTCTCGACTTTTATCAGAAATATCTCCCAATGACCCCCGTCAGCAACGAACCGAAATTCGCTTGGTGCGGATTAATTAGGCTTTTTGCCTAAATCCCAAAAACCTTCAAAAATGATCATGATTTTAATTTAATTACTGCTGAATTGGTAGGGTTTGGCATTGCCCATACCCTACCGTAACATCGAATATCATTACCTAATTAGTAACACCCAAAATTTAAACAGAAGTCAAAGGCTTCTCTTCTAGCAAACAAGCTACAGGATTATCCGCTTCTGAAGGAGGAACAACTTGCCAGAATTTGCCTAAATAACTATCCCAGTTATCTAAAATCTCCTGACCTTTCTTACTACCAGTTTTCTCGATATGAGCAGTAATCATGGATTTTAATTGTTGTTTTCCAGCTTCAGAAATAATCCGTTGAATCTTAACAATTTCAGGGTTAACTTTTTTCGGGAAAGAGCCATCTTCATCCAGGAAATAACCAATACCACCAGTCATTCCTGCACCTACATTACGCCCTACTTTACCTAAGACAACCAATACACCACCAGTCATGTATTCACAGCAGTGATCTCCCGCACCTTCGATAACGGCTTTACCAAGAGAATTTCTTACTGCAAAACGCTCACCAGCACGTCCATTAGCATAGAGACTTCCACCAGTCGCACCGTATAAGCAGGTGTTCCCCACAATCACATTATCCGCAGCGTTGTAAGTTGCAGTTGCAGGGGGTTTAATTACGATTTCACCACCGTGCATTCCTTTCCCTAGATAGTCGTTAGCTTCTCCTGTTAGGATCAGGTTCATTCCAGGGAGGTTAAACACACCAAAGCTTTGACCAGCGTGACCGTGGAAATTAAAGGTAAGTTCTCCTTCAAAACCGCTATTGCCGTATAAAGAAGCGATCGCACCAGCAATTCTACCTCCTACGGAACGGTCTGTATTAACTATTTTGATTTCTTTGGTAACTGCACCTTGGTTATTAATGGCGTTAGCAATATCTGCATCAGCTAATAGTTCATCATCGAGGACAGCACCATTACTATGTATGTCTCCATGTTCTAACCAAGAGCGATCTGCTTTCACATCGGGTAAGTTAATTAAACAATCTAGGTTCATTCCCTGGGTTTTGGTTAACTGGACATTGTCTCTTTGTACTAATAAGTCAGCACGACCGATAATGTCTTTGAGAGAGGCATAGCCCAATCTAGCCAGGAGCGATCGCACTTCTTCGGCAATGAAATAGAAGAAGTTAACTACATGATCAGGAATACCTGTAAATCTGGCTCGTAAAGCTTCTTGTTGAGTAGCCACTCCTACAGGACAAGTATTCAGGTGACAGACTCGTGCCATGCGACAACCTTCTGCAATCATGGCAATAGAGCCGAAACCATATTCTTCTGCACCCATGAGGGCTGCCATTATAACATCCCAACCAGTTTTTAAACCCCCATCAGTCCGTAACACAACGCGATCTCGTAACTGATTTTCTAGTAGTACTCTATGTACTTCAGTTAAACCTAATTCCCAAGGCAGACCAGCGTGTTTAATAGAACTTAGGGGAGATGCGCCAGTACCTCCGTCGTGTCCTGAAATTTGGATTACATCTGCACCAGCTTTAGCTACTCCTGCTCCAATTGTCCCGATCCCAATTTCTGCAACTAGTTTTACCGATACTCCAGCTTTGGGATTAATCTGGTGTAAATCGTAGATTAATTGTGCTAAGTCTTCAATAGAGTAGATATCGTGGTGAGGAGGCGGAGAAATCAGTGTTACCCCTGGTTTAGAGCGACGCAAGCTAGCAATATATTCACTAACTTTTTTTCCTGGTAACTGTCCTCCCTCTCCTGGTTTTGCACCTTGGGCGACTTTAATTTCTAGTTGTTTTGCACTCATTAGGTATTCTGGAGTTACACCAAAACGACCCGAAGCCACTTGTTTGATAGCAGAGCTAGCAGTATCACCATTTTGAAGACCTTTGAGATGGGGGAAGGTAGCAGAATTCCCTTCTGCATCCACATCATCTAAGATTTTAAAGCGAACCATATCTTCTCCCCCTTCTCCCGAGTTGGATTTACCACCCATACGGTTCATGGCTATCGCCAATGTCTCATGAGCTTCTCTAGATAAAGAGCCGAGGGACATTCCTCCAGTACAGAAGCGTTTAACAATGGATTCTACGGATTCTACTGATTCTAAGGGGATAGATTCGCGACCGCTCTTTAAATCTAATAAATCTCTTAATGCTGTTGCGGGGCGACCTTCTAAGTATTGTTGGTATAGTTCGTAATGGTCATATTGCTTACTCCGCACTGCTTGATGCAAAGCTTTAGACATTTCAGGACTATTCATGTGATATTCTCCACCCCGTCTATAAGCAATAAAGCCAAAGTTTTCTAGCTTCTTACTTTGTAATTCAGGAAAAGCTCTTTGATGAATTGTCATTACTTCTTGGGCTAATTCCTCAATAGTCAATCCCCCTAAACGGGAAGTTGTCCCCACAAAGCACAGATTAACTAAATCCATTCCCAAGCCCACAGCCTCAAAGATTTCCGCTCCGTGATAGGAAGAAAGTAAAGAAATTCCCATTTTAGACAGAATTTTGAGTAAACCAGCTTCTACCGCTTTACGATAGTTTTTTTGCGCCTGTGCTAGAGAAACCGACTCAATTTTCCCATTTTCCATCAATTTCTGGGTTTTGGGACTATTCCACCACTGACGGACACTTTCCCAAGCCAGATAAGGACAAACAGCAGAAGCACCATAACCTACCAAGCAAGCATAATGGTGAGTACTCCAACATTGTGCCGTATCCACAATCAAAGAAGTTTTTAAGCGCAAGCCTTGTTTAATTAAGTGGTGATGTACTGCACCCACCGCAGCCAAAGGGGGAATATAGCTATATTCTACACCGATTCCTGGGAAACGGCGATCGCTGATAATTAAAATTTCTGCACCCTCTGTTACTGCTTTTGCTGCTTGTTCGCACAGTTGTTTGATAGCAGTTTCTAAACCTAATGGTCCTGTAGCAATTTCGTATAGAGCAGACAAAGTCTCACTCTTAAAGTCAGAATTCTGCACCAGTTCCAACTCAACATCATTGAGTATCGGACTTTCCAACTTCAGTAAGCGAGCATCTTCAGGTTTAATATCCAGCAAGTTACCCTTTGCTCCCAACTGCATAGAAAGGGACATTACCAAACTTTCTCGCAAGGGATCAATAGGAGGATTAGTTACTTGAGCAAATCTTTGTTTGAAATAGTCATAAAGCAAACGCGCCTTATCAGACAGTACCGCCAAAGGAATATCATCCCCCATACAGTAAGTAGGCTCTTTCCCTTGAATTGCCATAGACTGAATAATCATTTCTACATCTTCTGCGGTATAACCAAAAGCAGTTTGTTGACGTAGTAACTCATCACTATCTAATCCCAACTCACTCTGAGGCTCTTGGGGTTTAATTGTCTGACGATATTGCTGTACCCACTCCCCATAAGGATTTTGCTGTGCAACTCTTTGTTTAATATCCCAATTGTGTAATATTTCTTGAGTCTGAAGATCGACTACAATGGTTTCTCCAGGAGCCAGTCTGCCTTTTTCCAGAATTTCGCTTTCTGGTAATTCTACTACTCCAGTTTCCGAACCTACCACCACATAACCATCTTTGGTAATAGTATAACGAGCAGGACGCAGACCATTACGATCCAAACAAGCCCCCACAGTTTTGCCATCGCTATAAACTAGCAACGCTGGTCCGTCCCAAGGTTCTTGTAAACCACTATAGTATTCGTAAAAATCAGTAATTTCAGGATATTGCTGTAAATCTGGCTGATTCTTATAAGCTTCTGGCACTAGTACCATAGCTGCTTCAGGTAAGCTCCGCCCTGTTCGCACTAGTAACTCCATAGTGCTATCCAAGTTATAGGAGTCACTGTTATGGGTATTCACAATAGGAGTCAAGCCCTCTAGTTCTTCCTTACTCCAGCCAGGAGCTTCTAAATTCTGTTCCCTAGTTGCCATCCAGTTGATGTTACCCAGTAAAGTATTAATCTCCCCGTTATGACCTAACAACCGCATTGGTTGAGCGAATGGCCATTTAGGCATTGTATTAGTACTGAAGCGTCGGTGATATACAACAAAAGCAGTTTCGTATTTTGGATTAGTTAAGTCTTCATAAAACTCTCCCAAAACCTCTGAGCGCACCATTCCTTTATAAACAATTGTGCGACTAGAGAAAGAACATATATAAAAATCATCCGATAACTGCTTGCCTATTCGCGATCGCGC
Organism: Xenococcaceae cyanobacterium MO_167.B27; assembly: GCA_030065935.1. Classification (GTDB taxonomy): domain Bacteria; phylum Cyanobacteriota; class Cyanobacteriia; order Cyanobacteriales; family Xenococcaceae; genus JASJCP01. The sequence goes on from JASJCP010000093.1 coordinate 15,927, forward strand.
TATATATAATTTATGGTCTAAGTCATCTCCTGTTAAACCCTCTGGGGATGTCACAATTATCTGCTCGATCTGAGGCAGATTTTCCTTGGCTTGTCTTCCCAATACTTCAGGTTTCACTGGCACTATACGCCAACCCAAAACCTCTAAATTTTCGCCTCTAACTACTTCTTCGACAAATTTTTTGCCCGCAATAGATTCTGACTCATCTTGAGGCAAAAATACCATTCCCACACCATAAGCTTCAGGTTGTAATGTCTCTAGTTGCTTATTTTCCCACCAATCCTTCAGCAAGTTATGAGGAATTGCAGTCATTATTCCCGAGCCATCTCCAGAATCTCGATCTGCACTGCATCCCCCACGATGTTCCATACATCCCAAGGCTTTTAAAGCTTGTTCTATCAACTTATGGCTTGCTCTCCCATCCCGATAAGCAATAAATCCCACACCACAAGCATCTCTTTCTTCTACTAACCAACGTTGTCCCTGAAATGGCGATAATGTTTTGGAAGACTCAGCTTGTTTGTGGTTGTTTCTGCTGCTCATTTGATTCATATTTTTTTTTGTCATAGGTTGTATATATTGAGTTACGGAAAAAAATCTCAGGGTAAATTGTTAATACTTACTGATTCTAGTTATTTGTTAGACTTCAAAATATAGCGGTTTCTGGAGTAGATTTTGAAATAAAAGCAGATTATAGAATCTTATCCCAATTACTTTATCTAATGTATTATTTACTCTTAAAGTCGTCTTCAATTAACTAAAATAAGTACTATATTAATACAACTTATTGATGAATTCTGCTTCCCTAGTAACGTACAAGTGTATTAACCCCCCCTAAATAAGAGATTGTATCTGCTGCATCCTATATAATAACGAAAACATTAGGTAAATTTGTCAGATTAGTAACCTACTGTATCTTGAATTACACAATCCGATCCCAGAATTTCGCAGATTGTTTGTTAAATATTCTTCCCAAGCAGTTTTTTCAAACCAATCTAATGACTGAGTATTATTGTATTGTTTGTATCTTAACCTAGAAATTCGTCATCAAGCTCCTAGATATCATGTACAGAATTTAGTGTGGTTGATGAAGTAATTGTAAACCCGTAACCCATAATAAGAATTTTTTGATAAAGATTCCATATAAAGCTCAATATTTATGACTATTGACCTGCTATTTCTTGATTTTTGTTGTTATGGTTGCCTTAAGTAGGAATGAATATTCCACCAATCTACAGATTAGATTCAAACTTCTGAATCAGATTTATTAAGTATATAGACTAGATAAAAATCAAGAAAATGTCCCAATCTCAAACAACTGCACTAGCCATAGAACCAAAACTCAACTTACCTGAGTCTCTCGCTAATCTGGAAGTTGCTGCTACAGAAATTCGTCCTTGGGGTTCTTTCACAACTTTAGAAGAAGGAAAAGGTTACAAAATAAAGCGCATTGAAGTCAACCCTGGACATCGTCTCAGTCTGCAAATGCACCATCACCGCAGCGAACATTGGATAGTAGTATCAGGCACTGCTAAGGTCACTTGTGGTGAAGAGGAAATGATTTTAAGTAGTAATCAATCTACCTACGTTCCCCAGTGTACTAGTCATCGCCTAGAAAACCCAGGAGTAATTAAATTAGTCCTGATAGAAGTTCAAAATGGTGAATATCTAGGAGAAGATGATATTATTCGTTTCCAAGATGATTACTCTCGTAAATAACCACAGTAGGTGACTATTTTGTTGTAGGATCTGCTAAAGGAATAGGTATTAACAAGATGAGGATCTATGATCCACCTTAGCAAGTCAGCAGCAGCAGAAATCACCAGAATGAAATTGAGTCGTAATAAGCCAGACAGTCTTCTCAGGTTGAAAGTTCAAACAGGAGGCTGCTCGGGCTTGTTTTATTCTTTAGAATTAGAATATTTACCAGAAGATAACGAATTAAGCCACCAAAAAACAGATCTTTACTTTGAGGTAGAAGGAATTTCCCTGGTAATTGACAATCAATCCTATGGCTACCTTGATGGGACAAAATTAGATTATTCAGAAGATTTAATGGGTGGAGGATTTCGCTTCCAAAATCCTCATGCTACTAAAACCTGTGGATGTGGTCTGTCTTTTGAAATAGACCAGAAATAGAACAAATCAAATAAATCTTTACCTAATAATAATTTACTACTGCTCCAGTGCCAGCTTGACACTAGGGGAAATTATTGTATAGTATTAGAATTTGTCTGCTATTATAGACACTCCTTCAAAAAAGAGGACTTAATTGTACTCACAAGTTAACTATGCCTACTATTCAGCAACTTATTCGCAGTGAACGTTCTAAACTGCAAAAGAAAACTAAATCCCCTGCCCTAAAAGAATGTCCTCAGCGTCGTGGCGTTTGCACTAGAGTATATACGACTACTCCCAAAAAACCTAATTCTGCTCTCAGAAAAGTTGCTAGGGTTCGCTTAACTTCAGGATTTGAAGTAACTGCTTACATCCCAGGTATTGGACACAACTTACAAGAGCATTCTGTAGTTTTGATTCGTGGTGGTAGGGTAAAAGACTTACCTGGTGTCAGATATCATATTGTACGTGGAACTCTTGATACAACTGGGGTTAAAGACAGAAAGCAAGGTCGTTCCAAGTATGGAACAAAGCGTCCTAAGTAAGTAAGCTTTTAACCTGTTTCCATGCTCCTAAAATCAGTCAAACTAAATTCTTTAATTAATTCTAGACGAAAAAAAAATTAACTGAGATTGCTTTTTGTGATCAAACAACAATTTGTCTGCTGTAAAAGTATGGGTAATTTCCGCTTTTAGCAGATCTTTGTAAATACCTCCCTTCTGTGGAAACCACCCTCATGTAGGTAGGGGAGGAAACAAACGAAGCGGTTTTAACCACCGTGAAACATAGTAAAATACAACAAGTTAGCTGCATCACATAAACCTTTCAATTTTGGGGGAGACTCCCAGTAGCAGGACGCTCTAGTCAAATATCTAGACCTAGCTTCTACAAGCAAAGCTTTGAATGGTAGTGAACTAAAACTAGAAAACACGCCCTAGCAATATCTAAACCATGAAAGTAAGCTCAGAACCAAGTTCGGGCAGTCTAGGGGAAATTGCCACCGTAGAGCCGAAGCAGTGTTCTGGTGCGTGATTCTCACCGTCCTATTAAAGAATCTGCGTGGATTTATCGCGCTGAGTGTCAACACCGCGATTAGAGATGCTTCCTAGCCGGAAGCCTCTCTCGCGGTCAAATACAATCTAGTAAAAATAAGCATAAATTATGTCTCGTCGTTCAACAAGAAAAAAACGCCAAGTTCCCCCAGACCCCGTATATAATAGCCGTTTAGTCAACATGACTATCAGACGAGTTATGAAATCTGGTAAAAATTCCCTTGCAGCCCGTATCGTCTATGATGCCTTTTCTATCATTGGAGAAAGAACAGGAAAAGAGCCACTAGAAGTATTCGAGCAAGCAATGAAGAATCTTACTCCCCTAGTCGAGGTAAAAGCTCGTCGAGTTGGTGGTGCAACTTATCAAGTACCAATGGAGGTGAAACCAAGCAGAGGAACAGCTTTGGCTTTACGCTGGTTAATTCAGTATTCTCGCTCTAGAGGTGGTAGAACCATGGCAAGTCGTTTAGCTAACGAAATCATGGATGCAGCTAACGAGACAGGAAGCGCGATGAAGAAAAGAGAAGAAACCCATCGTATGGCTGAAGCTAACAAAGCTTTTGCTCACTATCGCTACTAATTCTTAAAAAATAATTGCTAGCTGTTTTTTTTAGGTTAAAACAACGATCGATTAAAGACAATTAGCAGAAAAACCAGCCAACCAAGACTAAACTTAGATGTGGTAAAAGCAAGAGTCTTGTAACTAAAAAGATATACTCCTTGGGAAGCAGGGAGTCTGCCTGGGCAACAACTAGATTGTTGCGAGAGTAAGTGCCACGTTTTGTGAGCAAAACCTCTGGACGCTGAACGCGAAGGGGCGACACACCGGTAAATTTAACTGTTGTGTTCCAATCATTAACTTGAAATCGCCCCTTCCGCGACCAAATATAAGCTTGCTTGTAGGAGGCATCGGCGGGAAACAGGAAGCCCTCGATTTATCGATGGGTACTTCACATAGTGTAAAAAATAGTAACTTCCCATTTGATTTTTCAACATATAAGGAGGTGTCTGTGGCACGAACCATTCCACTAGAAAGGGTGCGAAACATTGGTATCGCTGCCCATATAGATGCGGGTAAGACAACAACAACTGAGCGAATCCTCTACTATACTGGCATTGCTCACAAGATGGGTGAAGTCCATGACGGTGCAGCCGTCACAGATTGGATGGAGCAAGAAAAAGAAAGAGGCATTACAATCACTGCTGCTGCTATCAGCACAAGTTGGCGAGAACATAAAATTAATATCATTGACACCCCTGGTCACGTTGACTTCACAATCGAAGTAGAGCGTTCCATGCGAGTGCTTGATGGTGTGATTGCTGTGTTTTGTTCAGTTGGTGGGGTTCAACCTCAATCAGAAACCGTTTGGCGACAGGCAGACCGCTATCAAGTACCCCGTATAGCCTTTGTCAATAAAATGGATAGAACGGGAGCTAACTTTTTCAAAGTCTATGAACAAATCAAAGACCGTTTAAGAGCCAATCCTGTTCCGATTCAAATTCCTATTGGTAGCGAAAATGAATTCCAAGGAATTGTGGATTTGGTCAGAATGCGTGCCAAGATTTACAAGGATGACCTTGGAGAAGATATTGAGGATACCGAGATTCCTGAGCAACTTGAGGAATTAGCACAAGAGTATCGTGCCAAGTTAGTTGAAGCGGTAGCTGAAACAGACGAAGAACTCCTAGAAAAATTCATGATGGAAGAGGAGTTTACCGAAGAGGAAATCAAAACAGCCTTACGTAGAGGCACAATCCAAGGCTCAATTATGCCTATGCTTTGTGGTTCTGCATTCAAAAACAAAGGAGTCCAGTTACTTCTGGATGCAGTAGTAGATTATTTACCTGCTCCGACAGAAGTGCCAGCGATTAAGGGGACTTTACCCGATGGCACAGAAGCAGAAAGACACTCCGATGACGCAGAGCCATTTTCCGCCCTAGCTTTTAAAATTGCTACGGATAAGTTTGGTCGTTTGACTTTCATCAGGGTTTATTCAGGAGTCTTATCTAAGGGGAGTTATATCTATAACGCTACCAAAGATAAGAAAGAGCGTATTGCCCGTTTAGTAGTTCTTAAGTCTAACGAGAGGATAGAAGTAGATGAGCTTAGAGCAGGGGATTTAGGGGCTGTTGTAGGCTTAAAATTGGCAACTACGGGAGATACTCTTTGTGATAGAGACAACCCAATTATTTTGGAATCTTTATTTGTCCCTGAACCAGTCATTTCTGTGGCGGTAGAGCCTGAAACTAAAAGTGATGTGGAGAAATTATCCAAAGCACTACAAGCTCTATCTGATGAAGACCCTACTTTTCGCGTTAGTACCAATCCTGAAACCAACCAGACTGTAATTGCTGGGATGGGAGAACTTCATCTAGAGATTCTAGTAGATAGAATGCTTAGAGAGTTTAATGTAAAAGCAACAGTAGGAAAACCTCAAGTTGCTTATCGCGAAACCATCCGCAAACCCAGCGATGCAGAAGGGAAATGGATTAAACAAAGTGGTGGTAAGGGTCAATATGGTCATGCGGTAATTCAACTTGAGCCTGGTAAATCTGGTAGCGGTTTTGAATTTGTTTCCAAGATAGTGGGGGGTGCTATTCCTAGAGAATATATCCCTGCTGTGGAACAAGGAGTTAAAGAAGCTTGTGAATCTGGAATTATCGCTGGTTATCCTTTGATTGATGTCAAAGTAACCTTAATAGACGGTTCTTATCATGATGTAGATTCCAATGAAATGGCATTCAAGCTTGCTGGTAAAATGGCAATCAAAGATGCGGTCAAGAAAGCATCTCCTGTATTATTAGAACCGATGATGAAGGTCGAAGTAGAAGTCCCCGAAGATTTTTTGGGGGATGTTATGGGTGATCTCAACTCTCGTCGCGGTAATATCGAAGGTATGAACTCCGAAGATGGTCAATCCAAAGTAGCTGCTAAAGTTCCTTTGGCAGAAATGTTTGGTTATGCCACAGATATTCGCTCCAAAACCCAAGGACGCGGTATATTTTCTATGGAGTTTAGTGAATATAATGAAGTACCTCGCAATGTTGCTGAGGGCATCATTAATAAAAATCAAGGGAACGCATAATTACAATAAGGAATAAATATTCATGGCACGCGCAAAGTTTGAACGTAATAAAGATCACGCTAACATTGGCACTATCGGTCACGTTGACCACGGTAAAACTACTTTAACAGCAGCAATTACTATGACATTAGCTGCTCAAGGTAAAGCAAAAGCTAGAAAATATGATGAAATTGATGCTGCTCCTGAAGAAAAAGCACGGGGTATTACGATCAATACTGCTCACGTAGAATATGAAACTAATAACCGTCACTACGCTCACGTGGACTGTCCTGGTCATGCTGACTATGTAAAAAACATGATCACTGGTGCAGCACAAATGGACGGTGGAATTCTAGTGGTATCTGCTGCTGATGGACCTATGCCTCAAACTCGCGAACACATCCTTCTGGCAAAACAGGTAGGTGTTCCTAGCTTGGTAGTATTCATGAACAAACAAGATCAAGTAGATGATGAAGAGCTATTAGAACTTGTAGAATTAGAAATTCGTGAACTATTGAGTGAATATGACTTCCCTGGTGATGATATTCCTATTGTTTGTGGTTCTGCTCTACTAGCTTTAGAAGCTGTTACGGAAAACCCCGAGATCAATCCCGGAGATAATGAATGGGTTGATAAAATTCTCGAATTAATGGAGAACGTTGATTCTTACATTCCTACTCCTGAAAGAGAAATTGATAAGCCTTTCTTAATGGCGGTAGAAGACGTATTCTCCATTACTGGTCGTGGTACTGTAGCTACTGGTCGTATCGAACGCGGTAAGGTTAAAGTTGGTGAAACTATCGAAATCGTTGGGATCAAAGATACCCAAAGTACTACGGTTACTGGGGTAGAAATGTTCCAGAAAACTTTAGATGAAGGTATGGCAGGGGATAACGTAGGTCTATTACTTCGTGGTGTTGATAAGGAAGCAATCCAACGCGGTATGGTTTTAGCAAAACCAGGTTCAATTACTCCTCATACTGAGTTTGAAGGTGAAGTATATGTTCTAACTAAAGAAGAAGGTGGTCGTCACACTCCTTTCTTCAAGAACTATCGTCCTCAGTTCTATGTTCGTACTACTGACGTAACTGGTACAATCACTGACTACACTGCTGATGATGGTAGTGCAGTAGAAATGGTGATGCCTGGCGATCGCATTAAAATGACTGTACAACTCATTAACCCCATCGCTATTGAAGATGGAATGCGTTTTGCAATTCGCGAAGGTGGTCGTACCATTGGTGCTGGTGTAGTCTCTAAGATTATTAAGTAGCACGTAGAATGAACTAACACGAGAGTAGATTGAGAGCCAAGTATTGGTGACTCGATCTACTCCTTAATTTTGTCTAAATCTAGATTCGTACCTTGACAACTGAAAATTATGGCAACTATTCAACAACAGAAAATTCGCATTCGCTTGAAAGCTTTTGACCGACGCTTACTGGATACATCTTGTGAGAAAATTGTCGATACGGCAAATAGAACTAACGCTACTGCTATTGGTCCAATTCCACTACCCACTAAAAGAAAAATTTATTGTGTGTTGCGATCGCCTCACGTTGATAAAGACTCTCGGGAACATTTTGAAACTCGCACCCATCGTCGAATCATTGATATTTATCAGCCTTCCTCCAAAACTATTGACGCTTTGATGAAGTTAGATTTACCTGCTGGGGTAGATATTGAAGTTAAGTTATAGGATTTTTGGTATAGCAGTCGAAGTAAAGCGCGACGGAAGACAAGATTATTATCAAGATACTATCTCACTCAGAATCGACACAATATTCCCTCGATCCCTCTTGATCCCCCTTAATAAGGGGGAGAGAAATTTATATCAATTCTCACCCATTACCTAAGTCGACCGCTAATGGGTGAGAATTGATATTACCAACCAGTCACAGCATAGGTCTTGGTTGCTGTTTCTTCTGTGGAAGACTCTTCCGTCTCTTCCACTACACGAGCTTCTGCACAAAAAGTAGCAGTATTAAAACCACCGAATCTCTGAACAGTGCTACTACGAAGCCTTAGATTAGGGTTAACAAACCAAAAACGCTCCACAATACTCATAGTTTCATATTCGGTAATTAAGACTAGTCCGTCTTCAGAGTCCATTTCGTATAATCCTGCTACAGGAACTATCTCTGCATAGCCTCTTTCTCTTAATAGCTTACCTTTTCTCGGATTATCAGCATCAGGAATTAGAGCAAAGACGGTTGTACCTTTATGATCTTCATTATCTTTGTCCCACGCCATTGAGCCATCCCAGCTAACAAACGCCCCTCCCATCGCCTTTCTAGGATCTGTATCGTGCATTTGACAAATTTCCACAATTCTAGGGTCTTCTGGGTTGAGATACTCTACATTAATATCTGAACCACCGCTTTCCGCTCTTCTAAATGGTAAGTGATGGGTAGTACGCTGCGATCGCCATTGACCCGCACTACGTTGAAAAAACTCCATTGCATCTTTGATTTTATCCATTCTAGTCCTATTTGTTATTTTCAGATATCAAGATATTGATTATTGTGCCAGATCAAGGCTACATAACAGTTTATTTGATTTTTTCCGCATCAAATTACACCAAACATTATTCTGATTCAGAATCCTAATAGTTAAATTTTATTACATAGATTTTTTATAGCTTGACAACATGGACACTTTATCAGTTTAAGTGCTAAATTTATTAAAAATAAAACAGCAAAAGCGGAAGCACCAAGCTTCAGCTTTGTTTTAGTCGCACACTCAAGGAGTGAACTTATGGAAGTACCGGCACAATTGACTTTAGAGCAACAATTCAAATTACAAGTTCTCAAGGAACAAGTACAAGGATTAACCAAAGAACAAGCTCAAGAGTATCTGTTAGAGATATTTCGTCAGATGATGGTGAAAGACAATCTAGTTAAACATTTACTGAAAAATAATGCCTAACAAGCAAGTAGAGTGAAGCTTAATGTATACGGAAGAGATTATAAGGGGAAAAAAAAGCCTAGTCTGGGACTAAGCGATATCTGAACTTGGGAATGACGCTAAATCAAACTCTTCCTATTTTAACTTCACTCTTAACTAAATTCATAGGTAGCAACAGTCTAATTGCAAGAAATTGTTACCTATCAAAAAATAAATTCAAACAAATGATCTTTGGGTATGGACGAAGTAGCAAGTAGCTTTGCAAGTCACTCGTAATGTCAGAATTCAACAACTAATACTAATTCTCATTTATTAATGAGATAGATAGATACAATATATCGAGAACAGGTTTTATCTGCGCTCTTGGGTTTTACCTATAACCACTAACCACGCTCCAATCCCCAATCCCCATCTCAACAATTTTCTAATTAATATAGATTCCGCAGTTCGATAAACTAGAACTTATGACATTACAACTAGTTTTAATTTCCCTTCTCGCTGTTTATACTGCTTGGAATCTGGGAGCTAACGATGTAGCTAACTCTATGGGTACTTCCGTAGGATCAAAAGCCTTAACCCTAACTCAAGCTATTATTATTGCAGGAATTTTGGAATTTACGGGGGCGGTTATTTTTGGTAGAGAGGTTTCCTCGACTCTAGCTACAAAAGTCGCTAACCCTACCCTATTTATTGATACTCCTCAAATTTTAGTTCAAGGGATGATCGCAGTCTTAATTTCCTGCGGTTTATGGTTACAAATTGCTACTAGTTTTGGTTTACCTGTAGCTTCTTCTCATGCAGTTGTGGGTGCAATCACTGGATTTAGTTGGGTGGCGATGGGTCAAGATGCAATAGACTGGAACAGTATTGGGATAATTTGTTTAGGATGGTTATTAACTCCTATTTTAAGCGGTATAGTTGCAATCAGTTTTTACAGTGTTTTAAATCGGTGGCTATTTAGTCAATCTGATATTCTTAAGTCTTTGCAAGAATGGATACCTTGGTTAAGCGGTGGTGTAGTAGCAATCTTTGGTGTTATTGTTTTTCCTCAATTTTGGCGACAACCTATATTTGCTTCTCTTGCTTTTTCCCAAAACAATCTTAGTTCTTTTACTGGTGTTTCTGTTTCCGTCATTCTCTGTTTTACTCTGTGGAATCAGTTGACTAGGCTACAAAAAACTGATTTTAAAGCAGAAAAGACGATTTTAGAAGGGATAATGGCACAATTTCAGGTGATTAGTGCTTGTTTTGTCGCTTTTGGTCACGGTTCTAATGATGTGGGAAATGCGATCGCGCCTCTGGCAGTAATTTATTATGTTTGGCAAGCTAATACTGTTCCCGTTGCTGATCTTACTATTCCTTACTGGATATTAATTATTGGGGGTACGGGGATTGTAGCAGGATTAGCAGTACAAGGAAAGAAGGTAATAGCTACTGTAGGAGAAGGGATTATTTCTCTTGTACCGAGTCGCGGTTTTTGTGCGGAAATTGCCACTGCAACAACTATTCTATTAGCTTCTCGTGTTGGCTTACCCGTATCAACATCTCATGCTTTAGTAGGTAGCATTGTGGGTATTGGTTTAGTGCAGAAAAATACTCAAGTGAGTTGGAAGACTGTTAAATCTGTTATCTTAGCTTGGGCGATCACTCTTCCCGTTGCTGCAATTTTAGGAGCAGTTGTTTTTAGTTTGTTGCAATTGACTACGATATAGCAATTCTTTTACTGGTAAAGTATATTAATATACTGGTTGATTGTGGATTAAATGTACCGTATAACTATGAGAAATTCTATATTTTAATCAAAACTTTGTCTAAAACTAATGCTCAGTATATCCCTAAAATAGAACTATAGCTTTATAAAGTAATCCTTTTTAGCAATTATTTTGTTAAAATCATACATATCATAATCGAACAAAAAAATCTTTATGTTTAAATTCATCAGATACTATCCATTTTATAAAGGACGTGGATGGTTGGTTTTTCTAAACATTGTGCAAAAATACCTGAAATCTCTTCCCTTACGATTACGTGCATCACTTTATGATGGTCAAATAATTTTCATAAATCCACGAGAATATATAGGCGCAATGGTATATTTATTTGGAGACTTAGACCCTAAGATTTCATGGTGTATTAAAAAACTTTTAAAAAAGGGAGATTTATTTATTGATATCGGTGCTAATTGTGGAACAGAGACAATCCCTGCTTCCAAAATTGTCGAAAAAGATGGAGCGGTTCATGGGTTTGAGCCTAATTCTAACTGCTTAGATATGTTAAAAAGTTCTATTTGTGAAAATCATTTAGAAAATGTTTATTTGTATAATTATGCTGTTACAGATTTTATCTGCTCAATCAATGTTCGTATCCCAACTAATAATTCAGGCTCTGGAGCAGTATCTATAGATCCTACATCGTCTTCACAAGTTGTTAAAGCTGTAACTCTCGATTCGATAGATAAATTCAAGGAAAAAAGTATAAAGCTTATCAAAATTGATGTGGAAGGTCATGAATACGAAGTGCTTAAAGGAGCTAAGAGAATTTTTACAGAAAATAAGCCTGAAAATGTATTGATTGAAATTTGGTTTAATCCTGATGTTCCATTTGATCAATTACCAAGTACTAAGTTTTTATTACAACATGGTTATACTCCTTATCAATTAATGAGAAGATTTGGAATTTTTCCTAGGTTAAAAAAAGTTATTAATAATAATATTAGCCAAAGTTCTTTTGACTATTGTTTTATGTTAAATAAATAATAATATAATCTAACTTTTTGTGATGAATTGAGTTGTTAATACTTGCTCGCTTCATATTCTTGGAAATGATAATCTAAAATTTAAAACTGATGCTCAAGAGGAGTCATATATAAAATATGGGTAAGAAAGCCAAGCTCAAAAAAATGCGTCGGGAATTAAAAGCTAGATCAAGAGAAAATCCCCCAAGCGATCCTAATAACTTCATCAAACAGATAGAGAAAACAGGTTATCGCTTACAGAATATACAGCGATCGCCTGAAGTTCCCAGAGATAATATCGAACCTCAGTTGTAACAAAAGGCTCTCAGTATTGGTTGATTATGCTTAGAATATAAATATTTACAAAACACAATAAAAATTCACTTGTCATTAAAATTACGTCGGACAAGTAGCTTTTGTTGTGGACATTTTGATTAATACAATTCCACACTAACTGTATTCATGCAATCTACTCCTAATATCAACCAATTTATTCCTGATACTCTTACAAAACTTGCTTATCAAGGATTTCAAGAAAGTAAAAAAATCTTCAGTGTTGCTCACAAAACAATCAGTGATCGCATCACTGATCTTGCTGTTCCTGAAAGACAAGGTAAAGCTAAACCCCTATCTCCAGAAACACTACTGAAACTCCAAGAAAGAGTCCAAAAATTACAAGAAACAGATTGGCAAGACGCTCAAGCAGGAGTATATCCTAGTGAGCTACTTTTTGATAACTCCTGGGGAGATTTTTTCCGTTATTACCCTGAAGTGTGGCTAGATTTACCCAAAATATGGTCAAGATTCCAGACTAAAGAATATCAGAAATTTGACCCAGAAATCGATCAAGAAGGCTATCCTTCCTACTATCTACAAAACTTTCACTATCAAACCGACGGTTATCTAAGTGATTTATCTGCTAACCTTTATGATTTACAAGTAGAACTTTTGTTTAATGGTTCAGCAGATGCGATGCGGAGACGCATTCTTAAGCCACTAAAACAAGGATTACAAGTTTTTAGTGATATTTCAGATTCACAAATCAGAGTACTAGATGTTGCTTGTGGTACAGGGCGCACTCTCAGAATGATTCGCTCTGCTTTACCTAAAGCGCGTCTGTTTGGTACTGACTTATCTCCTGCTTATCTCCGTAAAGCCAACGAACTCTTATCAGAAATTCCTGGGGAATTACCGCAACTGCTACAAGGTAATGCAGAAAACTTACCCTACACCGATAACTACTTCCACAGTATTAGTTCTGTTTTCCTCTTCCACGAATTACCACCCAATGCAAGACAGGAAGTGATTAATGAATGCTATCGTATGCTGCAACCTGGTGGAACTTTGGTAATCTGTGACTCGATGCAAGTATCAGACTCTCCCGACTTCCAGACAATGATGGATAACTTCCCTGTATTGTTCCATGAACCCTACTACAGACATTACAGCACTGACAATCTAGAGGAGCGTTTAGCTAAAGCTGGATTTGTCGATATCCGCACTGAAAGTCATTTTGTCAGTAAATACTGGATAGCTAAAAAGGTGTAAGTAACAAAGAGATTGACACTCGTGCGCTAAATCAAAGATTTTAACGCACGATTCTTGCTTCACAACCTCTTAACTAGATACGACCAAAGCCATACCCCCGTCAGACCGATTCCACAAGCATTTTAGTTTTAAGTCCACGATATGCCCTACCGCAGACACGAGTACAAAAAAACTCTCATCCTGATACTGGAATACTTTTACGCAGCAACAGGTTTCTTGCTGCAACCCATGTATTCGTCTTTCAAGGTACAAGACCATTCTAGTTAAGCGGGCGCGCCAATCAAGTTGGTATTTTCTACGTCGTCCTTATTTCACGGCTGGTTAAACCTTCTAGAGAAATTATATAACGCACAAAACTCCTGATATATAAAGATTATTTGTCAAAAGTGCAAATGCCAACCCGCGATTCATCACGCCGTTAAGTCCTACATCCTTGGGACTTTAACGGCGTGATGAATCGCGGAAGACAGATAGGAAATCTTAGCTGTAGGGGCGATTCATGAATTGCCCCTACTTGATAGCGTGCTAATATCAGAAAGCCAATAGAATCCGAGATAATTTATTGTTAAAAAGAGAAAGACTGTCACTATGATTCATGATATATTTATGCCCGCCCTTAGCTCCACAATGACGGAAGGAAAAATTGTGGAGTGGACAAAATATCCAGGGGATAAAGTTGCCAAAGGGGAAACAGTGGTAATAGTGGAGTCGGATAAAGCCGACATGGATGTAGAATCCTTCAACGAAGGCTATCTAGCAGTTATTTTAGTAGAAGCTGGACAAGAAGCTCCCGTAGGAAATGCGATCGCACTACTAGCGGAAACCGAAGCGGAAATAGAAGAAGCTAAAAAACGCGTTGCATCTATTAAAGTCGGCTCTGCTGCACCTGCTGCTGCACCTACTACAAGCTCTACACCTGCTGCTATGCCTACTACAACTACTACTAGTTCTAATGGTAGTGGTAGAACTGTAGCTTCTCCTAGAGCGCGAAAACTGGCGAAAGAATTGGGAGTTGATCTCAAAACTTTACAAGGAAGTGGTCCTTATGGGCGTATCATTGCAGCAGATATTGAAAAGGCTGCGGGTAAAGCTCCCACTGTTACTAAACCTGTAGCTGCTCCTACCCCAGTAGTTTCTGCTATCACTACCACCGCACCTACTCCTGCACCTGTACCAGTAAATATTACTCCAGGGGAAACTGTACCACTCAACACCCTACAAAAAGCAGTGGTACAAAACATGATGATGAGTTTGCAACTACCTGTCTTCCATATCAGTTACAATATTGGGACTGATGCTCTAGACAAACTCTACAAGCAAATCAAGTCTAAGGGTGTCACTATGACAGCAATGCTTGCCAAAGCAGTAGCTGTTACTCTGCAAAAACACCCTATAGTGAATGCTAGTTATGTACCTGATGCTATTAAGTACAACTCTGATATTAATATTGCAGTAGCGGTAGCAATGCCTGACGGTGGCTTGATTACTCCTGTACTACGGAATGCAGATCAGATGGATATCTATTCTTTATCCCGTACTTGGAAAGACTTAGTAAACCGTGCTAGAAGCAAACAACTACAACCAGATGAATACAGCACTGGGACATTTACCCTTTCTAACTTGGGTATGTTTGGCGTAAGTAGCTTCGATGCTATCTTACCACCAGGACAGGGTTCAATTCTGGCGATCGCTTCCGCTCGTCCTCAAGTTATTGCTAATGATGCTGGCATGATGGGAGTGCAAAAGCAAATGACTGTTAACATGACTAGCGATCATCGTATTATCTACGGCGCACAAGCTGCTGCTTTCTTGCAAGATTTAGCGAAGTTAATTGAAACCGATCCTCAGTCTTTGACTTTGTAATTGAATATCTATTTTGGTTGGGTTTGGTACCTCAACCCAACCTACAAAGCTAGTTTGTCTAGTTGTGGGTAGGTTTTACAAAGCAGAACAGCCCCTGGTACTGCGAAAAGTCCAAGGCGATCGCAAAATTCTAAAATGGTAATGTCAAAGTCAATTATTTTTAACGACATTAACGCTTCCAATCGCTACTTAGGTTATATTGAGCTTTACTTTTAAGTCTTCCATCAACAAAAGTGACAGACATTGCCCCATCAGTATCCCTATGAGAGGGTTAATTGTTGATATTCTGGGAAACAATAATCAGGCAATGAAGACATATCAAATTTTTTCCGCGTTACTTTTGCTACTGTGGGTTTCTCAAGACTTTCTTGAGCTTCTATTGTCTATCCTACTGTCTGGTTATTGGGCTTAACTATGTTAATTAGAACAGGCAACGATAACGCGATCGCTATTTTTTTAACGATGTTTTTTTCTAATTGATTGAGTTCTTTTTGCTTTTTCATTTTTTTTGCGGGCATAATGTGATATAGGCAAGTTTAAAAACAAAAAGCTTTATTTTGGTAGGATTTGTATCACATAAGGTATTAATTTCGTGTTGAATTAGCTGTAGCTGGAAATGCTAATTTTATTGTTACAAATAATAAAAAAGATTTTCAAAAAAGGGAATTAAAATTTCCTGAAATCAAAATTAAAACTCCAAAGGAGATAATATAAAAATGGCTGCAATAAATATTCGCTTAAGTGACGAAAAATATGAACGACTCAAAAAATTAGCTAAAGCTAAAAATATTAGTGTTAATAAATTAATCGAAGAGTTGGCTACTATTGCCTTAACCGAATTTGACACTGAAACCAGGTTTAGACTTTTGGCTTCTCAAGGTTAAGTGGAAAGAGGATTAGAGCTAATACGAAAAGCCCAACATTATTTTGAAGATGATAATCATGCCCTCAAGAAGAATTACCCTAGAAATTAAAATACGCTCTTAGCATAGCGGAATCTAAGCTTGGAGAGAGACTCCCTCTTGGGCGGTTGGTGGGGGAAAGGGGGGATTTTAAGTTGTCTTTTGGCAGCAAACCAGTTAATGTCTGGATATTTCTTCCCCCGCCCCCCATCTGCTGCTCTTAGGAGACTGGTCGAACCAAGAATCACCGTCCTTTTAGGGTGGTGAGTGTCAAATAAACTGAAAATTCTCTGAGTCAGATTCGTGATTTTCCCAGAAAAATCTCAGAAAATCATCATCGTGCATTTAGATAGGACTTTTACCTTAGTTAACAATAAAGCAAACAGCTAAAGAATTAAAACTTATGAAATTTAAGCATTTACAGACTATTGGTATCACTTCTGCTTTGTTGTTAACTACTATCGGTGGAGTAATAATTGCACCTCAAGTTAAAGCCAACTCCTTAAGAGAATCAACTCAATTAATAGCTGCTAAAACCACTAGTGCGAATAGGTTTGTTTCTGTAGGAAGATACAAAACCACTGGTGGAGTCAAAATTATTACTGAAAACGGACAAAGATATTTAGAATTTGATCGCGCTTTTGCCACAGATAATGGTCCAGACTTAAAAGTAGTGTTACACCGTAATAGTTCTGTAGGTGCTAGTCTTAGAGAAAGGGACTATGTTGCGATCGCTCCTTTAGCTAGTTTCAATGGTACGCAGCGTTATTTAATCCCTAATAATATTGACTTGAGTCAGTATGCTTCTGTGGCTATTTGGTGTCGACAATTTAATGTCACCTTTGGTTATGCAGAATTACCCGATACAGCTAATGTAGTGGCTTCTGGAAATTTCGTTACGGTAGAACAAAATCATCCCACCGCAGGTAAAGCTACTATCATCGAAGAAAATGGACAGAAATACCTTGAATTTGACTCCGACTTCACCACAGCACGGGGTCCCGCAGTTAAAGTAGTACTACATAAGAACAGTTCTGTTCCAGTCAATCTTCAACAGAAAGATTACATTACTATTGCCAATCTTAAAAGTTTTGACGGGAAACAGAGATATAGTCTTCCTGCTGATATCGATCTAGATAAATATCAATCAGTAGCTATCTGGTGTCAACGGTTTAATGTAACGTTTGGTTACGCTGATCTATAAAATTGACACCGCTAGGTTGCACAATGAGTTTATTTTCTTAATCCATTGTATTTTTCAGTGTTCCCCTTGTAGAAACGCGATACATTATTGTGTCGCGTCTTTCTTGTATAGGGAAATTAATTAGAATTATGATACAAACCTTGTAACCAAGACTCACGAATCGCTTTTACTAACCAATAAATTCAGGATTCTTCACATAGAACTTCTACAAAACCCACCAGACATAGGATAATAATAAATCACTCACTAGATGTATCTTGAGACAACTTCTTCAAACCAACGGATACAAATACTAAATATAAGGAGCAAGTATTGGTTACTACAACTTCCTTTAACACAACCAAATCCGAAGAAATTTTTTCCGCAGCGCAGAAACTAATGCCAGGGGGGGTTAGTTCTCCTGTTCGGGCATTCAAATCTGTAGGAGGACAACCCATTGTTTTTGACCGCGTTAAAGGCGCGTATGCTTGGGATGTAGATGGCAATCAATATATTGACTACGTTGGGACTTGGGGTCCTGCAATTTGTGGACACGCTCATCCTGAAGTAATTGAAGCACTACATCAAGCCTTAGAAAAAGGTACTAGTTTTGGCGCACCTTGCGTACTAGAAAATGTCCTAGCTGAAATGGTCATCGAAGCTGTACCCTGTATTGATGTTGTCCGTTTTGTTAACTCTGGGACAGAAGCCTGTATGTCAGTGTTGCGCTTGATGCGTGCTTTTACAGGTAGAGAAAAGATCATTAAATTTGAAGGCTGCTACCACGGACACGCAGATATGTTCTTGGTTAAAGCAGGATCAGGGGTAGCGACTCTCGGTTTACCCGACTCTCCTGGTGTTCCTAAATCTGCTACCAATAGCACTCTTACTGCGCCATACAACGACCTGGAAGCAGTTAAAGCTTTATTTGCTCAAAATCCAGACTCTATTGCAGGGGTGATTTTAGAGCCTGTGGTGGGTAACTCTGGTTTCATTACTCCTGATGCTGGTTTCCTTGAAGGTTTACGAGAAATAACTCAAGAATACGGTGCATTACTAGTATTTGATGAAGTAATGACTGGTTTCCGTATCTCTTACGGTGGCGCACAAGCTAAGTTTGGGGTAACTCCTGACTTAACCACTCTTGGTAAAGTTATTGGTGGTGGTTTACCTGTGGGTGCTTATGGCGGAAGGGCTGATATTATGGCAATGGTTGCGCCAGCCGGTCCGATGTATCAAGCAGGAACACTATCAGGAAATCCTCTAGCGATGACTGCGGGGATTAAAACTCTAGAATTATTGAGAAAACCAGGTACTTACGAGCAGTTAGACCACATTACCAAGAAACTATCTGAAGGAATGCTAAAAATCGCTAAGGAAGCTGGTCATGAAGTAGTTGGTGGTAGTCTTAGTGCCATGTTCGGAATGTTCTTTACTGGTACTCCTGTTCATAACTACGATGATGCAAAAACTTCTGACCTCAAGAAATTTGGTCGTTTCCATCGCGGAATGCTAGAAAAAGGTATCTATCTTGCACCTTCTCAGTTTGAAGCTGGTTTTACTTCTCTGGCTCATACTGATGAAGATATTGACCGCACTCTCGAAGCTGCCAAAGTTGTTTTAGCAGACATTTGATCCCCCCTATAACCCTAGGGCTGTTTCATTCTGGGTTAAGGCAGAGGAGGAGCAGGGGAGGCAGGGGAGGCAGGGGAGGATAAAGAGCTTTCTACTCGCTTATTTTGACAAAATTTATCGAACTATAAATTTTGTCACTCAACGAATTGTTAGTCAACACCGCGATTAGAGAGGCTTCCGGCTAGGAAGCCTCTCTCGCGGTCATTTCAGTTGAGCTTAGGGACTTGCGCTTTATTAAAATACCAGCCTTTTAACTAATTCATTTAATTGTTAGGCTCTTACTGCTAACTGATGAAGGCTGGTATTTTAATTTTTTGCTCCTT
>JASJCP010000094.1 GCA_030065935.1 Xenococcaceae cyanobacterium MO_167.B27
CGAAATTTCTCTCTTGGCGATGCTTAAATAAAGCCCCTATCTACTGCAATTGCTCTATTCCCCATCACCCCTTGTTTTCAGCAACAAACGGTCGATCTCACTGTTTTGGGTCGCTCCTCCTGTAGAGATAGATAGTAAGGCAAAGTTAGCAGACTCACAAAACAATTATCTCGATCTCAAAGATGTAAAAGGACAAGTACAAGCCAGACGCGCCCTAGAAATAGCAGCAGCAGGAGGGCATAATTTAATCTTTGTAGGACCCCCAGGAAGTGGTAAAACTATGCTGGCGAAAAGATTACCAGGAATATTACCCAATCTAGATTTTAATGAAGCTTTGGAAGTATCCCAGATTCATTCTGTAGCAGGATTACTAAAAGATAAAGGTTCACTAATTACTGTTAGACCTTTTCGCAGTCCCCACCATTCCGCGTCGGGTCCTTCTTTAGTGGGTGGGGGTAGCTATCCGCGACCAGGAGAGATATCTTTAGCTCATAAAGGAGTGTTGTTCCTTGATGAGTTAACAGAATTCAAACGCAATGTCTTAGAATACTTACGCCAACCTTTAGAAGATGGTTGCGTCACCATCTCTCGGACTCGTCAGTCGGTTGCTTTTCCTGCTCAGTTTACCTTAGTTGCTAGTACCAATCCCTGTCCCTGTGGCTATTTTGGCGACCCAATTCAACCTTGTACTTGTTCCCCTCGTCAAAGAGAACAATATTGGGCGAAGCTATCAGGACCCTTAATGGATAGGATCGATTTACAGGTAATAGTAAACCGTCTTAAGCCTGAAGAAATGACAGGACAATATATAGGAGAGGCTTCTAAACCCATTCGAGATAGAGTTACTATAGCACGCGATCGCGCTAGAAATAGATTTAAAAACAATCCTCAAGTCAGTTGTAATTCAGAAATGCGATCGCATCATTTAAGAGAATTTTGTCAGCTAGATAACAGTAGTAAAAACTTGTTAGAAGGAGCAATTCGTAAATTAGGCTTGTCTGCTAGAGGAATGGATCGTATTTTAAAAGTATCTCGCACTATTGCGGACTTAGCTGCTGATGAAGAACTAAAAAGCTCCCACGTAGCAGAGGCGATTCAATATCGAACTATAGATAGAATGCAATAAAAAGAAAAGATGAATCAGTTATCAGTTATCAGTTATCAGTTATCATCAACCACCCCCAATCCCCCTATCTCCCTATCTCACCTCCTCCCCCTTGTCTCCCTTGTCTCCCTTGTCTCCCTATCTCCCCAATCCCCAATCCCCAATCCCCCCGGGAGGAGACTTAATATATCTAGGTATTGAACCCAAAATAGATCGGTTTTGTAATGAAGTCTCCTTCGGTGCCCCAATCCCCTATTCCCTCATCCCTTAAGTAACTCGCATCACAATTAAAGTCATGTCATCTTTATTATTGGTACTGGGTTGATCGACAAACTGTTCGACTTTTTCATACAAGTATTCCAGAATTTCTTGGGGATTTGCTAGATTCTGACAAGCCCACTCAAAAGCACGACAGAGATTATCTTCATCAAAGCGATCGCCGTTAGCATTTACTGCATCAGTAAAACCGTCAGTGTAATAGATAATTGTATCCCCTGGAGCTAGCTGCACTGTAGCATCTTCATATTCTGATTCCATATCTAGCCCGATTAACATTCCCCAAGTATCCAGCCTTTTGAGAGTTTTGCTGTCCGCGTGCCACCATAGAGGAGGATTGTGAGCAGCATTAGTAAAAGATAATTTGCGAGTCTGGGGGTCATATTCTGAGTAAAACATACTCACAAAACGATGAGAATTTTCCAGATCGGCATACATAACCCGATTGAGATGTTCCATAATCCGAGCAGGGGAATGACGGTTTAACACTTCTGCTCGCAACATTCCCCTAGTCATGGTCATAATTAACCCCGCAGGGACACCTTTCCCCATCACATCTCCAATTACAATACTCCAGGGTACAGGAGAAGCTGATTCTGCTTTATTTTGGTGCAAGCGGTCATAATTAGTTGGGATGAAGTCATAGTAATCCCCACCTACCCGACTTGCCGTTTTACAGTCTGCTGCTATTTCTAAGCCTTTAATTTGAGGACATTTACTGGGCAATAATCTAACTTGAATTTCTGAGGCTATTTCTAATTCTCTATCTTGCCTTTCTTTAGAGCGTAATTCAACGGTTAGTTCATGATTGGCGATCGCTACTGCTGTTTGATCTGCTACCAACTGCACTAGTTTCCGTCTGGTTGTAGTCCACAAATAATCAGGATCCGTACTAAAAATAAATAAGCGACCCTGTTCAATATTTCTGACTAAAACTGGAGTTCCATAGATCTGAACTTTCCCTTCTAATTCTTGTTTCAGTTTTTCTTCTAGGAGTGGTACGGAGGTAACTAAAACACTACTCGCACCAGAATTCACTCTTATAATTACTTTTTCTAAAATTTGGCGGACTTCTCTGCCTAACTGGTTATCTTGACAGTGGAATTGCTCAATACTGATATGCTCATTATTTTGATATAGAATTAGGACACCACCAACAGCATCAGTTACTCTAGCTGCCATTAAAGGCGTTAATTCGAGAAACTGATTTAAGTTGCTAAAACTGCGGAGGGCAAATCCTAAAGAACTTAGTAAGTCTTGGATTTTATTTTGCTCTCGCTGTAAATTAGCTACCAACTCTTTTAGTGCTACGATAGGAGGTGTTTGCTCTGTTTTAACACTATTGGATTTGTTGGTATTATTAGAAGGGTGATGAGGGAATGGAACGACAGTCATTGCCTCAATTGTTTTGTAGATCAATTAATTTTGTGTTACTTTTGCCACTAGATTACAAGGGTACTCAGAATTTACTAAAAGATATCTAAAAAAAAGATTAAGTTTAGATCGAGATTATATCTTATCGTACTGATGTAATGGCAGCTTTAATGACTCCCTGTGTATTGGGATTGGTTTATCATAACCTGAATTAACTTTACTGCCAATCGATTTCCACTCTTACTTAAAAAACCTATTATATCTAGGAGTGTAAAGGAAGAGTTCCCCAAGGAATCAACAGTAAAAACACCCAGATCCAATGCCAAGGAAAACTACTTTGAGGTTGTTCTGAACAATTAATCATCGCATCAATTCTTTGAGTTAAGCTATCTGATGACGAGGGGGAGAATAGAGGAGTCTCAAAACACCGATTAGAAAGAGTTAAAGCGGTTTGGGCTACGGTTAATAAAGATTCTGCTAACACTAGAGGGTCAACTTTTTGGGTTGCTTTGAGATCGGCTCTAATTTCTCTGATTAATAATAGCTCTTGCCAGATAGCTTCTGTTTGAGGTAGCCATAAGGTAAAAGAGCGCAACCAACCCAACCAAAAAAACCAAAAGGTGTCTCGTTTTTGTACATGAGCTTGTTCGTGAGCCAAAGCAGCTTCTAGTTGAATAGGGTCAAGGACTTGTAGCAATCCTTTACTAATAACTAGTTTGGGTTGCCAAAAGCCAATTTGAGCAATATAGGGTAAATCTATCTCTAGAAAATGTGCAGTCTGACCATGAATATCCTGTTGAGGATAGGTTTTGATCTGTTGACAACACCGCCAAGCTTGAAATCCTAACTTCAGTAAAAACCAAGTCGGAATTGTAATTAAGCTTATAGACATCAAATAGCCTAACCAACTTGAGTGCCAGCCTAACATTTCTCCTTCTGCTCCCATAAAAATAATCGCTAAGGCTGTCATGATGAGTAGTAAAGGGGGAAACAGAAATAAAAACAGCGATCGCTGCCAGCGTTGCTCCCAATTATCCGAAGTATCTAAGGGAATAAAGCGAATTCCCCAGGCTATACCTAAAGCCAGAAAAATCATCAACAAGTGCATTTTTATTGCTCCTCCTGGCGTTTTTGGCGTAATAGTTTTAATTTAGTGGCAATTTTGTCTAATTGTTCCACACTAGTGGTGTCTAGACTGTCCGCAAAAGCAGCAACAATATCAGGATTACTGATAGCAAGAAACTGATTTAATTTTTCATAAGCTTGAATAGCTTGAGCTTGTTCTTTAGATACTAAAGCTTTCCATAAAAAAGCCCGTCCCTTTTTATTATCTTTGTAACAAGTTAACCATCCTTTCTCCGTGAGGCGACGTAGCACAGTTGTGACGGAAGTATAAGCTAATTCACGGTCGGGATCGGATAAAATCTTTTCGTGAACATCTTTTACGGTCACTGTTCCCATTTCCCAGACAATTTCGAGGATTTCTCTCTCTAATGAACCAAGGGAAAGTTTTTTCGGACGATAATTGGGCAATATATTCATTAATCTATGTGTGGTGTCTTTTATTATTAGTTTATCTATGTTTATCTAAAATATAGTAGTAATATCTGCTCAAATGTTAATTAATTTTATAGATTCTTGATAATATGCCAAAATCCTAAGAGTTATTACTCAAAAAGTCCCATTAATTCTTGTCGTACGGGAGCGATATATCGCAGAGCAACTTTTAAATTATAAAAAAATCTCGCTTCCGTGCGGGTCTATTACCTAATACTGGGCGGGTCTGTTATTCAGTATTTAACTACTAGTGCCAGATGTGAATTACTAACTTTACCAATATTATGTAAGATATGAAACTAATAAACATATAGCATTAACAGTAATTTGTTCTGTTGTTGCTGACTTGGTTAAAGGGTTATTCAACAATTAAATTTAAGCTTCCTAAGAAACAATTTTCACTTCATAAAGAGTTTCAATCCAAACTTTTGCGCAGCCATAGATGGGATTATCAGGACGATAGATAACACGACAACCTCCTGGTATTTCTACCTCATGGGCATAAATATTGCTAATTCCTTTTCTTGGTGAGCTAGCCAGACTGTCTTGTTCCGATGAAGCAGACCTAACAGTAGTCCCTTTGCAGATGCACCGCTTCTTCACTGTAATCACTGGCTCTTTTTTGGAGTGTTGTTCATTATCTTTAATTACGTGTGTATTGACATGGATAACAGTCTTAGAGGGCTTTCTGGGGTTGCGCCAGCGAGGAGCAGGTCCTCTTTTACGTTTACTGATTACGGGTTTTCCATTAAACAAAGGAATAAGCCACATTTTTCCAGTCTTATAAGCTCCCTCGACTCTGCCTTGAGCCAGAATAGCTCTCAGTCGAGCAGAAGATATGTTTAAAATTTTAGCTGCTGTTGTAGTACCGACTATCATTTAACTCTAACCTTATCGCAATAGTTTTTTATCATAGCTCATAAATCTAATCAAATAGGTGGGTAGCAAATCTGTCAACTCAATCAGTTCGATCGCGATTGTGTCTTAATAGATGAAGGGTATGGGGGACACAATACCTGAAAGATAACTGCCATACACCATTAGTAGGGGTTTGGCAGTGCATCCACCCCTACTTAAAATCCCCCCGACGCGCGGGGTGTAGGGAAAAGAAAAAATTGTGTTTCTAGTTCATTTTAAGTTTAATTAGGTTGACTTACTTGATTCCTATAACATTGCTACGAAATTTCACCATCTCTTCACTAGCTTTATAGTGCAAAGCAATTTGAGATATGTTCATCTTTTTCTGTTTTGCCCACAGTAAACCCCGTCTGGGAATTTGCAAACATCCCCCTAAATATACCGCTTCGTCTTCGTCTTGTTGTCTGCGTTGAAACAGTCCTGTTTTTGGCTCGCGACTAACCATTTTATGCTTGAGAATAATATGAGCAAATTCGTGCATTAAATTAGATTGCTGGCGTACAGGTGCGTGACGAGAATTATGAATAATATAGAGTTGCTAGTAATGGCTCAAAGGCTTTAAAACCTAATACACTACGTTGTTTAGTAGCGATCGCTGGCTCAGACTACCTGTTTTCCTGCTTCATCAAAAGTATTTTGAAAAAAATTTGACCTTTTATGAATAACAATTCATAATTATATTTGTGTATAAGCGTTCATAATCTAATCATGACTCGCAAAACAAGGGAACTTTCAGGCAGACCCAGAGAATTTGATCGCGATGCTGCTCTGGCAAAAGCAATGGATGTATTTTGGGAACAGGGTTTTTCTAGAACTACTTATGCAGCCTTAGAGAAAGCTACTGGATTGCATCGGCAGAGTCTAGTTTATGCCTTTGGTGATAAGAAAGCACTTTTTCACGCTGTTTTACAACATTATGAAATAACACGAGTGCAATCTGTTCTCAACCAACTGCGAGCTTCTGGATCACCTTTGGCAAATATTAAAGCTGTATTGGATTTATGGCTTAATGATGCTCGCCGAGAAACTACTTCTGGTTGTCTATTTGTAAATATATCGGGGGAGTTAGGTCAGACAGAACCAGTCTTTGCTAAATTAATCGAACAATCCACCCAACAGTTAGTTCAGGCATTCGAGCGGATAATTGAACTAGGGCAAATGAGGGGTGAAATTATCTCTCATGTTAATGCAACAGACCTGGCGCGACAGGCGATCGCAGTGGGAGATGGTGCATTGTTACGAAGTCGAGTTAGTGGCGATCCTTCTTTTGCTGAATCAGCTTTTCAAGCTTTCTTATCATCTATTAAACGTTAGACAAGGGTATTGTAAAGTTCATGACTTGAATCCTTGCTGAAGCTTGATTGATTATGTTCATCTAATTTATGAATAAACATTCACAAAAGGAGTTAGTTGATGATGGTTACAAATTCATCTATGAATCACCAAGAGTTTCGAGCGCGCCAGAAAACTATTGAGTTAGAAGGAATTATGGATTTTCCAGTCCGAGTTGCTTACACCGATTTGGGTGAGGGAGAACCGATTGTTTTACTACATGGCATTCCTACCTGGTCTTATTTGTATAACAATGTCATTCCCAAATTAGTAGAGAACTATCGAGTCATTGCCCCTGATCTTTTGGGTCACGGTTGGTCGGATCGTCGCGATCGCTTCGACCGCTCTCTAGTAATACAAGCCAAAATGATTCTAAGGTTTTTAGACTTCCTCAAGCTCGAAAGGGTCAATCTAGTAGGACACGATACTGGGGGTGGGGTCAGTTTAATCTTAGCGATTGAAGCTTCAGAGAGGATTAATCGCCTAGTTCTTGCCAATATTGTTGTTTATGATTCCTGGCCCATCGATGATATGTTAATGCTGGGACATCCTATGTGGAAACACAAATCTAACCAGGAGATTGTAGATTACTTAGTTGGTGGACTAGAATATGGCATTTCCAGACCAGAACAACTTACAGAGGAGTTTAAAGAAGGTATTGTAGCTCCTTATGCTGATGAGGAAGGAAAAATTAGTTTAATTCGCAACGCATCAGCATTAAATACCAACCACACGATGGCGTTAGTCGAGCGTCATTCTACTATTACGGCGCAGACTTTGCTGCTGTGGGGCGTAGAGGATCCCTGGCAGCAAATTAAAGATGGGGAACGATTAAAGCAAGAAATTCCCAATGCCAAATTGGTACGAGTCGAAAAAGCCTCGCACTGGATTCCCCAAGATGCCCCAGAAGAATTTGCTAGCGAAATTCAGACATTTCTACAACAGACGCAGCAGATATCTTAGTTTAGATTTAACGTGTGGCTTCTGGCGTACTAGCTAAGGATGCTCCAACATTGGCGATCGCAGTTTCGAGATTTTTATCCGCTTTTAGTTTAAAACAATTTCTAACCCTCAAGTAAAGCTTCTACAAACTCATAACTAGAAAAAGGGCGTAAGTCTTCAATACCTTCTCCTGCGCCAATAAACCTAATGGGTAGGTTGAGTTGTTTAGCAACAGCCAAAGCTACACCACCTTTGGCACTACCATCTAGTTTGGTTAAAACCACCCCACTTAGTTGGGCTGCTTCGCTAAATACTTGTGCTTGACGCAGACCATTTTGTCCGAGGGTAGCATCGAGAACTAATAAGGATTCTACTTGGGCATTGGAGGCTTTTTTGTCAATGATACGGCGGATTTTGGCTAATTCTGCCATCAAGTTCTTTTTATTTTGTAATCTTCCCGCAGTGTCTATTAAGAGTAATTCGATGTTACGGGCGTTGGCTGCTGAAACAGCATCATATACTACTGATGCAGGGTCAATATTTTTTCCTGGGTTGGCAATGACTTCTGTATTACTTCTTTCGCCCCATACTTGCACTTGTTGTACTGCTGCTGCGCGGAAGGTGTCTGCTGCTGCGATGAGACAACTATAACCTGATTGTTGAGCCATATTGGCTAGTTTCCCAATAGTGGTAGTTTTTCCTGCGCCGTTGACTCCTGTAAGTAACCAAATATTGAACTTATCTTTTTCAGGAACGAAATCTTTATTATCTTGTCCTTCTAGGGGTTTATCTAGGATGTCTTGTAAAATTTCTTTAAGATATGCGATCGCCTGTTCTGGTGGTAGGGCTTCTTCTTTGAGTTTCCCTTGTAAGGTTTCAATAATATAGTCGGTGGCTTCTATTCCCACATCTGCTTGCAGTAGTAAGGCTTCAATTTCCATTACTGCATCTTTATTTAAAGGACCTTGACCAACTACGGATTTAAGTTGAACAATGAGACTACGGCGAGTTTTCCCTAAGCCTTGACGCAGTTTTGTGAGCCAAGTAATCTCTTCTTCGGAAACATCTTCTACACTTCTTCCTTGATTAGCTAAAACCTTGGCTGACCAAATAAAGTCTTCATCTATTTCTGGGACTTCTTCTACAATTGCAGTCTCTTTGAGTTTTTCTAGTCCTTGGGATTTTTGCATCCACGCAGGGACATTTTGGGGAGTTGATTCGGTTTCTTTCTGCTCTGTTACTACTTCTTCTATAGTTTCTGTTTCTACAGTGGGGGTTTGAGTCTGGTTTGGTGCGGTAGCTTCTTCTACTGTGGTTTCGGTTTCATCTTTGGGAGCGGTTTCTGTTGCGCTTGACTCTTCTTTTCGTTGCTGAATATTTTGGTAAGCAGCTTTTGCCCAAGCAAGATAATCTTCTTGTGAGGGAGTATCCGTAGTTTGTTCTGTCTCTTCTGTAGTTTCTACGGTAGTTACTTCAGGAGTTGTTTCGAGATTCTCTTTGGCTGGTGCTTTTTCGCTATGCTGACGACGAAACCAATTAAACATAAGAGGAAGGTGTATCTATGAACTAGTTATATAATTTGTATTTTAAATGCTCAATGGCACATTCATTAGATCACAAACTTATTGATGAAGCCAGGGGTGGAAGTCCCGCTTACAAAAGCGAAAAATTGGATTACAAACCGAAAAAAGCTCTGAGTGTTGTTTCCACTGTTAGGAATATCCCATATAAGAGTAGAACCAGCAGTTAATTGGGTAACTCCGTTGAGAGTTATAGTTAGTTGGATTTTGTTCTTAACCTAAAATAAGGCTAACTAATGACCAACTACCAATGACCAATGATCAATGATAAGTTACCTCCAGTTAACATCGAAGCAGAAGAAGCAATCTTGGGTGGAATTTTACTCGATCCTGAAGCAATGGTGAGAGTTGCAGATATTTTAGTTAAATCCGCTTTTTCTCTACAGTCCCATCAACAAATTTATGATGCAGCCCAAATTCTTCATTCTCAAGGTAAACCTACAGATTTAATGGCGGTTAGTAGTTATCTTGCAGATCATAATCTTTTATCCGCTGTGGGGGGAACAACTAAATTAGCGCAACTGGTCAATCGTACTGTGTCGGCTGTTAATATTGACCGCTATGCTAACTTGGTGATGAATAAGTATGCTCGTCGTCAATTAATTACTGCTGGACATGAAATTGTCGATCTCGGTTATGACACCACTAAAGATTTAGAAGTTGTTTTAGACGAATCGGAACAAAAAATCTTTCGTCTGTCTCAAGATCGACCCCAACAGGGATTAATCCCCATTTCTGATACTTTAATTACCACTTTCAACACTATTGAAGAGTTACACCAAGAAACTGTATTACCAGGTATTCCTTCAGGTTTTTATGATTTAGATGCTGTTACTAGTGGTTTTAGTCGTTCTGATTTAATTATTCTTGCTGGTCGTCCTTCTATGGGGAAATGTTTAGCTGCTGATTCTGAATTAGTTTGTCAAGACGGTAGTATTAGAACTATTGAAGAGATATATAACCGTCGTCAAGATTCTCTTTTGACTCTGCAACCTAACAGTCGATTTACTTGGACGAAACCATCAGCCTTTGTCGATGATGGAATTAAACCGATTTATCGTGTGACTACTCGCTTGGGAAGAAAAATTGAAACTACCCAAAATCACCCTTTTCTCACTATTCAAGGTTGGCGCAGTTTAGGGAAATTGCAAGTTGGTAATACAATTGCTGTCCCTCGTAAAATTAATGTGTTTGGGGATAAAAATATCTCTGAAAAACGAGTCAAGTTATTAGCCTACTTAATTGGGGATGGTTGCTTAACGAAAACTTGTCCAGAATTTACTAACGCTAACCCACTATTGCAAGATGATTTTATTCTTGCTGTTTCTAGTTTTACTGGACTTACTTCCAAAAAAATAACTTCTAATGGAACAATAACAACATCGATAAGAGTTAGTAAAGATCGAGCTTTTATAAATTGTTATCGCCAAATATTTGCTCAAAATTTAAGACAGGTAGTTAATAATCAAGATAAATCTATTAACCAGATATCCACATTGCTAAAAGTCAGTCCTTCTCTAGTAAGACTATGGCTCAAAGGGTGTTGTGTTCCCAATGATAATAATTTTAAAGAGTTATGTAATTTACTAAAGGTTGAAACTCAAAATATTGCACCTCATGGAATATTAGCGATTAGTAAAAATAGCCCTAACGCTTTAACACTTTGGCTACAAGAATTAGGTTTATGGGGTAAGGATGCTCATAGTAAGACTATTCCTCAGCTTATTTTTACTTTGAAACCTACCTTAGTTGCTTTATTTCTGAATCGTTTGTATGCTACTGATGGTTGGGCAACTGTATTAAAAAGTGGGCAGTCACAATTAGGTTACGCTACAGTTAGTGAGAAATTAGCCCGACAAATACAACATCTATTACTAAGATTCGGAATTATCGCATCTCTTAAATCCCGCTTAGTTAAATATAAGAGTGACCATAGACAGGTTTGGCAATTAGATATTACTGATGCTCAGTCAATCAAAAATTTTATTGATGAAATTGGAATTTTTGGTAAGGATCAAGCTGTTACTACTGTTCGTGAAGCAATATCAAAGAAAAGGTATCAGACAAATCGCGATCTAATTCCCCTAGAAATTTGGCAAGAATTGAAACAAGCTAAAGGAGAAGAATCTTGGGTAGCTTTAGCTAAACGTTCAGGAATTAAAGGATATAGTAATATTCATGTGGGTAAAAGAAAATTATCTAGAGAAAGACTATTCAAACTAGCTTATGCTTTGGATAATATTGCCTTGCAAAATATAGCGACTAGCGAAATTTATTGGGATGAGATTGTTAGTATTGAAGCTATAGGTAAGCAGCAAGTTTACGACTTAACCATCCCCGAAACTCATAATTTTGTCGCTAATGATATTTGTGTTCACAATACAGCTTTAGCTCTTTGTATTGCTGCTAATATTGCGAAAAAACAGCAACTTCCTACCGCTATCTTTAGTTTAGAAATGTCGCGGGAACAACTCGCCCAAAGACTCTTAGCTAGTGAAGCAAAAATTGCTAGTAATCGGTTGCGTTCGGGAAGAATTAGCCAAAATGAAATAGAATCTCTGGTTAATGGGGTTACTACTCTTTCTGAGATACCTATATATATAGATGACACCGCTAATCTTTCTATTATGCAAATGCGATCGCAGGTTCGCAGGTTACAAGGACAGCTTAAATCAGAATTGGGTTTAGTGTTACTAGACTACTTACAACTGATGGAAGGCAGTGGTAGTGATAACAGGGTACAAGAATTATCTAAGATTACGCGGAGTCTTAAAGGTTTAGCAAGAGAAGTTAATGTTCCCATTATTGCCTTATCTCAGTTAAGTCGCGGTGTTGAGCAAAGAAATAACAAACGTCCCATGTTATCAGATTTGAGAGAAAGCGGAAGTATTGAGCAAGATGCAGATTTAGTAATAATGTTATATCGGGATGAATATTATAACCCTGATACTCCAGATAGAGGTATTGCAGAAGCAATTATCGTTAAACATAGAAATGGACCAGTAGGTACAGTAAAATTAATTTTTAAAGCAGAATTTACCAAGTTTGAAAATTTAGCTAGACCTAGTAATTATTAATAAGTAGTTAGTGGTTAGTGGTTAGTAGAGAAGAGAGTGGGGAGCTTTTTTTATGTTTATTTGTGCCTACCTACTTATGATTAATGTTCAATGTTAAATCCTAAACGTCGTTTGTGGTTACTTTGTTGTGTAATAGTTTTAATTATTGGTGTTTTTTTTCGCTGCTATAATATTGACAAAAAAGTCTATTGGCATGATGAGGTTTTTACTTCGGTTAGAGTCAGTGGCTATAATGGACAAGAAATTGTCAACGAAATATTTACAGGACAAATTATTCAGCCTCAAGAATTATTAAAATATCAAAAAATAACTCCTGAAAAAACTTGGCAAGATACCTTAGATAAACTTATTGAACATCCAGAACATCCACCACTATTTTATCTTTTATCTCGTGGTTGGCAAGGAATCTTTGGTAGCTCTATATTTTCTAGTCGCAGTCTTTCGGTAGTTATCAGTTTTTTGCTATTCCCTTCTATTTTTTGGTTATGTTGGGAACTATTTAACTCAATCAATATTAGCTTGACTGCTATTGTGTTAACTGTTGTTTCTCCTCTTCATGTAATTTATGCTCAAGAAGCAAGAGAATATAGTTTATGGACAGTGAGTATTTTATTATCTTGTGCTGCTTTAGTTAAAGCTATTAAAAGTAATAAAAGGTTTTGGTGGCTCATCTATAGTTTAAGTTTGGGATTAAATTTTTATACTTCTTTACTGTCGGTTTTATTGGCATTATCTCAAACAATATATATATTCTTATCAACTAGATTCAAGATTACTAAAACAACAATCAATTTTTTGCTATCACAATTGGGAGCAGTTCTATTATTTTCTCCTTGGCTAATTGTAATTTATGAAAACTATGGTGTATTAGAACATAAAACAAGTTGGACTAATATATCTAAACCATTTATTGAGCTTTTGTTTGCTTGGGGATTACATCTAATTAGTATTGTCTGGGATTTTCACCCTAGTATTAACTTATTTATTGCACTAATAGCTGCTCCAGTTTTTTTGCTGTTTATTACCATCACTATAATTTCGCTGTATCGTTACACCACTCCTAAGATTTACTTATTAATAACCTGTTTAATTATTGTTCCTGCTTTGGGTCTAATATTACCTGATTTAATTGAAGGCGGTCAAAAGTCGGTGATGACAAGATACTTTATTCCGAGTTTATTAGGGATTCAAGTTAGTATTGCTTACTGGTTGGGTACAGATAAATTTTTTTCCAGTAAACTCCGTATTGGCATTCTCAGTTTATTCATAATTTTAGGGATAGTATCTTGTTCAATTTCTTCCCAAGCTGATACTTGGTGGAATAAAGTGGTAGGATATCATAATCCAGAAATTGCGAAGCTTATCAACAAATACGAAAAACCCTTGGTGATTAGTAATAATCGAGATATTAATACAGGGAGTCTTATTTCATTAAGTTATTTACTAGAAGACAAAGTAAGGCTAATTCTAACTACTGAGGATAAGATACCTATAGTAGAGAAAAATGGTTTTAGTGAAGTGTTAGTTTGGAATTTATCGGACGATTCTTTGATTCAGTTTCAAGAAAAAAATAACTGTTCTATTTCTGTTGTTGAAGGAAACTATTATCCGCAACTGTGGTTGGTTGATTTTTCTGCTTAGTTGCCTTGGTGGATTCTACCACTGCTAGAGATACCAAATTCCCCTTCAGGGATTTTTAGGCTTCAAGGATAAAGAAAGAATAATTTTAAAAATTTTTGCAAACTAATGTTGCTTATTGTAACAAATAACCTCGGAAATTAGCAAAACTTAATTTAAGTCTTTATCCTGAAGGGTATTACAGCCTCACAAAAGCTAAGGATAAAAATTTTTAATCATCTCTTAGCTTTGAGTTATAGGCTGTAAGTATATTGGCTTTCAAGGGTTTTCTCGTATCCTACTGTTTAGGTGGTGCTAAGAATTGGTTGAAGTCTGAATCCCAATTCCTATACCTAAGATACTGGATTAATTGTTCAAGCTGGTTCTGGTGAATTAGCCAAGTTAGTTAGAGACAAGTCCAATCTACCGAAATTTCATTGGATAGATGCAGCAACCAGTGAAAGTCTTTACTCACCAACTATTGCTGGTTAAAACTAAAGTACATGGTAGCAGACAATCCATTAGGTGCAATACTTCAGGGTTTGCAGCTATTGCTATTAAACCAGATAAGCAAGGAAACAAATTTGTTACCAAAGTTAAGCCAAAACAAATATATACCCACGCTAAAGTAGGAGATATTGTTAATGTCACTTTAGAAAAAGACCGCAAACACGTCAAAAGTGGTATTTATATCACCCGCGTTAAAACTCCTACCAAAACAAGTGTAGAAGTCAAGATAAACGGACATCCCATCAGCAGCAAGTTATTTAATTTTGTTCATCGTAGCGACGGTTATGATTATAGCTTTGCTGAACTGCTGTCAGTTTAAATACTATTTACACCAATTTACTCGAATTTTATGCTATCTAGTCCCTAGACAAAAACCATTGTCATGGCTTCATCAGAACAAGAAATTAATCATCTTATTGCTAATGTGGCACTAAGAATTAGACAATCTTTGGATTTGTCAGATATTTTGCCAGCAACAGCAGAAGGATTAAGAGAACTTTTAAAATGCGATCGCGTAATTATTTATCGTTTTGATCCTGACGGGAATGGTATCGTGACAGTAGAATCTGTTGCTGAGTCTCGATGGTCACTGTTAGATCGTGTTATCAAAGACCCTTGTTTTGAGGAATCTTGGAATTACAAATATCGAAAAGGTTTGGTAACAGCGATCGCTGATATCAGTGCTGCAAATATAGATGAATGTCACCGAGAGTTTTTACAAAAGTTTGATGTCAAAGCTAATTTAGTCGCCCCCATTCTACAAGGAGAGAAGGTTGAACCCCAAGAAAATAATCATCTTTGGGGATTGCTTATTGCTCATTATTGCCAACAACCTCGACAATGGCAAGAATCTGATTTTAAATGTATTAAACAGATAGCCAACCAAGTGGCGATCGCCATTAAACAAGCAGAACTGATTAATCAAAATTATCAAGAACTCAGACAAAGAAAATTAGCTCAACAACAAGCGCAACAAACCTATAAATTTCTTCAGACTATTATTGAACATCTGCCAGTAGCAGTGTTTGTCAAAGATGCTAACCCTGAAAACTTTGGTGAATTCCAACTGTTGAATCCTGCGATAGAAAGAATATTTGGTTTAGATGCTTACCAAGCTTTAGGCAAAACTGTCTATGATTATTTCCCTTTTGCTCAAGCAGAAATATTTACTCAACAAGATCGAGAAGCCATAAGCCAAGGGAAACCCCTAGAAATACTAGAAGAATCTATTTATGATAAAAAACTGGGTAATAGAATCATTAAAGTTATGAAAATTCCTATTTACAATGAACTGCATCAACCCCAACATATTTTAGGTATTGCAGAAGATATCACGGCTCGAAGACAAGCAGAAATTGAACTTAAACAAGCCAAAGATGAACTGGAATTAAGAGTCGCTCAAAGAACACAAGAGTTACAAAATGCCTATCAAAGATTACAACAAGAACTAAGCCGTAGAGAAGAAGCTCAAATTGCACTACAAAATAGTGAAGCGAGTCTAAGAGAGTCAGAGAGAAGGTGGCGTAGTCTATTAGAGAATGTTCGTCTGTTAGTTATTAGTTTGGATCGAGAAGGAAAAATTGATTATGTTAATCCTTTTCTACTAGAACTTATTAACTACAATCTGACTGAAGTAACAGGAAAAAACTGGTTTACTGAATTTCTATCATCTGAGGAGCAAGAATCAGCCAAAGCCATCCACAATCAAATACTCCAACCCAGTTTTAGTAGTTCTCTTTATTATCAACAAAAAGTAATTTTTCCCAAATCAAGAACCGAAAAAACTATAGCCTGGAATTGTACCCAACTGCGTAACACTGAAGGAGAAGCTATAGGTGTCATCTGTATAGGGGAAGATATCACAGAACAACAAGCCATTCAGAAGAAGAAAGATGAATTTGTCTCTGTGGTAAGTCATGAATTACGTACCCCCTTAACTTCCATTCGAGGTGCATTGGCTCTATTAGCAGAAGATAAAATCGATCCTCAAAGCGAACAAGGTAAGCATTTACTGAAAATTGCTAACAGTAGCACTAAAAATCTAGTTAAGCTAGTTAACGATCTGTTAGAACTAGAACATTTCGAATCTGGCACTATTGAACTAGCCAAGGAACAAGTAAATACTAATGAACTAATGTTGCGGTCTGTAGATCGGGTGCAAATTTTGGCAAATAAAGCCAAAGTGGATATTGAAATTGTAGAATCAGATATTAACTTTCAAGCAGATTGCGATCGCCTTATTCAAGTTTTAACTAATTTACTCAGTAATGGCATTAAATTCTCTGAACCCAACAGTATTATTACTTTGAGTGCAGTTGTTCAAAACCTGCCCTCTCCTAGCATTCTATTTGCAGTACAAGATCGTGGTAGGGGTATTCCTTCAGACAAGTTAGAAAGTATTTTTGAACGTTTCAATCAAGTTGATGCTTCCGACTCCAAAACCAAAGGGGGTACAGGTTTAGGATTAGCTATTTCTCGTAACATCATCGAACAACATGGCGGTAAAATTTGGGCAGAGAGTATTTATGGAGAAGGGAGCATCTTCTATTTCACTATCCCCACCTTAAAGGATGAGGGATAGGGAGACTCGGCGGGACTGGGGAATTGGGGCGGGAAGGAGACTTCACAACAAAACCGATACGGACATCTCACGGTGAGCCGTGCTCCCGCTCACCCGTGTCCTCCTCTTTTGGCTTCAATACCTAGATATATTAAGTCTCCTCCCGGGGGGGATTGGGGATTGGGGAATTGGGGAGGTCGCTAGACTTCGTCGCCCTTAACCGAACGCGCACCTTCGGTGAGGGGAGACTGGGGAGATAGGGAAGTAATACTTATTACTTATTACTTATTACTTATTACTTCTGAGTCCTTAATCCTTCATCCTTCCTATCCCACCACACCTCATCCTTCATCCTTGGGAGGAAAGTTCTTAATTGGTTCAATATCTTTGCTATTTTGGTATCCAGAGGATTCATACAAGATAGCTAATGAGCAACGACAAACCGCTAAATATCCTGATCAGTAATGATGATGGCATTTTCGCCTTGGGAGTTCGTACTTTAGCAGACACTTTGGCACAAGCAGGACACCATATTACAGTAGTTTGTCCCAATCGCGAACGTTCTGCAACAGGACATGGACTGACATTACACCA
Organism: Xenococcaceae cyanobacterium MO_167.B27; assembly: GCA_030065935.1. Taxonomy (GTDB): domain Bacteria; phylum Cyanobacteriota; class Cyanobacteriia; order Cyanobacteriales; family Xenococcaceae; genus JASJCP01. The sequence goes on from JASJCP010000094.1 coordinate 17,443, forward strand.
ACCTCTTCGCGCTGAGGCGGTAAATTCAATTTTTCATGATAGTGTTACAGCTTGGAGTTGTTCGGGAACACCAGCCGATTGTGTTAAATTTGCTCTGAGTGCAGTATTAGATACCCGTCCTGATTTAGTTCTTTCGGGAATTAACCACGGCCCCAATTTAGGAACGGATGTTTTATACTCAGGTACAGTGTCGGCTGCGATGGAAGGAACTTTAGAAGGTATCCCCAGTATTGCTTTTAGTTTGGCAAGTTTTGCCCATTTTGAATTTCAAGTAGCAGCTAATTTTGCGGTTAAGTTAATCGAGAAGTTAGATATAACTCACTTTCCCAAACGACCCTTACTTAGCGTTAATATTCCCCCTGTAACAGCAGAAGAAATTGCAGGAGTGTTAATTACTCGTCAGGGTTTGCGTCGTTATATTGAGAAATTTGAAAAACGTTATGACCCCCGTGGCAAAAGTTACTATTGGTTAGTAGGAGAAATTATCGAAGATATACCCCAACCAGAAGATCCTAATTTACCACCTCACATCCTTACAGATGTCCAAGCCATACGCGATCGCTATATTACCATTACTCCTCTACAATACAATCTTACAGATGCAGTAACAGCTAAATATCTTTACGATCAAAACTGGCTCGAAACTTAAAAATTTTGCCCAACCTCACCAAGTTTTTAGAAATTCAGTGTATGCTATCCAAAAGTGAGTGTGTGAGGACAAGTTAATGGATTTTCATAGCAATGCTTTAGAAATCCTCAAGCAAACCAGTAGGACTTTTTATATTCCTATTAGTCTTTTACCAAAAGAGTTACAAGACACAGTAGCTTCTGCATATTTGTGTATGCGTGCTATTGATGAGATTGAAGACCACGATCTATTAGATAACCAAACTAAAATAGAGCTATTACAAAAAATTAGTTTTAATTTACAATCCCAAGAATATCAGGGTAATGCAGATAATTTTGCTGATAGTTTGCAACCCTACAGTGATATCTTGCCAGAAGTAACTTTACGGATTGGTGAATGGGCAAATCTCCCGTCAGAAACCATCTCACCCCGTATCTGGGATGCTACTGCAGCTATGGCAGATCGTATGGCTTATTGGGCAAAAGTAAACTGGAATATTCAAACCCTAGCTGATTTAGATGCCTATACTTTTAGTGTTGCTGGTGCAGTGGGTTTACTTCTTTCTGATATCTGGGCTTGGTATGATGGCACAGAAACTAATCGTTCTTATGGGATTGGTTTTGGTCGTGGACTACAAGCTGTAAATATTATACGCAACCGTGATGAAGACTTGAGTCGAGGAGCAGACTTTTTCCCTGATGGTTGGCAAAGTAAGGATATGCAAGAATATGCTCGCTCTCAACTACAACTAGGGAAATTATATACTGATGCCTTACCTAATAGTCCTGCCTTAGACTTTTGTCGCATTCCTTTAGCCTTAGCTTTCGCTACTCTAGATGCGATCGCATTAGGAAAAGCAAAATTAAGCCGTAGTGAGGTATTATCCCTAGTTAGCAACTTTTAGCAGCAATTGATATTGGAGTAAAAAGTAGCAAAAACTCATAAATTAGACAGGAGTTTTAATGGAAACCAAAAAGACCTAAAACCTTTATGTATAAAGAGTTTTAACTGTTGTACGATAATCAAGTATCCTAACTGGAAGATTCTTGCACAATAACAAAAGGTTGCACAATTAAAGTGATAAATTGTTTTTCAGGATTATTATTCCATTGACTTAGCTGATTGGCAGAAGGTTTAGCGATTTGTTTTTGTTGTATCCAACGACTTACTAAACTAGTATTGTCTTGGGCGATCGCTTCTCCTACTGCTACCAAATCTAATGCAGCATCAACTACAATAACCACATCTCTCTTAGCATGGGGGAGAACATCTCGCCAATCAATTGTTGCAATATCTTTGGTTAATCTTTCTTGGATATCAGACATTTAGTATATGATTTTAAAAACAATAGTGTTCATCCTAAATTGAAAGAGCTATATTTGCAAGGAATAGGGATAAATTATGAGGGATTAGGAGTAAGGAGTTAGGTCAGAGGTCAGGGGTCAGAGGGATTGATTGTTATTACTTATTACTTCCTCATCCTTGATCCTTCCTGCTTTGGATTGTTTATCACATAACCTAGAATGGAGTTAAGATGACATAGCAATGTTATGTGAAACAAAATGAAATTATGGTTGCAACTGCTAGTCATCCCCAGTATGAAGTTAAAGATTTAGCTTTAGCTCCTGTTGGTAAACAAAGAATTGAATGGGCAGCTAGAGAAATGCCCGTAATTAAACAAGTTAGAGAGCGTTTTGCTCAAGAAAAGCCTTTAGCAGGAATTAGACTCGTCGCTTGTTGTCACGTTACTACAGAAACAGCTAATCTAGCTATTACCCTACAAGCTGGTGGTGCAGATGCACTATTGATTGCTAGTAACCCCTTATCTACTCAAGATGATGTTGCTGCTTGCTTAGTGGCAGATTATGACATTCCTGTATATGCCATTAAAGGAGAAGATAACGAAACCTATCACCGTCATGTGCAGATTGCTCTCGACCACAAGCCCAATATTATTATTGATGATGGTAGTGATGTAGTAGCGACTTTAGTTAAAGAAAGACAAGATCAACTCAGCGATCTTATTGGCACTACAGAAGAAACTACTACTGGTATCGTGCGCTTAGAAGCAATGTTCAAAGATGGGGTACTTACCTTCCCTGCGATGAACGTAAACGATGCAGAAACTAAGCACTTCTTTGATAATCGTTATGGTACTGGTCAATCAACTCTTGATGGTATCATCCGTGCCACTAACATTTTACTAGCTGGTAAAACTATAGTTGTTGCTGGTTATGGCTGGTGTGGTAAAGGTGTTGCCATGCGTGCTAAAGGCATGGGTGCTAATGTAATCGTAACGGAAATTAACCCAGTTAGAGCGATCGAAGCTGCGATGGATGGCTTTAGAGTTATGCCAATGATTGAAGCTGCACCCCAAGGAGATTTATTTGTTACTGTTACAGGAAACAAGCACGTAATTCGTCCTGAACATTTTTCTACCATGAAAGATGGGGCGATGGTGTGTAATTCGGGTCACTTTGATATTGAAATCGATCTTAAATCTCTTGGTGCGACTGCAACAGAAGTTAAAGAAGTTCGTAACTTTACCCAAGAATATAAAATGCCTGATGGTAAGTCTATTGTGGTTTTGGGTGAAGGCAGACTAGTTAATTTGGCTGCTGCGGAAGGTCATCCTAGTGCTGTAATGGATATGAGTTTTGCTAACCAAGCTTTGGCTTGTGAATATTTGGTGAAAAATCAAGGCAAATTAGAGCCTGGGATGCACTCTATTCCTACAGAAGTAGATCAAGAAATTGCAACTCTTAAGCTAAAAGCAATGGGAATTGAAATTGATACTCTCACTGCTGAACAAGAGGAATACATCAATTCTTGGACTGTGGGAACTTAAGTAAACTGACAACTGATCTTTGATCATTAACAATTAGCAATTAAACTAGGGTGGGCAATGCTTACCCTATATTTTTTTTTAACATATTAGATAATGGCGAAACTTTCTACAGAATTAAATCGTTATTTTTTTGAAGAAACTAGAGAAGCTAAAGTAACTTTAGGAGAAGTTCTAGCTTTGGCTGGAGAACGAACTTTCGGATTTTTATTTGTAATAATAGCTTTACCTTCTGCTTTACCAATTCCAGCCCCTGGATACTCGATTCCTTTTGGCATAGTGCTGTTTTTGTTGGCAATACAACTTATGTTAGGTCGTCAACGTCCTTTACTACCAGAAAAAATGCTCAAAGGTTCGATGAAACTTGAAATAGCACAGAGTTTTGTCAAGAAGGGAATTCCTTGGTTAAGGAGAATAGAGGCTCTAACTAAACCTCGGTATAGTTCTATCTGTACTAGCTTACCAGGAAGAATTATAATTGGTATTGCGATCGCACTTATGTCTATATCTATGATGATACCTATCCCTGGAACTAATACTCTCCCTGCAATGGGTATTTTTATCACAGGTTTTGGTTTGGCAGAAGATGATGGTGTAATCAGTTTAGCTGGTTTAGTAGTCTCTGCTCTAGGTGTGGTTCTCTCAACTTCAATTATTATCGCTGTTATTTGGGGTGGTTCGAGTTTAGTTGATGTGATTAAAGATTCATTAGTACCTTAAGATTTTGATTTTTGCCTAATTAATTTAGTTATCTTGATTTAATTACATAAATATTACCCAATAAGTTTAAAGCATTTTAAACTTATTGAAAAGCTAATTTTGCTGATGTCTCTGTTTTGTTTGTCGATTTAAAAAATTGTGGTTATAATCGCGGTTGTTTAAATTGATTTAATTTTAATTTGATGAGATTATGTTCGGGGACAAAGAAGCAATTTTACAAGATATAGATAGATTAGGAATAGGTTATCAGATTAAGTTGTATGCCACAAAAAAAGTAGATTGGCAACAGTATTTTCACGTATTATCTTTAGACTCTCATCAAAACGATCAGTTGTTTTTAAATTGCCAGCCATCAATTACTTTTAGTGGACTCGCTCTCAGTAAAGAATTTACAATTAAACAAATTAGTTTTCTCGGAAAAAAATCTTACTTTTCAGGAAAATTGGGATTTTTATCTTCTAAACTGGCTCAAAGACTTATTAAGATTAAAGGCAGTTCTAATTCTCGATGGAAATGTTGGGTAAATATTAATGATAAAGACCAAGATTTTGACTTGATAATTACTTTGGATAATGGTCAAAAAAACCACTTTGGTAAAATAAAAATTCATCCCTTAAAATTTCGAGAATTAGGGGTAAATGAACTTAAAAAGCCCAACAATAAACAGATTATCCATAAATTAAATTTAATTCAAAAAAGCCGTAAAATTATGGCTGAAAATTTATCTAAAAACAAGAATTACCTATTTGCCATAGGGAATGCAAGATCGGGAACAACTGCCCTAGGTAAATTACTAAATTTTAGCCCAGAAATTTGTTTGGGTATTGAAAGATATGGGAAAGAAGATGATATTTCTGCTATGTCTTTTGAAAAAGAAAATTTTTTTGATGTGAATAGTAAGGGTTATTCAGTACGGCCTCATTTTTATGAAACAATTAGAGAAAAATTTGATACAGCCAAATATGTTGGAGACAAAAGACCTAGATTTATTGAATCTTGGAAGAACACTTTTTTAAATTTACCTCAAGCAAAAATTGTTTATATTTTTCGGAATATTTATGATGTCGCTTGTTCTTATAATGTTAGAGCCAGTAATGCTGCTCAAGGACTTGATAAACAATGGCGAACCAATAGAGATTTTTCTGAAGCAGTACATGATTGGAATGAAGGAATCCAAGAAATTCAAAATTTAGCGCGATTTTATAAAGTCTATTTTGTAAAATATGAAGATTTTTTTGTCCATCGCTCAAAGATGATTCATCTTTTTAACTATCTGGGAGTAAATCCAGAAGAACCAAAGACCAAAGTAGGTATTGAAAAAACTTATAAAACTGCTTTATCTGTGCAAAAAAAAGCCAGAATTTTAGCAGATCATGAAAAAGAGTATATTGATGCCAATGCTGACTTTGAAGCCTACAATAAATTATTATTCCTTTATGAAAAAGAGTTTAAATAGTACTAAAATTGCCAAAAAGCGGGATCGATCCCAATTACACAATATTGATGCTACAAATCTTTTTCCCGACTCTCCCAGTCTCTTAATATCACAACATGATATCTTTCGTATTTTTCAGGTATAGTTTTTAAGATTAATTGGTTGGTTGTTGATAGTTGATAATTAATTACAATCAACAATCAACACTAAGTCCCATGTCAACATTGGGATGAATAAGTTTAGATTAATTCTCTCACATCTGCAACTTCTCCTTTCACCGCAGCAGCTATGACCATCGCAGGACTCATTAGAAGAGTTCTTCCTGTGGATGAACCTTGACGACCTTTGAAATTACGGTTAGAAGAAGAAGCACTAATTTGATCTCCTTGTAACTTATCGGGGTTCATTGCTAAACACATGGAACAACCAGGTTCACGCCATTCAAAACCTGCTGCTGTAAAGACTCGATCTAAACCTTCCGCTTCTGCTGCTTCCTTGACTCTCTCGGAAGCTGGAACAATAAACGCTTTAACTCCTGGTGCTACTTGTCTTCCTTTGGCAAATTTAGCAGCTTCTTGTAGGTCACTGAGTCTCCCATTAGTACAACTACCCACAAAGCAAACATCAATTTTTGTTCCCTTGATGGGTTTTCCTGGGGTGAGTTGCATATATTTATAAGCTTCTTCAGCGATCGCGCGATCGCCTTCTGCCATCACATCGGGAGTGGGTATCACTTCACTAACCCCTATTCCCTGTCCTGGGGTAATCCCCCAAGTTACAGTAGGTTCGATCTCAGCAGCATCAAATGTCACTATATCATCATAAACTGCATCTGGATCACTACTAATACTCTTCCACCACTCTACAGCTTTGTCCCAGGCTTCTCCTTGGGGTGCAAAATCTTTTCCTTTCAGATAGTCAAAGGTAACTTCATCAGGATTAATATAACCACAACGTGCGCCCCCTTCAATGGACATATTACATACAGTCATCCTTTCTTCCATATTCATGGCAGCAAAAGTAGTACCTGAATACTCATAGGCATAACCGACACCCCCTTTGACTCCTAACTTGCGAATGATGTGAAGAATGACATCTTTGGCATAAACTCCTGGGGGAAGTTCGCCATTAACTTCGATTTTCCGTACTTTTAATTTGGATAAAGCCAGAGTTTGAGAGGCTAAAACATCCCTAACTTGAGACGTACCAATGCCAAATGCGATCGCGCCAAAAGCCCCATGAGTAGAGGTGTGGGAGTCTCCACAAGCTACTGTCATTCCTGGTTGGGTTAATCCCTGTTCAGGAGCGATCGCATGAACTATACCTTGATTTCCTGAACCGAGATTATAAAATCTAATCCCATAGTCTTTAGTGTTTTGTTCTAAAGCTTGCATCATCTCTTCCGCCATGAGATCAACAAAAGGACGAGCTTGATTATCAGTAGGAACGATATGATCTACAGTAGCAACAGTGCGATCAGGATATAGTACTTTTAGTCCTCTTTCTCGCAACATAGCAAAAGCCTGGGGACTTGTCACTTCATGGATTAGGTGTAGTCCGATAAATAGCTGTGTTTGACCAGAGGGTAATATTCCAACTGTATGTAAATCCCAAACTTTATCAAATAACGTTCCTTTACTCATAATTTGTGGCGCTAATCAATCTCATATTTGTGATCTATTTTATATTTTTCAGTAATCCCGATAATTTATGTAATCAATAAAAATATAAAGACAATGTTAAGATAGTGATATTTCCATTGGTTGAATTAAATACAGCAACTCCTAGCTTATGCCCTTATTAATCCTGATTGCAGAAGACGATCCAGGAGTTCGCCTAGCGGTAAACGACTACCTTGAAATGTCAGGCTACTCGGTGATTATGGCAGAAAATGGTGAGAAAGCATTGTTAATGGTGGAAAAATATCATCCTCATCTACTCATTTCTGACATCAAGATGCCGAGGAAAAATGGTTATGAATTAGTCAAAGAAATTCGTCAGCGTCCAGAATTTAGACTTTTACCTGTCATATTTTTAACAGAATATGGTAGTAAAGAAGAAAGAATTAAGGGTTATCAATCAGGTTGTGATATTTATTTACCTAAACCTTTTGAAATGGATGAATTAGGCGCAGTAATTCGTAATCTGCTAGAGCGATCCCAAATAATTCAGTCTGAAATAAGATATTCTTCTACACAAAGTCATTTAGCTTCTCCAACCATTGAAACCCAAAATCATACGCGAGTTAGTGATTTTTTGGCATCTCTAGAATTAACTTCCAGAGAGCAAGAAGTCTTAGTGTTAGTAGCCAAAGGTCATTCTAATATTGATATTGGTAATCAGTTACATCTATCTCATCGTACTATTGAAAAGTATGTGAGTCGCTTATTGCGAAAAACGAATACTAGTAATCGTGCGGAGTTAATTCGTTTTTCTTGGGAACATCATTTGGTAGATTGAAATAATACGGATGCAGAATAACTTTTACTACAACTCAAAATTGCACCACTTTAGTAAAGACAATGTCCTACCAGCTTTAGATGATTATTTTTGGTTGGTAGAAACAGGAGTGGTCAAAACTTATACCTGGGATGAGGAGGGTACATTAACAACTATGGGATACTGGGGTACTGGAGATGTCGTAGGACAACCCCTATCCCGTATTTCTCCCTATGAAATAATCTGTTTAACTGAAGTTAGTGCTAGTCAAATCAGTATCCAAGATAGCGCTCGCCTATCGGCAAAGATTTATCACCATATCCAACAAACAGAGGAATTACTTTATATTATTCGCTCGGATCGAATATATGACAAACTCAAGAGACTTCTTGTCTGGTTAGGAAATAAATTTGGTCAAGAAGTTGAACAAGGTCAGTTAATTGATTTTCCTATCACTCATCAAGAATTAGCAGAAGCGATTAGCACTACAAGAGTCAGTATTACCAAATTAATCCGTCAGCTAGAAGAAGAAAGATTTATTGTACGTGATGGTCGCAACTACATTATTTTTAACAAATCAACAATTTAATTAAGATTTTGGGAAAACTAAAACATAAGTAAAATTACTTCCTCAAAAGTAATTATTTATGGGTAAATTTCCCCCCAATGAATCTGCAAAAAAAGTTGTGACCAAGTTTGGTCACAAATCTCTCTCGGATCTTCGCGCCCCTAATCGGTTGCAACTACTCCATTTGTCCCCAAAACAAAGGAAAGTTCTTCCTCTTCTGTTGTTAGGAGATATTGTCGCTCTGGCGATCTCCTGGTATTTTACCCGTTATTTGAATCAATTTTATTCTCCGATTCCACCAGAGTTTATTTGGTGGACATGGATAGGAGTCCCAAGTCTATTTTGGGTTTTAGCAGCCTTAATTGTGGTGTTTTTTGCTTATGGGGGTTTATATGATACTAACCGTCAAAACTATGTTCGTGGGGGTCAACTAGTTAGCGGTGTTTATTTACTATGTCTAGTATTGTGTTATTTCTACGATCCAAAAATCGACTTACCGCGATCGCTATTTTTTACAGCTTGGTTTAGTAGTGTTTTGACTATTACTAGCCTTAGAATTCTGCTGTCTTTATGGTGGCGACAATCTTCTATGGGACAGCAGTCAGTATCAATATTTTTGATCGCACCTGGTTCAAAACTGCCAAAATTAGCTAGGGTATTAGAAACTAGAGGCTCTTATCATGTGGTTGGTGCTGCTTTAGCCAGTTGCGCCCACACTCCTACTACTCTTCAGACAATTATAGATTCTAGAGCGACAGAAGTTTTAGCAGAAGATTTACCCCAAACTAAGTTAGCTTCTATCTTGTATTGGCAACTCCGTCGTCATGGTATTAGTTTACGGTTGATTCCTTCTAGTGTGGAAGTATTGCATCGTCGGGGAGTATCAGAAATCTGTGCTGGAATTCCCACCTTGAGAGTAGAAACCCCTTTACTGGTAGGTTGGGATTATCGTCTCAAGAGATGGCTTGATATTATTGGGGCTTTTATGGGCATTATTATACTCATGCCAGTGTTTATCGGTATTGCGATCGCAATTAAATGTTCTTCCCCTGGTGCAATATTTTTCCGTCAAGAGAGAGTAGGCTTACATGGTAAAGCCTTTAAAATATGGAAGTTTCGCACAATGGTAGCTAATGCAGCTAAAATGCAAGCTCAACTCGAAGCACAAAATCAAACTACCGATGGGATTATGTTTAAAATTAAACAAGATCCTCGCATTACTCCTGTAGGACATTTTCTGCGCCAAACTAGTTTAGATGAATTGCCTCAATTATTTAATGTTTTACTAGGACAAATGAGTTTAGTTGGTCCTCGTCCTTTACCCATTAGAGATGTTGCTAGAATGGAATCTTGGCATCATATTCGTCATCAAGTATTACCAGGCATTACTGGTTTGTGGCAAATTTCAGGAAGGTCTGATATAGATGATTTTGATGATGCTGCTCGATTAGACCTTTACTATATCGATAATTGGTCACTTAATTTAGATATTGATATTTTAATCGAAACTTTGAGAATATTGTTACTTAGCAAAGGTGCTTATTAAGTTGCCCTTTATCCTTCATGACTATTGGTATTTGGATTTTAGGCGATCGCTTAAATAAATTACAATCTTCTTTAACAACTTATCAATACCAAAAAAATAAAACTCCTGTAATCTTAATTGAATCTCTTAACTACGCCAAACAAAGACCTTATCATCAGCAAAAGTTAGTCTTAATTTGGTCAGCAATGCGTCATTTTGCAGCAGAGTTAAAAACTGATGGTTGGTCAGTAAGTTACGAAATAGCAGAAGATTTTATTACAGCTTTGCAACAGTGGATTAGAAAGAATCAAATCACAGAATTAGTTATTACCAAGCCATGCGATCGCCCTTCTTACAATTATATTCAAAATCTAGATTTAGATTGCCAGATTAACTTTATTCCCGATAATCATTTTTTATGGAGTCAAGAAGAATTTAGTAATTGGGCGAAATCTCGTAAGGGATTATTAATGGAAGATTTTTATCGGGAAGGTAGAAAAAAATTTAACATCCTCATGGAAGAAAATCGACCAGTAGGAGGACAATGGAATTATGACAAACAAAACCGCAAACCACCCAATAAAAATTTATCACCTCCAAAAAGATTATGGTTTGAACCTGATGCGATTACTCAAGAAGTTATTGAATGGATAAAATCCCAACATCTTTCTAAATATGGTGCAATAGAATCTTTTAACTGGGGAGTTACCAGAGAACAAGCACAACAAATTCTAGACCACTTTATCACTGAATGTCTGCCAAACTTTGGCACATATCAAGATGCAATGATAACAGGAGAATATACTATGTGGCATAGTTTAATATCTCCTTATCTTAATATAGGACTGCTCCATCCAATGGAAGTAATTAAAGCAGTAGAAACAGCATATTATAAACATGATTTACCCATCAATAGTGTAGAAGGATTTATTAGACAAGTATTAGGTTGGCGAGAATATATGCACGGTATTTATCAATACGTGGATGCAGATTATCTTAACTATAATTGGTTTGAACATAACCGCCCTCTACCTCAATTTTTCTGGGATGGAAACACAACAGATATGAACTGTTTGAAACAAAGTTTAACCCAAGTAGAAAAAACTGGTTATGCTCATCATATTCAAAGATTAATGGTGTTGAGTAACTTTGCTTTAATTGCAGGAATTAACCCCCAAGAAATTGAAAACTGGTTTCACTCAGCTTTTATTGATGCTTATGATTGGGTGATGCAAACTAATGTGTTAGGAATGGGACAGTTTGCTGATGGAGGAATATTAGCTTCTAAACCCTATGCTGCTTCTGCTAACTACATTAATAAAATGAGTGACTATTGTAGTAATTGTAAATATAATAAAAGCGATCGCCTCACCGATAAAGCTTGTCCGTTTAATTATTTCTATTGGGATTTTATTTCCCGTCATCGAGATAAACTAAAATCTTTAAGCAGAATGAATTTAATATTAGGAAACTTGAAACGAATTCCTGAAGCAGAATTAAAACAAATGAATCTTTTAGCGGAGCAATGGTGGGAAAATGGAACCAGCAATCACTAATCAGTTATCAGTGAGCAGTGAGCAGTGAGCAGTGAACAGTATTCAGTATTCAGTATTCAGTATTCAGTATTCAGTATTCAGTATTCAGTATTCAGTATTCAGTATGTCGTATAATAATTCTATGCTACTAGGATTTAAGACAGAACTCAAGTTAAATAACCAGCAGCGAACAATGCTAGCCAAACACGCGCTTTGTTGCTCGTCATGCTTATAATTGGGGACTGAGTTTAACCAAGCAAATACTCGACCATAATCAAGCCAATCCAGAAGATAAGATTAAATTCCCTTCCGTAATCGATCTGCATAAGTGGTTGGTAGCAATGGTTAAGCCTAAATATCCTTGGTATTATCAGAGTTCTAAATGCGCTCCTCAGTACGCCTTAAGACATCTTCGAGATGCTTGGGACAGAGCATTTAAGAAAACAGCCAAGCCACCAAGATTCAAAAAGAAAGGGCGAAATGATAGCTTTACTCTTGATGGCACTATCAAAGTAGTTGACCATTACAAGATTCAAGTTCCTAAGATTGGCATTCTCAAAACTTATGAGAGATTGCCTTTTGGATACAAGCCAAAAAATGTAACTATTTCTCCTAAAGCAAATAAGTGGTTTATTAGTTTCAGGATTGAGGTTAAATCACAAAATACAGCAAAGTCTGTAGAGAGAGTAGGTGTGGATCTTGGAGTGAAAACCTTAGCTTACTTGAGTACAGGAATTGTCTTTGAGGGAGCAAAAGCTTACAAAAGATATGAGAAGCTCTTAGCCAAATTACAATGGCGCAATCGCAAGAAAGTGATTGGTTCTAATAATTGGAAGAAAGCGCAGATTAAGATAGCCAAACTACACACCAAGATAGCTAACATCCGCAAAGACACATTACACAAGCTCACTACTTATTTAGCCAAAAACCACGGCGAGATAGTAATTGAGGATTTATGTGTTCAGGGGATGTTAAAGAATGGCAAGTTAGCTAAAGCGATAGCTGATATGGGTTTTTATGAATTCAGAAGACAGCTAGAGTACAAGTGCCAACTTTATGGAAGCAAACTCATCATTGCTGATAGATGGTTTCCATCAAGTAAAACTTGCTTCTTATGTGGCTGGCATAATCCCGACCTGAAGCTATCAGATAGATGGTTTCTCTGTGTGGGCTGTGGTTCTGTTTTCGATAGAGATTGGAACGCAGCAATGAATTTAAGTAGGTGGAGTCACCACCAAGCTCAAGCTTGTGGACAAGTAGCTGCCGACAGCCTTGGTTGAAACAAGAAGATTTCATTTTGCTACTTTGTTAGCAAAAGTTAGTAAATTTTGAACGGTTTAAAACAATAGTACTTCGGATAAGAATCTAACCTAATATGAAGCCAATAGACTCCCAATCCTGATGTGCTAACCCAAAGAGGTTGATCGTTAAGTCTTTGTTCAATAGACTTCCCTAAAGTTTGCCATAATGCTTGATTTTGAGATTGAGGAGCATTTCGGACAAAAGAAGCAATGTGAGGATAGATAGAAATATCTCCTACGGGACAAGGTACAACCAGTAAAGCATCATTTCTCAGATTAGGAAAAGAGATTATATCTTGACCTGGAGATGCAGATAAAAAATGTGAGCTAAAAGCACTAGAGTTAGGGCTTACTCTAGCTAGTTGAGGACTATCTATCAGGACAAACTCAAATTCTCTATGGAGAGTAGATAAAGTAATGGGTGGGGTTTCCCAAAAATAAGCAGAAAAAGTGGCAGATGCTAATAAATAGCTAAAAAATAAGCCAAAATCACTATTATTCTGCCATAATTCTATTACTTCTGAGTAAGTGAGTCTTTGCTCGTTAAAGAGAAGAGAAATTTTTTGGGTGTGTTTGGGTTTGAGGTTTTCGACAAGATATCTCCACATTACTAAATAACGTGAGTGAGGAATAAGCTAAAACCCTTGTAATTTAACATTTTTTGCACAAGTTAGTTAGAGCTATGAAGATAAACAGTCAGGAAATAAATTGACCCATCTCATATATAAAGTCAGTTTGAACCAACTATTAACAAGGATTTCAGTCCAAAAAACATGGACTTATTGTCTGAGTCGTAAAATTGATTTTACGGTGGATTCTTGAACTCATATCAATTCTCAAAAGTAATGAGAGACGAAGGTAGTAGTGCATCCAGATTAATTTGTTGGGTAGTGGGAGCCAGAAGCTGGCAATTAATATTATCTTTCAGAAGATTTGAATCCAGCATTTTAGCCTAGACGCGCTAATAGCTTGGGTTAAACGATAGTCCAACCCAACAAAAGTTTGTAGGTGTTGGGTTTCGTGCCTCAAACGCCACTTGCTACAACGGAGGAAACCTCCGCAACGCAGTGGCTCCTCAACCTACAATTTTATGATGATCTATCTAGCTACTTTTGAGAATCCGAAACCCTTGTTCTATAAAGATTCTGTATCAAAACTGTAAAGCTGTGACCAATCATTTGTCGCGCACAGCGAACATCCCGTAGGCTAAACCCTACGGGGATTCCCGCTTGCATCTCTAAAATTCAGTGGTAGTAATGAAATCTTCTGCACCCAAGTCATTAGCACTAACTCCAATGAGAGTAGCTAATTCTTTTTGGGTATCTGTAATTTCTAACTCTACTCGACCCGCACCTTGAGTAATAGTCAAGTCTTCAAATACTAAGCCATCAGCCAGAACAAAAGAATCTACGCCATCTTTGTAGTCAAAGATTGTATCCTGTCCATCGGAAGCTCTTAACACAAATTGGTCTGCACCTGAATTCCCCCAAATCTTGTCATCATCAAGACCTCCGTCTATTACATCGTCTCCAGCACCACCACGAATTACATCATCACCGCTATCTCCCAATAAGTAGTCGTCTCCTCTCTGACCAAAAATGCGATCGCTTCCTGCTCCACCTTCTACCGTATCATCGCCACGTCTGCTAAGAATCAGGTCGTCTCCCTCAAATCCTCGAATTTTCTCCCGATTCTTTGTCCCAAAAATTAAGTCACTATCATCTGTACCATTAATCACAGGGTTAATTATGATTCGAGCAATGGGGTCATCAGAATTAGTAAATTCAGCATTGGCAAAAACTCCATCATTATAATCTAAAACTCCTCCACTACCTGGTTGTAAAAAACCCTGATGGGATTGAACTGTGCCATTTTCATCAATGCCATCTCCAGTGACATCCAAACTAAAAGGAACACTCTCAGGAGTTTCCTCGTTGACTTCTGTTCCAGCATCCCAGACTTCATTTCTAGTAACAAGAATATCTGTTCCTACAAAATTTCCCTTCTCATCAAACAGTTCAATGGCATCATCATTAGCCACAAAACCGTCATTACTAGGGAAAAACATAGCTGCGTAGTTGAAAAAGCGATTGTTGGCTAAATTATTACTATTAATATCAACAGTAACAGAAAGACTTTGACCAGGGGCAACTCCTAAAGGACTCTCCGCACTATCGACGATACCTTGAGTACCACCATTTGCTGCTGCAGAACTATCAGCAAAAATGCCCCCAAGAGTTGCTTCTTGGGGAGGCAGATCCGCAGGGTCTAAACCAGCCTCAATCAAAGCTTCAACAACCCCTGGAACAGTCCCTTCTAATCCTGTAACTCCGTCTTCTGCTATATACATTACTCCAGAAGAAGCAGCTTCGCCAACCTCAAAAGTATCAAAACTACCATCGTGAAGACCAAACCAAACTGGGGTAATAACGCCTCCATTTTCTGGAGATAGATTTTCTACAGTCACTTCTAAAGTAACTTGTTGCTTAGGCAAGACAATATTGTTGTAATTCATGATTTTCTCTTTATTTTGAGTAATTAGTGTAGGTTAGATCTCACTCAAATCCTGGCTTGAAAAATTTGACAAAGTCAAAGCAGACTCCGCATGATTAGCCACCTTACAATTACAAAAGTCCACTGCTAGGACACTCAACACCAACGCGATCGCGGTTTACTGCTAGAATATTTTTCAATCAAGTCGCCTTGTTCTAGCAAATCCGAAAATTGCTCCTTGCATTTGCTGACATACTCTAGTCTATTTAGGTATGTCTGAATATTTTGTTTATGCAGAGTTCCACAAGATAGTATCAAAACAGTTTTTTGGTAAGCATAGACAACAGTTAAACCGCAGTAAAATTGAAACATAGATAATGAATTTTTGTTAAGTAATTATTCCCATCTAATTAGCCATGATTAAAAAAAGTATTTCTTATCTTATTGCGATCGCCTTAATCTTAAGTCTTAATTTGGGTTTCTCCTCTCCTGCTATGGCTTTCGGAAACTCTCCTTTAAGTGGATTAATTACCCTGAAGGCTTTAGCCAAAGATGCAGTACCCTATGAAGATGCGATCGCCAATAAGCAACCAACTCTCTTAGAGTTTTATGCAGATTGGTGTACTACTTGTCAAGGGATGTCTCCTATTGTCCAGAATTTAGCAGAGAAATATGGCAATCAAGTCAATTTAGTAATGCTTAATATTGACGATCCTCAGTGGGATAATTTAGTACAAAAATATCAAGTTACAGGAATACCTCAATACACTTTTATTGATGCAGAAGCTAAAACCATAGACACTTTAGTAGGAAAAGTTCCCCAAACAATTATGGCTCAGGGGTTTGAGGAATTGATTAATTAGTATTTTTGCTGTTACAGAATCAACGATGAAATTCCCGAAATTAAGGAATAATGTTCTCTGAATAAAATCCCATGTCTTTCTCCAAATAGATCGTTCTATAGTTTTGTTATACATTACTCCGTCAATGCTTATTAGCGCGCTCCGTAGGCGGAAGGGTCGCATAATTTCACGAAAGTATGGAATCTTGCCTAACACAGCCTGAGTCGTACATTTATCGACACTAGTTTTGTCTTTTAAATCTACTTGGAAAAAGAGTTGGGTTAATTCTTGGCTTTTTTCTATGGCGCGATCGCCAATTTAGGGAGCGATCGCTTTTTTTGTGAGAAAAGCGGGCAAAGCATAGATGTCCATTGGTGATGTTAACAATTTTGAGGATGTTGATTGTTAATTTGAATTGCTAAGACTAGAGAGCAGCAGAAAACTGTTGTGGTAGTTTCATTTGTTTTCTAGTATTCCTTCGTAATAATTCTAGAATTTTTAAAGCCATATAATAACAACGGGTTTGTACTATTAGCTTGGATTCTGAGTAAATTCCCCATCTAGAGTCAGATAATTGCTTAATTGAATAATTCATCTTCAATATTTGTTCGGAATTTACTTACTATTTAAGCTACAAAGTGTTTCTCTTCCTTCCGCCAAAATACTTAATTCTGCTTTGCTTTTTACATTTACTGAGATATTTGACACTCACCGCCTCGATTATCATATCAAGCATTTTAAGGATGGACATTGGAATATTTGCAAAAGCGAAATAAAGACTAAAGAAAAAGCTACTCAATTGCTATGATAATGGAGTAACTTTCTTCTATGTTGTGTAATGCTTACACAATGTCAATTGCTTTCTGTGATTATGTTGTGTCCTTTATAGAGGAGATAAGCTCCAAGCCCCTAAATCTGGTTCGTCTTCAACTAGCAAAATCCTCATTTGTGACTATTAGCTATACTCAGTAGATGGACAAGTTTTTTAGAGAGTGCGATCGCCAAACCCAAAATGACTTCTAGGCAGAATTTTTTTTTGTACTAATATACCAACTAGCCCCAATAGATATAGTTTTAACTTATGACAGTAGTTAAACCTAATTCGAGTTGTAGTAATCTGTGGATATTTAGGTGAATAAAACTGTTAGAAAATCAAAATATTTTCTAAACTAAAACTCAGGGCTGCACGTCAGCATATCCCACTCATTACAAGTATCCATGTCTGGCATTACCTGTTTTATGTTTCAGGTTAGGCATTGGCTTTTTACAGCATCCTACGCCCATACTTCATACGCTTCACATCTGGTTGATCATTATTGGATAGAAGTATGGGGTTATCCCGTTCTCTAGATTCATTTCTCGTAGTCCTTAGTCCCCTTAATATACTCCGAGAGGTATTTTGGTTAGAGTATTAGAGTGTTAATAGTTCTAATAACTAAATTTCAACGGACTAATTTGAAATTCTGACCTCTGTTGCCTTTTGGCACTCCGTGTATAAGCCTTATTCCATTACTTCCGACTAGCGAAGCTTACGTTCATGTTAGACTTGACTTGATAGTCAAGCTTATGACACCCCAATTAATTAGATTGAGTTAAACTGTCATAACCATGTTGGACATAGACAACTTCCCTGACAGGGATACCAGATTAGGCTTCTAGTTAGGGTTTGCTGAAAAAGTAACCTCAAAAAATCACTAGAATCATCTTGTTGAAAAGATAAGTTTTGCTATTAAAAACTAGATTTTAATATCAGCTTTTTTAATATAAAAAACACTTCTTAAGCCTAATATAGATGGAT
>JASJCP010000095.1 GCA_030065935.1 Xenococcaceae cyanobacterium MO_167.B27
GCTAGGACACCAGTGCTGTAAAACTTCTAAAGCAATAGGATAAGCATCAAAGCGATCGCTGAAATTTCTTAAAATAGTCCGAACGCGAGATAAGCTTTTATTGCCAAACCAGCGTTTTTCAAAAGCGACAATTTCTTTATCCTTTTTAGAAAGTTTCGGATCGTTATGTTCCCAATATTCACGACTTTCTTCTACTGCTAGAGACATCCGCAGTAGCCGAGAATGGGATTTTTCTACCTCTGAACCATAAGATAAAATCTCAGTCATGCTTTTTTCCAGAACTTTCATCCCGCCTTCTCCTGAATGCGATAAAATGGCATCGGGTATCGATCAGCAAGAGGAATTAGTCCAGAAACTAGATTCTTCGCTGCATCGGCGATCAACTCTGGTATTACGCCTTTAATCTCCCGCCCTTCAGGAACAATCTTATATTTCACCTCTGGATTAAATTTTTGAATAGCTTGCTCAAAAACCTTTTCCTCAAAATCTTCTTTGAGATCGAGAGGGAAATTCAGGATATCATAAGGATTGCTTGCATTCTGCTTATGAAACGATAAACGCTCCTCTAATTTTTCATCAATTCCAAATCCCCAGAAAAATAGAGTACAAACATTATCAGGTTGAGCTAGATTTATTCTCTTTTGTTTGTCTGCCTGAATAGCGACTTTTCGCACTGCTTCCAACAAAGCCCATTCAAAGGTTATTGGAAAAAGGCGTTTAAATAAATCTTCACCACCCCATTCATCTAGTAGCTGTGTACTCCACCAACCAAGTCGAGACGGATCTGTTAACCTTTCTCCAGCCCAACTGACGAAAAATTGCAGCATTAAGACTACATCTAATTCTTCTGGCGCGATCTTGTTTTTAAGTTGTTCAGTCTCTATCTCGGTTTGTATAAAGCTCAAAATAGGAAATTATAAAGAAAATCTATTACAGATAATTCCCAAAAAGAGCTATTAAATTACGTTATTCTGACAACTGAAGTGGAATTTCTTAACATAACGCTAGGCTGAATGTGAGCAACGCCGTTAGACATAAAACCAAGAAGCAGATTTCCCCTCTTGCGTCATCTTCTACACCAGAAGCGTGAGCAACGCCATTAGACATAAAACCAAGAAGCAGTTCGCCCGTCCCGACTTTAACTAAAAAACTGCTTGGTGAGCAACGCCATTAGACATAAAACCAAGAAGCAGTACCTGTTGTTTGACAGTTTTTCTTGGCAAGATCGTTTAGTGAGCAACGCCATTAGACATAAAACCAAGAAGCAGCCAGAGGTTAAAGGGGATATCGATTAGGGCTAGTGAGTGAGCAACGCCATTAGACATAAAACCAAGAAGCAGTATTCTTGCTGCTCTTAAAGTTAAATTTTGTTCTAAAGGTGAGCAACGCCATTAGACATAAAACCAAGAAGCAGAAACAATAAAAGTGGTATTTTTAGAAGGCAATTAAAAGTGAGCAACGCCATTAGACATAAAACCAAGAAGCAGCAGCAGTAGCGGGGAGTAATACTCGTGTATCAATTTGTGAGCAACGCCATTAGACATAAAACCAAGAAGCAGGGCAAATGCTAGAACTCATAATAGACAATAGCTTATAAAAGATTTGACAAGCACCCATCTCCAAACACTGCTTAAGATAGCTCACGACTCAATATTATCAATCAAACCAATCACCGAACCCATTGATTTACAAAGCTTTAAGCACAATGCAAGCATCTCTCCAAGACATAAAATCGCTGAAACACCTGATAGACAAAGGCTAAAAAGATTTTTCTTCCTCAAAACTGTCCAACATTCAGAAGTGCTTGTTTTTAATCAGCCTGAATCACTGTCCAAGAAGATAGGGGTGGATAATCCCCATCGATCTCTTTCAAAGAATAGCATAACCATCTTGTTCCCCTTGAACCCACATGGTCAACCCAATAAGGTAAAGTAATATATCCCTCATCGTCTTTCACCAACCATCTTTTATCTTGTTTCAAGTATTTCTCACAAGCCAATCTAACCGAATTGACTAAATCGCTACTTTCTCCTAAATACAAACAACCAAAACGTCTCACACCAGCAGGATTAGTCTTGGCTTGATAGATTCTTTCTACCAGAGTCGGCTTTACATCTTCCCCTGACGAATCTATCCACAGGATAAATTTAATATCAGTCAGAATTTCTTGATGTTCGGGTACAGTATTTCTTTTGTCACTATAATCTTTAACTTTGAAGCGTCTCATCTTTCTCAACACTTGAGACTTTTGTGGTTGAGACAACATAGCTATTGCTAATTTTACCCCACAATGTTTTTTGGCATCTGTCTCTCCTACCAAAGAAAGTAACATTCCATAAACTGTTGACGGAGGTGGAACAGGATAAGTTTTACCATATTCCCTATTGTGAGACTCACGAAATGTAGCACAAGGAACATCAACATACAAAGCAATAGTATTCATTGGTTGGAAGTAGGTTTTGATGCTGGTATTTCTACCTCTAAATCTCTAGCAATAACTTGTTTCAACTCAGTAATAAGCTGCTTCTTACCTTGATTAATATGAACATTTTCTAGTTCAAAATTTTTAGCAATCTTACCCCCAATCCATAATTCATCTGGATTGATATCTTCTATTGTGACTAAATCAATTAAATCTTGGGATATGCTAGGTTCTGCATATACTCCTGGTCTAGTTTCTAATTGTTCAAAACAATAGAATATTTCTGGCGAACTTTCTTTTGTCCAACGAAGTACCATACTTTCTGGAGAAAAATCGTAGCGAAAGACATTGCCATGTCCGCCTACTTTAGAGATTGACATTAATCCATCTAAAACAGCGAAAGTTCGCGATTTATCTTTGAGATGATTGCAATCTAAGCCAAATACATACTGATAGCGAGTATTATGAAATTCGATAAAGTGTAGGGAAGTACGATCTTTTTGTCCACTTTTAGAGTTAAAAGTGACTCCTCCATCAAAAGGAGTTAGAGAAAATGCTCTATTTACCCCCAATGCGCCTAATCTCTGAGGATGTCTAGTTGAGGCTTGTTCATTATCTTCTGTATTTAAAGCGTTTTCATTCACTTCTTCTGTAACTTCTTCCCTAGCAGCTTCAGCACGAAGATAACCCAAAACATCATCATCAATAAATCTTTCTGGGTCAAAATTGCTATCTGTCCAGTTATTGATAAACTCATCTGCATCCCAAACACGATTTACTTCATAGCCTTGTTGCCAGTAATATCGTAATGACCAACGAATAGCATCGCTATTAACTGTAGAGTGAATTTTATTACGCCACTTGGATTTTTGTAGTGGACTAATATTACCCTTACTTTTCCCATGGTTCAAAGATGCCGAACCATAGTGAGTCATTAAAGTACCAAATAAGTAATACATAAATTTCTGAACAAGCTTTTTGGATTAAAATTACGATGCTGATTCTTGTAATATTTGCTCCATTTCTAAAAATATTTCTATGATTGGTTTTTTGTATAAAAACAAAATGGCTGCTTGATAGTTAATACTAATCAATATTGTCCAAAACTTAATTGGTATATTGCGTAAAGAAAACTTTTGCGGTTTGTAACTAGCTAAAGCAATTAATGCTAAGTTTCTAGTTTTTTGCCAAGCCACTTCACTAACTATTAGAGGTAATACTTCTGACCACTGGTCGTATAATGCGGAATTAAGACCTCCTCTGGCTAAGAAATCAGACAAAAAATCCTCTAATGATTGTTGGTCATAACAGCGACTCAGTTCACTCCTAATTCTTTCATATTCCCGTTCAATTCTGGGTTTTTCTCCTGCTTTTGTGCGACTATAAGTTTTGGCGTAGATTTTTCTTAAAGCTTCATGAAAGGCACGAATAAAATTTTGATAGATTTCTAATGCTGCATCTTCTTCAATCATGGCAAGTAATCCCTTACGATTAAAGACTAACTGTTGTTCTCGGTCTCCTAATGAATTTGTTTCATAGATATTTTCCCAACAGTCTGTCCACCAAGGTAAATTATGAGCCAAGTTATTAGCAATAATAGAGCGGATTAAATTAATTTTAATGATAAAGCTTGTTTCTTCTTTAAAGATGATGTTTTTAGCAAAGTGTTGATAAATAAATTGATAATCTTTAATTGCTTGAGGTGTAATTATAAAATCCTGAACATCAAATATTGCTCTTTGCTGAGATTTTTTATTCAATTTTTCATAAAGTAAAATTTGACAGGATTCTACATTAGTCATTGAAAGGCTTGAGTCTTGAGTATAATGATAATACTTTAAAGCTGCTTCTGATAAATTATTAACGTATAAATCTACATATTTAATACTTTTTAAGTTCCAACATCTAACAGCAGCCGTTTCTAAGTTATGCACTTCAGGAACTACTATTACATATCTGGTAAATCGGTCATCATAAGTTTTAAGTGAATCAGATTGCAGAATATAGTACTGACACACTAAAGGAAAAAATAATAGAGCAAAAGCATATTCTACTTTTTCTTCTATTTTATTAACTTTATCAATCTTGGCGTGACGAACTGTTGCTCCAGGATAAAGCCAACTAACAATCTTAATATAGCCATTAATTAAATTCCCAGAGTCGTCACATAATTTTTCGGCAAAACTTTGATGAACATAAGAATTGAGTTGCTTATACTTCAATGAGAAGTTAATATTATTTATCTTAAATGATTGAGAAGTTACTTTGCTTTTTTTATAAAATCTATTAAGCCTTAAAAAAGTTTCATTGATTGCTTTGTGATTATGTATCTTATTAATTAATTTGAGCGAAGAAAATTCTAATCCCGTAAATTTTATTAATCCATCTTCGTCAATCTGAAAAGACTGTTTAATCAACCAATCTAAAACAGGGAAATCTTCTCCTTGCCAATTAAGACTAATGGAAGTCGATGTTAAATTCCAGGTTACATTACCAGGGCGTTGAGCAGGATTGGGGTATTTTTTCTCTAATACTTTTAAACTCATCCATAATCCTGTCATTCCTCCACGATGAATTATTGTCGTGTCGTTGGCTTTGAGGGAAAGGAATATTTTAGGTTGTGGCATGAAAATCATGTTGTTTCAGCGTGACTATTCCAAGAGGGAACAAATACGCCACACATCATTTTGTGTTTGCCACCAATCCCTTGTTGTTGAAGTTTAATAGAATCAAATTCATTCAAGTCTGTGATTTCTACTCCATATCCTCTGATGGGGAACGTTCCTTCTTTTTTTTTCATCACCAGTTGCCTACACTGTAGTTGACCATTCTTTTTCTTGAGAAGTTTAATATTCCCTTGAATACCCAATCCTTCTAATTGACGCTGTGCTGCTTCTAGAAAAACTTGAGGTTCGATGCAACGTCGAATTATAACTAAGCGTGAATAAACAGTGGAGGAAGAGGTTAATGCTTTATATTCAGGAATGCCTAAGTGGAATTGGCTTTGACCAATATTAAATGTTTGTTCCACTAGAAATTCGTAAATTTGAGATATTTCTTCTATAGGTATTCTGATTTGAAGACGAGAGCGTTTTGTTATTCTAAGTTGCTTGTTAGAGTTGGGGATTCCTGCAATTGGATGAATGCTGATGTTTTTTAATTCATGTAGATTAGGACAAATACGAGACAAAGCAGAATAGATAATATAGCCATTATCCAAGGGCAATAATTTTCCTGTTAGGGGAAATGCTAAATCTACGTAATTTGCGTCTATCATCAGGAATTATAGATAATTTTTATATTTAACAGTACCCTTTTACTTATTGATATTTAACTTTAAATTACTCTTAGTACCACCATAATTTAATTCAGAAAATATTTAGATTTTCTTGGCAAAAATTAAAATTAGGCTTTGTTTATTTAATATATCGCTCATAGAGATCGCTTATTTATTGGCTGATAAGCGATGCTGAAAAAAAGTAAGATTGTGAAACTGGGCTAATAACTGTTGCTCGATTTTAGATATTATCTGATAGTGAGGCTGTAAAACAGTCTTGCCTTCGAGAATATCCCATTCAATCCGATCACTCCAGTCTCTCCAAAACATAATAACTAATATATTGAAAGCGTTAAAAAGTATCTCCTCACAACTTATAAATTTAATCTGATTCTTGAGAAACTAATTCTGCTAATTCCTCCAAAGTACAATCTCCAAAACCTTCTACACTTAATTTATTAATCCCATCTATCAATCTGCCTAAAGCTTCTCCCCCAATCTCAGGTAATACATCTTGAGTTTTAATTCGAGAAATACTTGTCGGATGAGCTTTCAATTCATCCGCTAAAGCCTTATTGGTAATGCGTCTGCGTGCCATTACTTCTCTCAGCTTCCATCGTACAACGCTTTTTTTATGGGAATTGGATACCACCATCAGTATCTATTAATTTATTCTCAGCCTTATTTTACTTACCAAGAATAGCAAATTGTGCTGTTGATATAGCGTCAATAGAGTTGATTGACTAAAATCATAGATTAATAATCTATTTACATAGCTTTGTATGCTATTCTAAAGTTATAAGAGAAAGGCGATCGCGCCTGCAAGCTTGTTTCGCCTTCTCTTACAAACCCAATTAAATAAAAGGTCTAATTATTATGATTGCATACTCATCGGATGCAACCCAAATTTGTGCTGACCAGTTAACCGAAGGTGATATCATCCGTCACTTTACGGGAGACACTTGGCAAGTCATTTCTGAACCTGAATATACTCATTCTGGAATTAGTTTTGAGGTACTTTGTTTAGATTTAGAAACACTTCCCAACACTCAGTTAGTTGTTTTTGCTCCTCGATGGCGGTTTGAGTTAATCAACTATCAACCTTTAATAGCAGCTTAAACCTCAAAAGAGATCGCTTTTTTATTGTCAAAATAGCGATCTCTTTAATGATTTCAGAATTTTTCAACACAGGAGTAGAGTATGCTCCTTGACCCTTCGGGACGAGTATTTCCTCCCGTCAATTTTACTATTAGTAATCTATTCAGATGGTTGTCAGACCATACAGCAACGAAGAATTATGGAATCCACATCCATATCAGTTACCAAAACGTAGTCGCCTTAATCACATAATCCCAGTTGCAGTGGGAACTCCATTTATAGAAAGTTTAACCAGCTATATAACTAGACTAGCCCAAAGCCATTCAATATCAATTAGTATTCTCATGACCAGAGAGTTTGCCCCTCTTCTGACTAAACATTATATTCAGAATGGTTCAAAAAAAGGTCTAAGTACACTGTTCAATCGAGGCGCAGCAATAAATAGTACAGGAGAATTAGCCCAATTATTAGTAAACTCAGTAGAAAAACTAACTTTAAAACAAAATCTATCAGCTTTAACCCTCTTGCCTTTTCGTGATTTTTTATCTTCTAGAGAATTGTTGCATAAGACAAAAGTATGGTGTCCTGATTGCTATCAAGAGTGGAGAAACTTAACCAAAACTATCTATGAACCATTGATATGGACGCTCAAAGATGTTGAAGTATGTTCTCATCATAATCGACCTTTGCAAACTATTTGTTCTAACTGCAAGCGTCAGATTCCTTGGTTACACTCTAAATCTAGAATTGGATACTGCCCTTATTGCGATCGCTGGTTAGGTAGTTCAAATAAAACAGAAACAACAAGTAATTCAATAACACTATCGAGCAAATTCGAGAAAAGTCTCTGGAAGTCCAAGGCTCTCGGTGAATTGATTACAAAATCTGGAGAAAATTCTTTAGGAATTAAACAAGATAATATAGCCAAAGCTATTCGAGAAATTATCAATATTACTCATCAAGGCAACATTGCCTCTTTTGCCAAATCTCTTAACTTACCTAGAAACACAGTGTGGATGTGGCATGAAGGAAAGAGTATTCCTAAACTCAAATTCATTTTAGATATCTGTTACTGTTTCGATATATCTTTACTCAGCTTTCTTCAGCTAGAAAAAGCAGCTTTTCAATCACTGGACATCAATTGTCAAAAACTCACCGACACTATTCTTATTAAAAGAGTATCTCCCAAAGATTTTGATTCTGAGAAAATTGAAAATGCTCTTCAAACGATTTTGAATAGTCAACAAATTCCGCCACCCACAATGAAAGAGGTAGCTAAAAGACTTGGTTTTGACAGACGAATAATATCAAAACATTGTCCAGAGTTGTGCAAAGCTATTTCTGCTAAGTATCGTCGTTATCAAAATCAGATTCGAGCGACAAAAATTGATGAATGTTGCCAAGAAGTAAGACAAGCTGTTAGTGCTTTAATTGAGAAAGGAGAATATCCCAGTGAAGCTCGTGTGTCACGATTAATTTCGCAGCCTGGGTACTTTCGGTATAAAAAAGTTAGAATGGTTCTAAAGGATGCAAAATCGAAACAAAACTTTTAAAGCATTACTTTGCCGTCGAGGTTTTAAAGCATAACTTTGCCACAACGGCAAAAACAAACTTTAAATTACACAAATCTCCAAAACGTAGTACTAATCAGTAAATGGGCGATACGGGATTTGAACCTGTGACGTCCTGCTTGTAAGGCAGGCGCTCTACCGCTGAGCTAATCGCCCTCAACCACTCAAAAATAATAACACAACTTTCTTCAAAAACAAAACAATTTCCATAACTTAAAAAAGATAAACTAGGAAATACTTACTAACTATTGATTTTTATTGATAATTCCTATGGCATTACCTATAGTAGCTGTGATTGGTAGACCCAATGTGGGGAAATCTACCTTTGTCAATCGTTTAGCTGGAGATCAAGAGGCAATAGTCTACGATCAACCAGGAATTACACGCGATCGCACCTATCGTCCTGCATTTTGGCAAGACCGAGATTTTCAAGTAGTAGATACAGGGGGTCTAGTGTTTGATGATGATACAGAATTTTTACCCCTGATTCGTCAGCAAGCTATGTCTGCTTTAGAAGAAGCTTCGGTTGCGATCTTTTTGGTAGATGGTCAAACAGGTCCTACTTCAGGGGATCGGGAAATTGCCCAATGGTTGCGTCAACAATCTGTACCAGTGTTATTAGCAGTCAATAAATGTGAATCTGTGGAACAAGGATTAATCCAAGCTGCACAATTTTGGGAATTAGGACTCGGTGAACCCTATTCTGTCTCTGCAATACATGGTAATGGAACAGGGGATTTATTGGATGAACTCATAACTCATCTACCTCCTATTGAGGAAATTATTGAACCAGAAGAAATTAAAGTAGCGATTGTGGGTCGTCCCAATGTGGGAAAATCCAGTTTGCTGAATGCTTTGACAGGAGAACAAAGAGCTATAGTAAGTCCTATTTCTGGGACAACTAGAGATGCGATCGACATGGTGGTAAAGAGAGATGATAAAATTTATCGTTTGATAGACACTGCTGGTATTCGACGCAAAAAAAATGTCGAATATGGAGCAGAATTTTTTAGCATCAATCGTGCTTTTAAAGCAATCAGGCGTTGTGATGTAGTGCTGTTTGTACTTGATGTTCTCGATGGGGTGACAGATCAAGATTTAAAATTAGCGGGGCGCATTATTGAAGAAGGAAAAGCAGCCATCATTGTTTTGAATAAATGGGACGCAGTAGAAAAGGATTCCCACACCATATATGAGTATAAAAAGAAAATCTTGAGCCGTCTTTACTTTATGGAATGGGCGGAAATGATTTTTACTAGTGCTTTAACAGGGAAACGGGTTGATAAAGTTCTGGATTTGGTTGATACTGCTGCTGCGGAACATCGTCGTCGTGTCACTACTTCTGTAATTAATGAGGTATTAGAAGAGGCTGTAAGTTGGCATTCTCCTCCTACTACTCGTCAAGGAAAACAGGGCAAAATTTATTATGGTACACAAGTAAGAACCCAACCTCCTACTATTGCTCTATTTGTCAATGACCCTAAAAGATTTACTGATAACTATCGTCGTTATATCGATCGCCAATTTCGAGAACAACTAGGCTTTACTGGTACTCCTGTTCGCTTGGTGTGGCGTGGTAAGAAGGTTCGGGATATGGAGCGGGGTTCAGCTAACAGGGCAACTAAGGTTTAATACACTAGTTTTTATTCTCCAACATCTAGACGATAACCCATACCATAGACGGTTTCTAACCAATCTTTTGCCCCAACTGCTGTAAGACGATGTCGCAATCTTCTCACTAAGGTAGTTACCGCATTACTTTCAGGTTCACTTCCCCAACTCCAAAGTGCTTGTTCGATTTGATCGCGGGATAACACTTGCTGAGGATGACGCATTAGATATTCCATTAGTTGAAATTCCCTTACTGAAAGTTGAATTTTCTTGTTTCCCCGTTCTAAACTTAAACTGGTTAAATCTAGCTGTAAATCCCCTAGAGTTAGGGTATCTCCTTGCCATAAAGGCGATCGCCTACCCAAGGCTCTTACTCTAGCTAGTAACTCTAAAACATCTATAGGTTTAACAATATAGTCATCCGCCCCCGCATCTAAGCCATCAACCTTATCCGCCGTAGTATCTTTAGCAGTCAGCATCAGTACTGGTGCAGCATTCCCCAAATTACGATATTGACGGCAAATATCGACACCGCTAACTTTAGGTAACATCCAGTCCAAAATCAACAGGTCATAATCTTTTTCCTTAATTAACCATTGTGCAGTTTCCCCATCTTCCACTGCATCAACTATGTGTCCCACCTGAGATAATGCTACTTGTAAAGGTTCTAACTGTGCTGGATCGTCTTCCACTAAAAGAATTAGCATTGATCTTTTACCATATTGAGAGATAAACAGTATAACCTGAGATGTTTAAATGTTGAGATTAGAATTTTGGCTACCTCTACCCTTATTAGGATTAGCTTTTTGGGTAACTACTGGATTAGTTACAGAGCATAGTTTTAAAAATTATCATCAATCTGTTGAGTCTTTCAACATTACTCCTGCTCAAGCTCAACCATCTAATACAATTCTTTTGATTAAAGTTAAAGTCGATCGCGATCGCAATTTTTCTCAAGTCAAAGTCAAACAGGCAACCCAAGTTTATCAAAATCAGGAGTTTGAATTAGCAACTACAGAATTAGAGCAACTAGAAACAGCAATTAGCCAAAAGCTCAGTTTATCTCCTGAAAAAGTTAGACAACTATTACGCTATGAAATACAAGATTGAAAAAACTCTTAGTTTTTAGCATTGAACCGTTACTTACTAGCTGATAGAGCTAGCTGAGATAATTTGAACCACTGTCATATTAGTGTCATATTCCTTCTTCATACTAAATAATAACAACACAACTCTTTTTAAGAGGTAACAAATGAAACTCAAAGTAATGCCATTTTTTGCTGGAGTTCTTACACTAGCTTTTGTTGCTGCTCCTTTAGCAGCCCAAGCTTGTAGTGGAACTAAGAGAGAAGCAAATACCCCTGATTCTAACTTCCCCCAACAAACTCAAACTAGCGTAACTGTGGAAGGAAATAGTTTCACATCTTAATCAACACAGTTTCAATTCCATTAAACTCAAATAAATCTTGTTCCTAAATAATTTTAGGGGGAAATGTTATTAACCATAATTTTTCTCCCTTTTTTTATTAGCAATAAAATAAATTCACTATATCCTTCAGTCTCAAACTAGATACGGTTTACTACTGCTTTTTCAAACATTTTAATTAATCTTTGCACACTCAAACGATAATCTTCGGTTGTACCAGCAGCTTCCTTAAAACCATTAGTAGAATTAATCAATAATTCAGCAGCTTGTCGGGCATCTAGTTCTAAATTTTGTAGCTGAATTTCCCCGTTGGTTTCTGCTTGCTGCAAAACTTGAGTTAACATCATCACAAACTTGTGCTGTCCTGCCAATAAAATATCAGCAGCAACTTGACCATTGATATCTATCAACTCTTCACCATGAGTAGAATCGCATACCAAAGCAAATAACTCTACACTGCGACGCTCAAACCCCTGCAAAATGAGATCGCACACATCACCTTCTTCCTTTAGAGCCATTTCCGCTTGTCGTAACGTTTCTTCATTGAGATGTTCTACTAAAGCACGGAAGATCGCTTTTTTATTCTGAAAATGCAGATAAAGAGCAGGTCGAGAAATACCCACTTTTTTAGCAATATCCTCCATTGAAGTGCGCTTAAATCCGTAATTTAGGAAGCAACTCTTAGCTGCTTCTAAAATGCGGTCGCGGAAAGCGCGCCTTTGGCGATCGCGTTTTTCTAGTTGTTGTTCTTTCATACCTTGACATTCTGACATAATTTAGTAATATGTCAATATAACAATTTGACAAAAAAAGAAAAAGTGTCAAAAAATATTTAGGTAATTTATGATAGATACTATTAAGCGATCGGCTAGCTGCTGCCTATTCGCTCAAGTTATTCTCTCAGAAATTAAAAAGCGACAAAAATTAGTAACCTCTTCCACCAGATAAATAGTACATATTCATTTAGTTTGAGAGTTTTTTTTATGCAGGAAAAATCAATTGTATTGGTCACTGGTGCATCGGGATTTATCGGTGGTCATTGTGTTTTAGCCTTGCTAAATAAGGGTTATGCTGTTCGAGCCGTTGTACGTTCAAAATCACGAATAGAAAAATGCAAAGCAGTAATTAATGCCCATTATCCTGATAACGCGGATGTAGAATATGCGCTCGCGACTCTAGATTCCGATGACGGCTGGGATGCTGCGGTTAATGGGTGCGAGTATGTTCTTCATCTTGCTTCGCCATTGCCAATAGAACAGCCTAAAGACCCAAACGAACTTATAATACCTGCCCGCGATGGTGCTTTACGGGTTATAGCAGCTGCTAGTCGTGCAGGTGTAAAAAGAGTTGTTATGACATCTTCGCAAGCAGCAGTATGTGGCTCTCCTTTACTGGAAAAAGACTATATTTACGATGAGAAAGATTGGACAGACCTAAATAACAAAACAGTAACCCCTTACAATCAAAGTAAAACAATTGCGGAACGTTCCGCATGGGATTTTGTTAACAAAGAGAACTCAATCGAATTAGTAACAGTATGCCCAGGCTTAGTATTTGGTCCAGTGTTAGAGGCAAGAGTGAATACTTCCCTAGAGTTTGTTAGAAGATTAATGGATGGAAGCCTGCCACTAATTCCGCCTGTGGGGTATGAAGTCGTAGATGTTCGTGATGTTGCAGACTTACATTTACTAGCAATGGAAAAACCCAACGGTGCCGGTGGTAGGTTCATGGCAAGTGCTGGCTTCATGTGGTTGCATGAGATGGCTGCAACGCTCCGTAGTGGTTTAGGTGAGGAAGCAAATAAAGTCCCAACTCTTCGCGCACCTGCTTGGTTTATCCGTCTTCTGGCATTATTTGACCCTGCTGTTGGTACTATAGTACCTGAACTCAATCAGTGTCGAAGAGTTAGTCACGAAACTTCTACGAGGGAACTGGGATGGATACCAAGGTCGCCTGATGAAGCTGTAATTGCCACCGCTAAGAGTCTGCTTGCTTATGGAATATTTGATGATAGGGGAGCCAAATAACTTTTAGTTTCTATTTCACCTCAAGGGGGAGTGCCTTTTTCTTTTTGAGTCTAACTAGCTAAGAAACTGGGCTAATTTCTATCGCAACATTCGTTAATTTTAAATTTAAGGAGTTTTCATGAAGCGTGGATTACAGGTCGTTTTGGGTATATTAACACTAATTCCTTTTGGATTTGGCTTAATTAACTTTTTTCTTGGTGCGGGATTTCACTTACCCTCTGAATGTGTAACACCAAGAATCGACAGCCATATTCGGTTTCAGTTCACCTGGTTTTTCGGATTGGGACTTATCACATGGTGGATGATCCCTAATATTGAGAGACATACTGCACTCTTCAGAATAATTGCCCTGACTATGTTCGTGGGCGGGATTGGACGCTTAGTATCCATGTATGTCATTGGAATTCCTGATGCCCAGATTGTGGCTGCCACAATTCTAGAACTGGCATTCCCACTGCTAATTCTTTGGCAAAACGCGATTGCACACTCAACATCTAAGAGTAAGTCACGAAACTTATAATTTCTTTTTTAGTCTAAACTTCAGTTTGAGAGCGATCGCCCTAAAGAAAAATTATGAAACTAGGTTTACAAATCGTACTAGGCATTCTTAGTCTTATTCCAATGTTGCTCAGTATATTGGGAATAACCCAGTGGGCAGGAAGATTACTGCCAGAAAATTCCATAACAGCCAATTTTGACGAGCGCGGGAAGTCCGCTTCAGAACACAGCAATTCAACTCTATATACAGACGATAAAGCCTATAAAGCGGACTTCTCCCCCCGCGTCGACGTAAGGCGCTCTGGGTAGCGCTCATCGTGACAGTCATTATCGCTACATCACTGGATACTATATCTCATACTGATCCCCCCAGGACAAATGGCACTAACATAAGGAAGGTGGGGAAGGTGAGGTAGATGGGGAAGGTATCGAGTTATTCTCTCAGAAATTAAAAAAGATGAAAGCAATAGTAATTGATCGCTATGGCTCTGCTGATGTTTTGCAATACAAAGAGGTGGAGCAACCAAAGATTAAACCCTCAGAATTACTCGTTAAAGTTCATGCTACCAGCGTTAATCCTCTTGACTGGAAAACTCGACAAGGAATGTTGAA
The DNA here is from genome assembly GCA_030065935.1 of Xenococcaceae cyanobacterium MO_167.B27. Lineage (GTDB taxonomy): Bacteria > Cyanobacteriota > Cyanobacteriia > Cyanobacteriales > Xenococcaceae > JASJCP01. Next base: position 14,543 of record JASJCP010000095.1, read on the forward strand.
ATGGCTGATGAGTAATAAGTTTCCCAAAATTTTGGGGGCTGATGTATCTGGAGAAGTTGTCCAGGTTGGTGATAAAGTCACCCGCTTTCAGCCAGGAGATGAAATATATGCCAGCCTATCCTCCTCCAAAGGAGCTTATGGGTAATTTGTGGCGGTTTCAGAAAGATTGGCTGCACCCAAACCAACCAATATGACTCACTCTGAGGCGGGAGTAGTCCCTCTTGCTGCTCTGACTGCCCTACAAGCCTTACGCAATTTAGGCAAGATTAGATCGGGATGTAATGTTCTTATTAATGGTGCTTCTGGCGGTGTTGGTATTTTTGCAGTTCAGATCGCCAAAGCTTTTGATGCAGAAGTGACTGGTGTTTGTAGCCAGAAAAATTGGGAACTGGTTAAATCCTTGGGGTGCGATCACGCAGTGCGGAGCGGAGCGAGATCGCGCTATTGACTACAGACAGCAAGATTTTACTCAAGATACTTCACAGTATGACATTGTATTTGATGCAGTAGCAAAATCTTCGTTTTGGCAATGTAAGAAGATTCTCAAGTCTAAAGGGACATATATCTCAACTCTACCTACCTTAAGCACTCTTGTTGCTATTTTATCGACGGCAATTTCCAGAAAGAAAGCTAAACTTATTATTTTTCAGCCAAATAGTCAAGACTTGTTGTATCTTAAAGAGTTAATAGAGACAACTAAACTTCATGCAGTAATCGATCGCACCTATTCTTTAAAAGAGCTAGCTCAAGCTCATAAGTATAGCGAAAGCCAACGTGCAGCAGGCAAAATTTCTATCGTTATCCCAGATGAGGTGTGACTTCTCCAAACGCTAAATAAAAACTACGCTGTTGCTTCGTTTTTAATATAGCGTGGGCTTCTATTGTCGCCAATAGACTTTCCTCCCCTATGCCACTTACCTAGAACAAAGTTCCCCGACAGTACGACTTGAGAGGCAATTTCTTGCTTTTCGGGAGTCCCCCGATACGTTTCTATTCCACGATTACAAATCTCTTGGGCAGAGACTATATCACGGTCAACTGGCACATGAACACCATAACCACACTCATGACAAACATGATATCTATCAGACAGTTTTTTTCTAACTTCAGCACGACAATTGCTGCATATTTGACTTGTGCCACGATGGTCAACTCTTCCTACAAAAACATCTCGCTTTTTGCCTACATACTCTAATATAGTTCTGAATGAGCCGAAACTAGCATCAATAGTGTGTTTTCCTAGCATCCCTTTTGCCATAATACGAAAATCACAATCTTCAACATAGATTGTGTCTGCCATATCACACAATTTATGGGCTAGTTTGAATAAATAGTCAGTACGTTTGAACGCTATATGGTTATGTTGTTTGGCTACCTTGATTCTCGCTTTCTCATAGTTCTTACCTCGTTTCATCTTTCTTGACAGACGCTTCTGTAGTACTTTCAACCGACTGTGGGCTGTCTTGAAAAACTTTGGTCTAGGCTCAATATATGAGTCTGATGTAGCTATGTAGGATAACAAGCCAACATCTACACCGATGCTATGACCGTGAGGCACAGGACTAGGAAGCTCAAAATCCGATTCTATTGCTACCACCGCAAACCATCCCACAGCTTTTTTGCAGACCCTCACTTGTTTGATAGCAAAACCATCAGGAATAGGTCGGTGTAAATTAATCTGTACCTTCCCCAGTTTTGGCAATTGTATTTGCCACCCAGTAAGAGGATTGGTTTTGAACTGAGGAAACAATAAAGACTTCATCTGCCCATATTTTTTATAACGAGGAAAGCCATAGCCCCTGTTGCGAAAGAAATCCCAAGAATCATGCAATCTTCTAATATTAGTTTGCAGCACTTGAGATGGTACAGACTTAAGCCTGGGAAATTGTTTTTTTGCCTTGGGTAAATTGTTTTGCTGTTGGTGGTAACTAGGGAACGGATAATCCGCAGCCATGATGTATTCAGATATCGTACTACATCTATCAACAAAGCATTTTCTAGAACTAACCCAGTCCTTGATTTCTCTAAGAGCATAGTTATAAGAAATCCGACAAGTTTCAAGCCACTCATCGAGTAGCTCGACTTGTTTGTTATCTGGGTAAATGCGATAGACATAGTTTAGTATCATATAAGCATTCTACCACAACTAATAAATCTTGGTAGAATATTGATGCTGCGCGTTTATTTGCTGGTCGAGCCGTATCCCAACCCTAAAGCTTTGGCGGTATTCGGCTTCGCCTCGATGTGTCCGCCTCTAGATTTGCTGCCTATCATCGGGTGTTTGACAAGTTTGGCTTTGGCTTGGATAATCGGTCTTTGCTGCTATTCAACATTTACCCTTTTGAGAAATTTTTGGTAAGGCGCAAGCGGTGGATTGAGTACGAGGAGTCCAGGGGGAAGCTGCAAAAACGCGACAGATCGCTCCGTAAGTTCCAGGCGTTCCTAGGATTGAGTCACAAGATATCCCAAAGCGGTGACAAGGATACCAGGCATTTTGGCGGTAGCACCATGATCCGTTCTCACCTCTATATGTGGGCTGTGTGTCAGATTGCACCCAGTAAACATGGTTATCGGGTTGACACTGAAGTAGCAAGGCAGTTGAGCTTACGCTATAGGGAGATGAGGGAACAACAGAAAGTCAATGGTAAAGACGCGCTGATTAGAATACTATTTAAGGCAACTCGGATGCTGTTTTATGAGTTGGTCACTGAGTTAAACTGTTAACCGTTAACAGTAAAAAAAAGAAGAGCGCAATTCCAGCACTATAGTCGTTGATTAAATAACCAATTTATTAGAGAGAAAATTTAAAGGAAAGTCGAAATCATGAAAATGCGATCGCTAGGAACATCTGAGATCCAAATTACTCCTATTGTGATGGGAACTTGGCAAGCTGGAAAAAGAATGTGGGTAGGAATTGAAGACTCAGAAAGTATTGAAGCTATCCGTGCTGCTTATAATGCAGGAATAACTACTGTAGATACAGCAGAAATCTATGGAGAAGGACATTCAGAACAAATTGTTGCAAAAGCTTTAGGAGACGTGCGAGATAAAGTAGTCTATGCTTCTAAAGTATTTGCCAATCATCTCAAATATGACCAAGTCATAGAAGCTTGCGATCGCTCTTTGCAAAACCTGAACACGGACTATATCGATCTATACCAAATTCACTGGCCCTCTGGTTCTTTTAATAGCGAGGTTGTCCCCATCGAAGAAACGATGAATGCTCTGAATAAACTGAAAGAACAAGGTAAAATTCGAGCCATCGGGGTTTCTAATTTTTCTCGTACTCAACTAGAAGCAGCAGCCCAATATGGAAGAATTGATAGTTTACAGCCTCCTTACTCTCTATTTTGGCGACAAGTAGAAACTGACGCTATGCCTTATTGTGTAGCCAATAACATCTCTATTTTGGCTTACTCTTCCCTTGCTCAAGGACTACTTACAGGTAAATTTGGATTAGATCATAAGTTTGCTGAAGGAGATCATCGAGCCAAAAATAAACTCTTCCAAGGGGAAAACTATCAAAAAGTACAAACAGCTTTAGAACAACTCCGCCCTATTGCTGGAAGTCATAATTGTACACTAGCTCAACTTTCCCTAGCCTGGTTAATTGCCCAGCCTCAGACAAATGCGATCGCTGGTGCGAGAAATGCTCAACAAGCAAAAGACAACGCCAAAGCAGTCTCAGTTAATCTATCCCCTGATGAATTGAAGGAAATAGATCGAATTGGGAAACAAGTAACAGATCATCTCGATAGCAATCCTGTAATGTGGAATTGGTAACATCAATTCTGGAATATTTGCTGTCTCGAAAAGGGCGATGGGCTTCTGCAAGAAAATGGTGTTTCGAGCTACTAAATTGAGGTTGTTGTCAAATAATCTGGGTTTAGTCTCATTTTCTGTCCCTTTTACGGGATTATATTATTACACCAACCCCCAGTCCCCCAATCTCCCCAGTCTCCCCAGTCCCCCGACCCCCCCGACTCTCCCTCAATAACCAGAAGTTGGAAGCCAAAGTAAAGTTAGGTATAGAGATAGAACGAAATTTTACAACTTATAACAAAAGACTATTAGTTCCTATTTTGTACCGAGATTGTCACCATTTACATTCATGCTGGAGGATAACTATTTTAGATTTCCAGAGGTAAAGAATGAATATTTTAGTTGTAGTAGATTCTCCCTCCCGTTGGCTCAAGCTCGCATCAATTTTAAGAGAGGCTAACTACTCTCCCCGTCTAGCTCAGAACACACTTGACGCGATTAATCTTTTTCCAGAGGTCGATCTGATCCTAGTTGATGCAGAACTCAAAGAGGGAGGCATTGAACTGTGCCGTGAACTTCGCTGTCGTGGCTTTAGTCGTCCCCTCATCTTGATGGCAATAGAATCACTTGATGATGTTCGACAGTCTGGAGCAGATGATTGGCTTGAATTTCCTTTCTTTCCACAAGAAGTAGTACTTAAAGTGGAATTGTTACTCACTCGCTATCAACTTTGGACTACTCAGAGAATCCCCAGTTTCCATGCACCCTTCTGCACTATTGCACCTTAAAATCCCCCTATAAGCTTTTTTCATTCAGGGGTTGTTCAACAATGGGTAAAGATTCAACTATGAGCGTATCCAGCATCTACTACTATAGTTTGACGGGTAATAGCTTTAGAAGTGTCGGAAGCAAGAAATAAATAAGTTCCTACAAGTTCTTGTGGTGTTAGTTCAATGGGAAGACATTGTAACTCTTCCATTGTTTTCTGTTTGGCTTCTGGAGTTACCCATTGGTTTAACTGTCTTTCGGTCATGATCCAACCTGGTGCGACAGCATTAACTCTGATATTATATTTTCCCACAGCCTCGGCTAAACTGCGTACCATTCCTATTATTGCTGCTTTAGTTGCGTTATAGGCGATGAGATTCGGTTTAGCAATCCAGACTAAATGAGAACTGGTCATAATAATACTACCGCCACCAGCTTTGATCGAGCTTTCTAAAAGTTCGCGACAAGTAATAAAATAATGCACTACGTTGAGTTGAAATAGATCATTCCACTCTTTTTCCGTCATGTCTAGTAAAAAATATCTAGGATCGTAACCAGCATTGTTGATTATGACATTGACTGCTGGCTTTTCTTTTTTTATTGTGTTTAAGGTTTCGCTAAGGCTTTTAGTATCAGTTAAATCTACACCGTAAACATTAATTGTGCAGGGATATTTTTCGCACTCTTGAGCTATGGTTAAACCTTTTTCGTAATCTTTATCCAGAATAGTTACTTCGGCAGCTTGTTCGGCAAATGCTCTTGTTAAGGCTTCTCCTATACCGTTACTACCACCAGTTATCAAAACGTGCTTGTTTTTTAGATCGGGATAAATTGGATTCATGGTTATTAATTAAAATAGAATAGGGAATGGGGAATGGGGGATTGGGGAATGCTAAAAAGCTAATAACAACTAACAGTAAGGTGGGCAAATTTATCTTTCGACTAAATTCTTTGGTTTACACTCTTAGATATGCAACTCTCTACTAAACTAATGTTTTAGTTTTAGTTAATAGCCAGTTTTTACTTTTCTGAAGATGAAATTTAATTGCATCTAAATTAACTTTTTCAGAAGACCCTGGTGTTTGTCTAAGACCAGCAGGTTCAAGGATAATTGCCCCAGTATAATTAATAGCATCGAGGGCAGCTAAATGACTATTAAAATCAGTGTGTCCCAATCCTATTCCTTGGCGATTAGAATCCGCTATTTGATACAAACTTAATTTTTCACCACATTGCATTATGGCTTTAACTGGATCGCTTTCTTCTAAATTCATATGGAAAGCATCTAAAACAATCGTGATATTCGAGGCATTTATTTCAGTTAATAAGTTAAGAGCATCGGTGCTGGTGAGAATGAAACGACATAAATAACGATTGAGGGGTTCAAAGCCTAAGTTAAGATTGGCTTGTCGAGCATATAAAGCAATTTCTTGGCAAGCTTCTGCTAGAAGTTCAAGGGACCCTAAATAAACACTGTTGAATTGATTTTGAATGTACTCGTGACATACAATAATTGGCTCTCCTAATTCGGCACCATAATCGATCGCCTTTTTATAATAATCGATCGCCTTATTTCTACTAGAAATATCACTGCTGGCTAAATCTACATTAATTGGAGTAAGAGAAAAGATTTCTAAAGCTCGATCTGCAAAAATATTTTTAGCTTCTTTAGCAGAAATGCGTTCAAAATCTACATACAATTCCACCCCATCAAATCCCATCGCTGCGATGGTATCTGCTAAACTGACTAACTCTATCTCGCCAAATATCCAAGTACAAACTCCTATTTTTCTTCTCATGATTCCTCTCCAGTTAAAATTATTTGAATCTAATTACTTTCGATAATTAAAATTGGCTCTCGTGGCAAAAATTTTACTCAACAAAAAGAATGTAGCAATAGCAAAACTCGCACCAGCAACAAAAACCCCATTGATTCCCCAAACTAGAAACGCACCTCCAGCCAAAAGGGGTCCCAATGCTTGGGCTAAAGACAATACTGTAGCGTTTACAGCCATAAAACCAGCTTTACCGGCTTTCGGAGCAAGTTGACCTAATAAAGCTTGAGTAGAAGGAAAGCACATTCCATGAGCAGAGCCAAACAGCACGCTAGGGATGGATAACAGCCAGACATTGTGAATCGCAGGGGTAATTATTAGTGCCAGACTATAGACAAGAAATGAAACTTTAATTAGTGTGATCTCAGAGAGATACTGGGGAAATAGTGCTATTTGGGAAGAAACAAAAGCTAGAGAAAGTGCCATACTTGCTTGAATAATGCCGAGGGTGAAAGCAGAAGCACCGAGAGTATCGCTAGCAAAGATGGGAATATAGGTAAAATAACACCCGAATAAAAGAATGAATAAAGCAATTACCCCACAAAAAGAGCCGATTACTTGACGATTATTGATACTGCGCCCAATATTGCTCCAATAAGTTTTGAGATTGAAATTTCTCTGTTTCGGTAACTCGGGGATTTTTAACACAAAAAGAGCCAAAAATGCGATGGGAATGGCTGCAATTGGTAAGAAAAAAGGATAGTGCCATCCGAAAGTAGTCATTGCTCCACTAATCAGGGGATATAGTGCTAAACTAATACCGATCGCGCTAGCATTAAACCCCATTGCTGCGGTGAGCATCTTTCCCGCATACAGATCGCTAATTAAAGTCAGTGCTAGAGACTCTAAAGGTGCTGCACCTATTCCTTGCAAAAAACGCAATTCCAACAGACTGCGAAAATTGGGAGCAAAAGCACAAGCCACACCAGCGATCGCAAATAACAGCAAAGCAGGTATTAAAATTGGTTTTCTACCAAAACGATCCGCTAGCACCCCAGATATGGGAGTACCAATAGCAATAGGTACAACAAAAGCTGTGATTACCAGTCCAATTTGTTCGTGGGGAATATTAAGAGCATCAGCCATTGTTGGTAACACTGGACCGATACTACTCGATCCTAATATCGCCATCAAAGTTATACAAATGACGATTTGAAGGTTGCGATCGCTCATTATTTGGGTCTGCGATCGAGATTTACTACTATTAATCATAGTTCTAGGAATTGTTAATCTTTGCCAAGGTAGTTTTAGAAAAGCGACGTATTTGCGCCCGTAGGTATTTCTTTTGGTCGATCGCGTGAAGGATAATAAAAGCTAAAAAGGTGTAAGATAGCCAAAAATGTACGCTGTCGGCAAATCCAGATACTTCCCATTGCTCGTTTGGAGGAAATAAGGGGGGTAATACTATGCCAGTTGCAAAAATTCTGATATCGTGAGAGCCAACGTTGGAATCAAAATAGCCACTTAGTGGAACTAAGAGCATGAAAAAGTACAGAACTATGTGGAGAATAACTGTTTTTAGCCAACCTTTTTTGTGCTTGGGTCGATGCCTTCTATATTTATGCAACATAACCGACAACAGCAAAGAAATCCTCGCTAACAATATACTCATAACCACCACTCCCAGGGTTTTATGAGTGTCGAAAATAGTTTCTCTATAAGATAGAGATTCTGGCAAACCTGCCATATATTTACCACCAATAAATAGTAATAAATAGAAAAATGCCATCAGCCAATGTAAAAACCATAAGCGTTGTGCTGGCGACTTTTTTCTCGCTTTTTTGACTTTAGGTTGAACCACTGTCATGGAAATTCCTCTTGGAAAACAATGTGAAATTAACCAAGTCGAAGCAATACTGTTCGGTTAAAAATTATTGCTCGCTTAATTGGGGACTTGGGGACTTGGGGAACTCTCCCCACCCCCCTATCTTCCCTATCTTCCCTACTTCCCTACCTCCCTATACCCCTACCAATAAATAATTGGGCAGAGGACGAACAGTATTGGAAAGTGGAGTACCTTCGACTTTTTGTTGGTGTTATCTCGATAAAAATGAGATAAATTTGAGACAGAGTTTATCCCGAGTTGGATCAGAACCCGAGATAAGCTATTCGATTAGATTGTTTAATTAGGAGTAGTTAAGACTGGCACTTTCAAAGAGGATTGCTTAATATTCCATTTCAGCAATTCTTGAGCCTGACTGCTCCTTTTATCTATCTGTCGCTCAATAAAGTTATTGAGAACTTTATTGACTAATTCCGAGTCAACTGTAACCAAGAAATCTCCTTCAGGGTTATAACATTGACCGATTTTTTCTAAGATTACGAAGCGCAGATCTTCTCCTGTTTTTTTGTTATCTGCAATCATCGCATTCATTAGTTTTCCTGGGGTAATATGTTCTGGGAACGGATTATTAAAGCCCAGTTTGTCTTCAATTACATAATAATGCCGTTCTACATCTTGTTGTGAGATTAATCCCATTTCTTGAGACAGTTCTGCTGCAATTTTCATACCAAAAGAAACTGCTTCACCGTGAGATAATTTACCTTCTTCCAACCACTCGATCGCATGACCGAAAGTATGACCATATTCGAGAATAATTCCGTAGTCTTTTTCGCCAGGATCTCGCTTCAGTATTTCTAATTTAGAAAGAATAATTCTGTAAGCAAGTTCGGTTAGTTGAGTGTCAGAAAATTGGACATCTGGATTGAGAACTGTCTCCAAATAATCTAAGAATTTGGGGTCGGATATCAAGCCATTTTTGATACCTTCAATTATTCCACTGCGACGATAGAAAAGAGGTTCAGTTTTGAGATATTTTGTGTCAACCCAAATAAATATTGGTGCGTGATAAAGACCAAAATGATTTTTTCCAGTTTGACCGTTAACTGCTTGTTTGTTACTTAAAGTACTGTCAGTTTGAGCCATCATAGTTGTCGGAATTTCTACAAAACGAATTCCGCGATAAATTAAACCAGCAGCTAAACCAACAATATTCCCGACTGTTCCGCCACCAAAAGCTAACAAAATAGATTTTTTGGAAACCCCTTTAGCGATCAGATTTTCACAGATATCTTCTAGAACTGGGAAGTGTTTACATTCTTCTCCTGGTGGGACAAATTCTAGATAGCAAGGATATTTTTCTTGAATTCGATTGTAGATATTCTTGCCGTATAGCTCGAATAAATGCGGTTCGGTGAAGAAAAATATTTTATCGAAACTATACTGTTCTAGTTGAGAAAGAAAATTTTCTTCGATGTCATAACCAAAATAGAAAGGACTTGGTTTTGCTAGTTCGCTACTGAGTTGGATAACTTTTTTAGCTTCCCAGTTTAGGCTTTGAGAGTAATTCATATTCTTGTTGTTGGAGAGATTAAGTTCAAGCAGCTATCAAAAATTATTTTCAATAACGCTTATGACTATTGATAATCTTTTTTATTTAATAAGTCAAGCCCTAAACCCATCGAATTGGAAAAGTTCGTAGTTAGTAAACTATCTCAATAATCCCTTGGTAATTCCTTAATATAAATTGATAAGTCGAAAATAAAAGGTTTCAAAAATTGATAATTGATGTTAGTTAAAGAGCAGATATCTTACACCTACTCTCATCAAACGTGCTTGAAATGAGGCACTCATGGTAGCTTGCTAGCTAGCAATAGGGATAGATGATAGGAATTCTCATTAATAGCTAGATAGATCATTACTTAAAATGTAGGTTGGGTTGCGCTTTCAGTGCGATGGGTTTCCCCCCAAAGCACCTTTCAGGTATAAGAGGAACAAAACTCAACATCTACAAGCTATGGTTGGGTTTCACTATCGTTATACCCAACCTACCTTCGTCTCTTATTACTTTTGAGAATTGGTATGAGGTTTTTTTTAACTCAGATTTCTTGCACCAGGGACGATAAATCACCAAGAAATAAATTTATTGGCGCTTTACAGAAAAGTCCTCTCAACTCGACTGTTATGTAGTTTTAATAACAGTTCTAGTCGATTTTAATAGACTTATTGTCTAATGTGCGAAACATCAGTTTTATATCAAATTGCTAAATATTTGCTACAAATAACGTATCTAATACCAATCCCCCATAGTCACGCTTTCCTTAAATAAAAACGGTATTAGGCGGTATGGGTTCGAGGTGCAAGATCTGAGTTGAAGCGATAGTTATTGGTTTTGTGGCTTTAACTTGAGAAAACGAAACAGATGCACCCTAAGCTACCTTAACCGATGTTTTTCTTCTAAAAGCTAATTAAATTTCACTTATCCTTCAAAAGAGGTTGATAGAGCTTTTCTGTTAATCCAGCTTTTCCGGTGTTATCTCTCGACAATGGTGGAAGATCAATCATGTAAAACCAAGAAATAGATGATAGACTCTTACTCTCTATATCCCACATCATCGTAGTATCCTGGCTGATGTTAGAAGGTATTTCAGCCAGAGGAAAAAATTGCTTCTTGACCAATGGGGAGTTTAGACCAAAAATATCTTTTGGATGTGGTAGTAAAGCATTTTGATGGAGTCGGCGCAATTCATAGCGAAAAACCCCAGGGGGCCAAATCTGGAGTAATGTCGCCTCATCAATCATCCTAATGGGAACATCTGCGCCAGTCCCAGCTTTTTCAAAATAAATACCATCATCAATAGCGATCGCTATATGATCGAGATACTCATAGCCTCTTAAACTCTTGTGCATAATCAAGATGATGTCCCCTGGTTGAGTTAATGCACCTGGAATAGGGAACTCTGAAGGCTCTTGTTTAGTTAGGAGTAGTTCTGAATTATTGCGGATTTGAGAAAGCATTATTGAAGATTGAGCCATAAAGATGGAAGCTTGTGCTTGAGAATTCTTAGCTGCTCTCAAAACTTCATAGACAAGTCCCCAACAGTTCAGGTATAAATATTTTTTTAAGTCAGCTTGAGCAGAAGATACCAGTTTTAAAAAATACCAATCTTGGCTCTTAAGTTTAGTTTCTTCAGGGATAAATCTATGACCATTAAGAGCTTGGATTAATGGCGGTAAAAAATCCATCAGTTGATAGGATTTATTCGGGTCGTAAGAAACAGAGCTTTGTGATTGACTCCATCCACTATAGGTGTTTTTTAAGAAGATAAAATCTGATTCAGAAATTTTGCCAAAATGAAAGGATAGTCGATTTTTCCAGACTTCTAGGGGACTACTCTCATCAGTAGTGACTTGACATTGATGTGGTATCTTTCTAGCTGCAAAAAGCTGAAGGGAGCATGATTGGGTTCGATCTTCCTTGAGAGGTACAAATTCCCCCTTAGCAGTTTTAGGCATCAACAAAAAAATACCATATATGAAAATTACTTTTAAAATGTTCGCTGTAATTCCCTCTCCTTTAAAGGAGAGGGATGAAAGCGAGCGCGACAAGTTATTGGTCATAGGTTTACAATCTTGACACAGAATCTTTATTTTTGTCTGGTAACATATCAACCATCAACTATCCTACTAATTACTAATTACTAGTTACTAATTACTAACCACTAACCACTAACCACTAACCACTGTACGGACGTAGGATGCTACGTCCCTACTAACCACTATAATTTATGTTGTTTAAAAGCAGCGATCGCAGTTGCTAATGTAGGATAAATCTGTTGGGTGGAGATATGTTTCAAAAACCCTGCTCTTTCCAATTCCAGATACAAATCTTGTTTGACTCGCGCCATAGCGAAGGTAATATTTTTAGCTGCTAATTCGTCTCTCAATTCAAACAGCATATCAATGGCGGTAATATCGATTTCTACATTAGCTTCCATGTTTAAGACAAACCATTCAACTGGATTTGTTTCCGCTTCAATTGCTTCTAGCGATCGCCGTCTAAAATTCTCTGCATTAGCAAAACACAAAGGAGCATCATAACGATAGATTACCAATCCTGGTATAGTTGTGGCTCCTTCCCAATCTTCAATATCATGAAGTCCTGCTAAATTGGGAACTGTACCTAATACTGCATCGTGAGGACGAGCTACTCTAGAAAATAGCTCAATTACCGATAAGCTAACAGCAATTCCCACTCCTACTAAAATATCAGTCATCAATACAGCAATGGTAGTTACGACAGCTAAGATAAACTCACTACGGCGAAATCTATACAGCCTAATAAATTCAGAGACTTCAATTAATTTAGTTGCAGCATAGATCACGATCGCTCCTAAAGCGGATTTAGGGAATAATGCTAATACAGGGCGCAAGAATAATAACACTAAAATCACTGCTATCATTGCCACCAGAGAAAACAATTGACTCTTGCTACCGAGAGAATCACCAATTACAGTACGACTACCACTACTACTAATAGGAAAACCCTGCATAAATCCATTCCCAAAATTAGCCATACCCAATGCTAATAGTTCTTGATTAGCATCAATTTTATAGTTATTGCGATTAGCAAAAGCTCTAGCTGTCAGGACATTATCGGAATAGCCTACAAGAGAAATCCCCACAGCAGAAGCAATTAGAGAACTTAAATCTTGGATAGACATTTGGGGAATCACAAAATGAGGTAAACCAGCAGGAATTTCCCCTACTACAGCCACACCGCGATTGTCGAGATTAAAGATAGCAACTGCTACTGTTGATAGTAAAACAGCAATTAAGGGAATAGGTGCATTAGGAAAACGATACTGAAAGACAAACAAAAAAATTAAAACTAAAATTCCTAGAATCAGAGTAGGAGAATGAGCTAGTTGCAGCTTGCTGATAAATTCACTAAGCTGACCGAAAAAAGCATTGGACTCAATCTCGATGTTGCCAATTTTACCCAATTGTCCCCCAATCATAATTAGGGCGATACCAGCCATATAACCAATTAAGATTGGTTTGGATAGTAAATCTGCTAAAAAACCCACTCTTGCAAAATAGCCAACGATACATACTAATCCCATAACCATTGCCAGTAAAGCAGCAAGACTCATATAAGTATCCGTTTTAGCTGCTGCTAAAGGCGCGAGTGCAACTGCTGTCATCACGGCGGTACTAGATTCGGGTCCAATAGAAAGCTGTGGTGATGAGCCAAGTATTGCATATATAACTATCGGTGGTAAAATTGCCCATAAACCTGCAACTGGTTCAACACCTGCTAATTCTCCATAAGCCATACACTGAGGAATTAAATAGGCTGCTACTGTCAAACCCGCTAACACATCTCCCCGCAACCATTCCCCACGATAAGATAGCAATCTTTCTAAACCTGGCATCAGAATAAAGACAAAATTACGAGTCTGGGTTTTGCTCATAGTGTATTTCAAATTGACGTTCTCCCCAACCTAAAGGAGGGGGGATTCTTGGTTCAACGACCCATCGTAACCTGACAGATTTTCATCAATCAAGCTAGAGGATAGATCTCCCCAAGCGTTAGTTAGGGTGCGCCCCACCCTACTTAATCCCAATTGCAAAATGTTGATTGCAGCATTTTCATCACGATCTGCAATATAACCACAATTACAAATATGCGTTCTAGTTGATAGTGATTTTTTAATTTTGTTGCTACAGTTTGAGCATATTTGAGTTGTATAATGTGGCGGTACTGCAATGACAATCTTGCCATATTTATCACCAAAGTATTCTAACCATTGCCTGAACTTTGACCAAGCTACATCAGATATGGACTTAGAAAGACGACGATTTTTAACCAACCCTTTCACATTTAAATCTTCACAAACTATCAAATCGTTAGATTGAATTAAACGGAGTGCCACTCTTTTGACAAACTCTTCTCGTTGTCTGCTTACTTTTAAATGTTTAAGAGCATATCTTTGCCTTGCTTTGAGATAATTTTGAGATTGTTTTTGACCTCTTTTGAACTTAATAGATTTTTTTCTATTAGCTCTATTTAATTGTTTCTCTGCTTTTCGGTAAAATCTAGGATTGGATACTATGCCACCACGACTATCCACATAAAATTCTTTTAAACCTACATCAATGCCGATTGCTTTTTGAGAAGGTCTAGGAGGTTTAACAGTATCTCTAGGATCTAACTTTATTGAAAACTGAACGTAATAACCATCCGCTTTTTTGACAATACGTACCAGTTTAATTTGTTCTGGTTGATAATAATTAATATCTCTAGAACCAATTAATTTAAGAGTACCAATGTTTTTCTTATCGGTAAAAGTTATATATTTCTTATTTTCAGATAGTTTCCATCCTGATACTTTGTACTCTACAGAGCGAGTATTACGTTTAAAGCGTGGATATCCTTTCTTGCCTGGTATTTGTTTTTTACAGTTATCGTAAAAACGATTAATTGCCCTAAGAGTTCTTTCTACCGCAGTTTGGCAAGCATGAGAATTAAGCTCTTTAACAAAAGAATATTTAGCTCTAATTGCTGTATTTTGTCTGAATAATTCAGTCTTACCCACACCACGATTGTCTATCCAAAAATGAAGCACTTTATTGCGAACAAATTGAGTTGTTCTAATAGCCTCATTGATAGATGATCGCTGTTCGGGTTTAGGTTTGACCTTATATTCTAAAACCAACAATTTTTGATCCCGAATATACTGGTATCATAATAACATAGATTTATCGGGAAAAGCCGTCGTGAACGACTCCCCCTTGTATCCCAAAAATTATGGTCAAAAGTCAACACCGCGATTAGAGAGGCTTCCTAGCCGGAAGCCTCTCTCGCGGTCAAAAGTAATCAGTAATAAGGATGAAGGATTCTGGATGAGGAATTAAGGATAAAGTTTATTAAGTAGCAAGTAACTGACTATTTTTTACCTCTGACCTCTGACCTGGAGACCTCTGACCTATTCCCCACACCCCCGGGAGGAGACTTGATAAATCCAGGTGAAGAACCCAAAAGAGATCGACTTTGTAATTAAGTCTCCTTCCCGCCCTACCTTCACCGATAAGTTTGTGATCTACTGATATTTAGCAACCTTTCGCGATCGCTCTGGGTTAATTTTTCACCAGTTTCAATTTTTTGACATATATCAGGTAATTGTTCTTTAACAGCTTGACCCATAGTTTTTTCTACTAATGCAATCTTGTCTAAGGGAACAGTATCAAAAACCCCTTGAGTAGCAGCGAGTAAAACAGCAATTTGTTTAGCTACGGGAATCGGTTGATATTGGCTTTGTTTGAGAACTTCTCTGACTCTTTGTCCCCTGGAGATACTTTTACGGGTTGTTTCATCTAATCTTGTACCAAAACGGGAAAATGCTTCTAATTCTTCAAACTGAGAATAGGATAAGCGTAAATCTCCAGCTACCGCACGATAAGCAGGTAATTGGGTTTTACCTCCAACGCGAGATACAGATTTACCCACATCAACGGCGGGTAAAATGCCTTTGTGAAATAAGTTGGGAGTCAGATAAATTTGACCGTCGGTAATGGAAACCAGATTAGTGGGGATATATGCAGAGATATTTTGTGCTTCTGTTTCTACTATAGGTAAAGCCGTTAACGAACCGCCTCCGAATTCGGGACGCAGATGGGTAGCACGTTCTAAGAGACGAGAATGAATATAGAAAATATCCCCTGGAAAAGCCTCTCTTCCTGGTGGACGACGTAATAATAAAGATAATTCTCGATAGGCTCTGGCGTGTTGAATTAGATCATCATAAACAATCAGAACATCTTTTCCCTGCTCCATAAAATATTCTGCCATCGTCGTAGCTGCATAGGGGGTAATGTATTGTAAACCTGGGGTGGTTTCACCTCCTGCAACGACAACTATGCAGTATTCCATTGCTTCTCTTTGGCGCAATAGAGCAATTAGTTTAGCTACCGCGGAACTTCTTTGTCCTATCGCACAATAAACACAAATAACATCTTTACCCTTCTGATTGATAATAGTATCCAGCGCGATCGCTGTTTTTCCTGTAGCGCGATCGCCTAAGATTAATTCTCTCTGTCCCCTCCCAATAGGAATCAAAGCATCAATAACTTTTATCCCTGTCTGTAAAGGTACAGTAACAGGAGCGCGTTGCATTATCCCTGGTGCTTCTCTCTCTACTGGTAGGCGTTTAAGTAACGAGATTGCACCTTTATTATCTAAAGGACGACCAGTAGCATCAATTACCCTACCTAATAATTCTTCTCCTACAGGTGCATCTAAGACTCTTCCTGTCCGCAATACCTCACAACCTGCTTTTAAGTCTTCGCTTTCATCTAAGAGAATAATTCCCACCTCATCGCGATCAAGATTGTAAGCCATCCCATAACGATTCCCAGGAAACCGTATTAATTCTTCAGCTTGTACACTAGGTAAACCCACAGCGCGAGCAATTCCCCCACCCAAATAGGTTACAGTCCCCACTTCTTCAATCTCTAACTCAGGGCGATGGTTATCTAAAACCTGCTGAGAAATAGCAATGGTTTCATCTAAAAGACTTTGAAAGGATAAAGAGTTAATATTTGCCACGACATCTATTGAAAACCACTACTAAATAGATATGGCAAAAGTTTGAGGATGTTGTGAATAGGTTTGGGGAAAACTTTGAGTGTAAGGCAAACGTCATATTAGGAAATTAACCACTGAGTGCGATCGCTCTATCCTGAAATTAACATCAATAAGTATTTTACTTACTGTGTCAAAATTGTTTAAGTTTCGTTAGGTCGTCCATAAAGAATATATGGTGTTTGAGTATGAACAATTGGTAAATCTAAATGATGGGACCCATCAGTCAAGAAATAGTTAGATTTATACTTGGTCATTAATTTTTTCACCTGAGAAGTATTGAGATGGTAAAAACCCGCACTAATGGCTTTTTTTAGGTAGAATAGATCTCTTGCCAAAGAGCGCGATCGCTACCTCCTGAAATTAACCACTGAGCGGGATAGACTAAACTTAGAATTTCAATAGCTATTAGCTTTCTAAGCGTTCATCATTCAGAAATCGGATATCTGCAGTTTTTTTTGGCTCATCACGGATGAAGTGAAGTTGCTGAGCCAGAAAGTAGATTGTTTGGTAAGCATTGATAGTTTCTTGAGGTGGTAATCCCTCTTGATTACGTGTAATAGCACGTTCAAGTGCGGTTTCAAAAGTACAATCGATCCATATCTTGAGATCGAAAAATGAAACCAGATCCATTTGGAATATAAAGATACCTTCAAGAATGAACACATCAACAAGATCAATGGCTAATTCTTTTATCTCGAAATCTTGCCAGCTTTCTTCAATATAACGGACATTACAACGGACTCGATGATTCTCACGATATGGTTGTAGCAGTTTATTCCTTAGTTCGTCGAACCTGAAGCCATTGTAATAGAAATTCTCAGCAGGATTGTCCCCAGATAGACGCACTTCGGGTAAGTTGAGCCATCCATCAAGGTTTTCAACGAATACTGATATCCCTCTACCACGCAATTCCTCAGATAGTTTTTTTGCTACGTAGCCTTTACCTAAGCCATCTATACCGCTTATCGCTACAATCAATGATTTACAGTCTTTACTGTTTTTTCTTCCCAAGACAAGATCGGTAAGTTCTCTTAGCTCTCGTGTTGTTATCATTTCAACAAACTCAAAAATTCTACTTCATTCTCTATGTGTAGATTTAAAAACAATAGCGATCTCGCTCCGCTCCGCACTGCGTGGTCGCGATTAATCTTCACATAGGGTATTAAGGGGATTTTCTGGTTGTCAGTTGAATTCTATATAACTTAGTGAGCAAAATTTTGGTGATCGGTTACGGTAATAGCTTGCGCAGTGATGATCGTATTGGCATTCGAGTAGCTGAGATTGTTGCAGATTGGCACTTACCAGAAGTGCGATCGCTATCTCTGACTCAACTAACCCCAGAACTAGCTGTGGATTTAGCTCAAATAGACTTAGTTATTTTTGTTGACGCTTGTCAAACTCTTGATGCAGATGTGGTCAGGATCAATTCTTTAAAACCGCTAGATTCAACGAAAATTCGGAGTCATTTCGGCGATCCTAGAGCCATACTTAGTCTTACTCAAGCTGTCTATGGAAAATGTCCTCAAGCATGGTGGGTAATAGTACCAGGAGTCAATTTTCAATTTGGCGATCGCTTGTCCCCTGTGGCAGAAAAAGGTGTAAATCTCGCAATAATTCAGATTAGAAACTTAATTGCCCAGAATTTACCAGAGCAAAATCTATGCACCAAGGAAGTATGATGGGCAATACTCTAGATATAGCGATCGCTGTCTCTAAAAATCGCCCCTCAAACCAAAATTTTCGATATTTCAGTTAAATTGAATCCAAATTTTGGCATATTGTTAATCTGATTCTTAAAAAAAGTTAATATTTTTATGGAAGCTAGGAACAGTAAAACTTTTAGTGCTACAAACTATTGATACAGGGCAAATGTAAAAAATATGCGACTGTTCCACAATTTTTGATCTAGATTATGTCCACAATCAATACTAATCCCTCGTTAGTTAAACTGCTACACCATAACAGAGCCAAACACTTATTAGCTCGCAACTTAAATCCTCTTCCATTAGTAAATATTCGGTCTATAGTAATTTTTATCATCTGTGTTACTTGTTGGTGGATACTAACAGCTTGTAGTACACCACCCCAAGTATTAGCAGAAGAAAGAATGTTTCTTAATCTATCTTTAGAATTTCTCGACTCTTATCAATTACCTAAGAACACTTTTCAAAATACTACTATAGGAGGACTATCTGCTATTACTTATGACCGCACCCAAGACCGCTACTATGTTCTGTCTGATGATCGTAGTAATCGAGGGGATGCTCGTTTTTACACCTTAAAATTAGATATTCAGCAACAAGATACGGATAAAATTAAAATTACCAACACCACTATAGAAAATGTTACTTTCCTCTTAGATGAAACAGGAAATAGATACGCTCCTGGTACTATTGATCCCGAAGGAATTGCTTTATCTCCCAGAGGCACAGTTTTTATTTCTAGCGAAGGAAATCCCAGCAAAAATATTGCCCCCTTTATCGGAGAATTTGACCTCCAAACAGGTCAAAAAAAAATTAATTTTCGTCTCCCTCAACGCTATTTAACTAACCCTGAAACCGAACAAGGAATTAGAGAAAATCTTGGCTTTGAATCTTTAACCCTGAACCAAAATGGTTTAGCTGCTGATGATCCATTTCGTCTGTTCACCGCCACAGAATCAGCTTTAGTTCAAGACACTACCTCTGAGCCCGAAACTAGAATTCGTTTTTTACACTATGTCATTAATCCTTTTGGTAGTCCTATTTTAGTTGCGGAACACCTTTATTTACTTGATCCTTCTGGGAAAGAAACCATTTCTAATGGATTAACTGAATTACTCGCCCTCAGCAAAGAAGGTTATTTTTTAAGTTTAGAAAGAACTTTTGGTTTTACAGGTTCGGGAGCCAAAATTTATCAAGTAGTAGTAGGAAATGCCACTGATACTTCTACCATAGCCAATCTTGAAGATATTTCTAACATTCAAACCTTAAGGAAAAAACTGGTTCTCAATCTGACAAATTTGGGTATTTATCTAGACAATCTAGAAGGAATGACTATTGGTTCTCGTTTACCCGACGGTAGTCGTAGTTTAATCTTAGTAAGCGATGACAACTTTAATAATGAACAAGTAACCCAATTGTTACTATTTCGGATCCGAGAAAATTCCGTTAGTTAATCACTAATTGGTATGGTATTTATTAATCTAAACTACTAACTTATATTCAGATGACTCATTCCCAAGATATTAAAACCCTAGCTCGTTGGATGTCCGCAGACTTCAGT
Source organism: Xenococcaceae cyanobacterium MO_167.B27 (assembly GCA_030065935.1). Lineage (GTDB taxonomy): Bacteria > Cyanobacteriota > Cyanobacteriia > Cyanobacteriales > Xenococcaceae > JASJCP01. Next base: position 34,602 of record JASJCP010000095.1, read on the forward strand.
AATCAAGAACAAGCTTATGAAAATCCTCCCTTTTTCGCCCACATTAGAGTTTGTATGCGCCCTTTACCACCAGAATTATTAAGTGGGATAAGTTTATTTTTAGAACAAGCTTACGATTTTATGTTAGACAAACCATACCGTTTAAGAATTTTGAAATTTAGTCTTGTCGAAAATCACATTGAACTGGAAAATTTCAAAGTTAAAGAAGAAGAAAAATTTTTTGGAGCATCTCGCGCTCCTGAAAAATTACAAGAATTAACCCCAGACTTAATTGAAAAGATGCCTGGTTGTGATATGACCATAGAATGGACAGGTAGTAGTTTTAAAGGACAAATTAAGCCTGGTAAAGCCTGTATTGTAGAAAGAAAAGGTAAGATAACTTATCTAGATAATAGTTTTGAAATTAATCACAATAAACTAATTAGTTATGATCGTGGGAGAGACCCTGAAACAGACGAATTAGTCTGGGGTTCGATTGCTGGACCTTTCCACTTCCAACCAATTAAGAGTTTTGCGGAAGAAATATAAACCTAAAAAACCAGAAAGCCCCCTTCATATCTGAAGAGAGCTTTCTAAAAAACTGACCAGGCACTGAGCTATTTTTCCGCTTGGCTACCCAAGGAGTATCTTCGCAGCTGTAAAGTTTCACTTTCGAGTTCGGGATGGGGTCGAAGTGGGACCATTACGCTAAAAGCACCTGGAAATAATATTGAGATTGTTACGTAAGTTGAGAAATACCCTCAAGACTGCATAAAGTTAGATTAGTCAAAGTAGTGGTCTGATGTTACCAAGCTCTCAAGTGTGATGAATGGTCAGGACAAGCCCTCGGTCTGTTAGCACACCTCGGCTTCAAACATTGCTGCTCTTCCACCTAGTGCCTAGTAAACGGGTGTTCTGCCCGTGACCTTACTGGATTACTCCATGAG
>JASJCP010000273.1 GCA_030065935.1 Xenococcaceae cyanobacterium MO_167.B27
AACTATTCCTCCATCATATTTTTGAAAGGTATTGCTGCATATCAATGAATCTTTAGCTTTAAAGCTTCTCTTACTTGATTAAGTAATACTTGTGCTTGATGCTCTCAAAATCTTTAACCAGAAACTTTGTTGGGAACATCAAGCACAAGTATTACTTAATCAAGTAAGAGAAGCTTTAAAGCTAAAGATTCATTGATATGCAGCAATACCTTTCAAAAATATGATGGAGGAATAGTTAAAATGACTTCTTCGGTTAATTTTTCAGGAATATCTAATCAAAGCTCTTTAGGAAAACTTTTGCGATTACCTCTCAAGCTAATTCCTCGTGAATTACAAATACCGATTTTGCAAGGAAAGCTTAAGGGTAAAAAATGGATAGTAGGCTCTAGTCAGCATGGTTGTTGGCTAGGAAGTTATGAATATGATAAACAGTTACTTTTTGAACAAACTATAACTCCAGGGAGTACTGTGTATGACTTAGGTGGTCATGTAGGATTCTACACTTTATTAGCTTCAGTTTTAGTGGGAAATACAGGAAAAGTTATTAGTTTTGAACCTTTGCCAGATAATTTAAAATACTTAAAAAAACATCTACAAATTAATAATATTTCCAATACACAGATCGTAGAAGCTGCGGTATGCGAGCGCAATGGAATAGCCTATTTTGAAACACATAATTCTAGTTTTCAAGGTCATTTAGGTTCTAATGGTACTTTGCAGGTAAAAACTGTGAGTCTCGATGAACTAATTACTAAAGAAAAATTACCAATACCAAATTACCTAAAAATTGATGTAGAAGGTGCAGAAGTACAAGTTTTACAGGGAGCAAAACAAATTTTAACTGAATTTCATCCCACTATTTTTTTAGCAACTCATGGCGATAAATTACAAAAAGAATGCTGTCAATTTATCACAGATTTAGGCTACCAATTGAGAGCGATTAGTGAGAAAGACTTAGCTGATTCTGATGAAATTATGGCTACATATCAGAAATAAATGAAATTAACTATTTGGTGAAATTGCTACCCAATCTTGAAAAGTTGTGAAAGAGTCCTAAAAAATAGCAACCCTAAAAATATTCATAATGCGTATTTTACTAACAGCCGATCCAGAATTACCAGTGCCACCAAAATTATATGGCGGTATCGAAAGAATTATCGATCTACTTATTACAGGCTTGAAAAGTCGAGGACATAAAATAGGATTAGTAGCCCATAAAGATTCTACTACTAAATGTGATTGCCTGTTTCCTTGGAGAGGTGCGCGTTCTCAAGATAAGATTGATATGATTAGCAATACCTATACTTTGTGGCAAGCCATCAGGGAGTTTCAACCAGACTTAGTCCATAGTTATTCTCGTCTTTTCTATCTGTTTCCTTGGCTGTTAAATTCTTCTCTACCTAAAGTAATGTCTTATCAAAGACAGCCTAGTAGTCGCACAACCGCTTGGGGAAGTAAGCTAGGAAAAAAAAGTTTAACCTTTACTGGTTGTAGTGAATATATCTGTCGTCAGGGTAGGAAAGTTGCAGGAACATGGTATCCCATTCATAATTGCGTAGAGTTGGATAAATATACCTTTCAACCTACAGTAGCTTCCGATGCACCTTTAGTATTTTTGAGTCGCATAGAAAGAATTAAAGGCGCACATACTGCCATAGAAGTGGCAAAAAAGACTGGTCGTCGTCTATTAATTGCTGGTAACTATAGTACTGTAGGAGAAGCTGGCAAATATTGGGAAGAAGCCATACTACCTCATCTAGATAAGAATGGTATCGAATATGTCGGGACTGTAGATGATGTGCAGAAAAACCAACTGTTAGGACAAGCAGCAGCAATGATTGTTCCTATAGAATGGGAAGAGCCTTTTGGTATCGTCTTTGCAGAAGCTTTAGCCTGTGGTACTCCTGTAATTTCTTGTCCTAGAGGCGCGTTACCAGAAATTGTCCGTCAAGGAATAGATGGTTATTTAGTTAGTAATATTAAAGAAGCTTGTGATAGAGTTACTCATCTAGACAGAATTAACCGTAATAATTGTCGTCAGAGAGTAGAAGAGTATTTCTCTGCATCAGTCATTGTGGATAAGTATGAGAAGTTATACACTAAACTACTACGTAATAATTATTCTCCTATTGACTCTGAGTCAATAGCAGCTTAGATCGTTCAACATTTATCATTAAACATTGAGCAAGGTATATAGTGTTTACATTTGATTTATAAACTATAGAGCTTCTAGATGTAGGGTAAATTCATGAATTTACCCTACAAAGTGTTCTTTTGTATAAGTATCATAGACTTTGGTGAAAAAAAGCAATCAATAAGCTTACCAGAAGTAGCCTGGTTTAACTGTAGTTTTACTTTGTTTATGATCGTATTTTATCAGATATTCTCTTGCGATCGCATCTTGATTTCTTAAGATATCTATTTCATCTTTTCCTATCTCTGTATCGGTAGATAATAGTATTACTTGATGGGAAGCAGAGGGGAAATAACGTTCGATTAAATTGGTACGATGGGAAGAATCTAATCTACCTAAAGGAGTATCAATAGCAACGGGTAAATTTTTCCCTGATACTCTAGCTAAACCCCAAAGAAATGCGATCGCAAGTAGCTGTTTTTCTCCTGCGGATAATCTTTGTTTTGGTAACAATATTCCTTGAGGATCGTAGAGGGATAAACGATAGCTTTCAGTTTCAATAGCGATACGATGTACTAAATTAGACTTGTGCAAAAGATAACGGAAGCATTCTGTTACTTCATTTTCTAGCTTATTCAGTTTTTTAAGAGTTAATTTTTCTCGAAATAGTTTCAGTGTTTCTTGTACTCTTGCCACAGAATTAATAATATGTTCATCATTAATGCGATCGATCGCTTGTTCACTACACTGTTTAAGTATTCTTTTTAATTCTTGCTCTGCCAGATTAATTTCCTTTCTTAAAGTATCAATTCTCTTTTCTTCTGCATCATAAGCTGCTTTACATTTATTAACTTCTTTTTCTGCTTCTTGTACTGCATCATCTAGTTTCTGATAAGCTTCTGGTGATGCTGCATTAGCCATCTGATTTTCCAAATTATCTTTTTCCAATTCTAATTCTTTCAGCTTCGCTGTAGCATCAATCCCTAATTGCTGCTGAAAGGATAAACGATCCTGTTTAAAACTAATTAATTTCTGTAACTCTTCTTCACCAATATCCAGATAATTATCTTCCCTTAACTGAAGAGATTTCACTAAAGTTTTATTTTCCTGCTCGATGAAATGCTTAATTTTAGTAACAACATCATTTGATAAAGCTTCTAGCTGTAAATAACTTAACAACTTATTATCTCTATCTTCAATAATATCCTGAGCTTGTTGCAGCTTCTTAATTTTAATTTCTTGTTTCCCTTGAGTAATAGCATTATTTAGTAAATCAGTAATCAACATCAAAGGTAAACTACTTTCCGCAACTTTCCGTAACTCCCCCTGTTGCAATTCTAAACTGTTATTAAGTAGCTCTATTTTATGTTGTAACTTATCTCTTTCCGAAGCTATTTTACCACCTTCCTTGCGGAATTTATCGTAAGCGCGATCGCGTTTTTTGTATGCTTTTTGTAGTTCCCGATCTAAGATTACTTTATTCTGTTTAGCTTCATCTTGCTGCTTCCTTTTTTCAGCAATCTTATCTTCAATTTCTTCCAAAGTTTCCAACTGAGTTTTACTAGCCAAAGACTTTTGTTTGCGACTAACCAACACATCCAAATCAACAGATAATCTTTCAGCTAACTCCAAACCCAATAAACTATTAATTGCATCCACTACAGACTGAGGAGGAGTTTCTAACTCTGCTAACTCCTTTACCTGCTCTCCATCAAACAAAAATAGATTAGAAATACCCAAAGGTAAAATATCTTCTATATACTCATCCCAGTTAGCTTCTAAAGTAGAGTCATAACCACCCTCGCGAATAATACTAAGACTATCTTTTCCTTCTGCTAAATTTTTATTCCAAGCACGTATTATTGTAAAATTTTGCCAATTATTTTCATAAATTTGCTCAAAAGACAACTCAATTTTAGTAATCTTACCAGGATCTATTTGACTATTGATACACTGGTTTAAAAAATCTCCATAGCTTAAATTTCCTCTATTAGAACATTTAGCTCTATTACCATATAATGCTAACCGAATTGCATCCATTAAAGTAGTTTTACCCCCGCCATTCATACCACCAAAAAGAATAATGGGGCGAATATTATCATTATTTTCAGGACGCAGATTTATAACATTGCGACTAGCGTAAGCCCCAAAATTTTCTAATACTAATTCTGTAAATATCATTGGTTAAAAATTAAATAGTCGTCAAACTAATATAATTTACTACTATACAGATAAACCGCGTCTACTTTGAAACCCGTAGTTTTTCTTCTTCTGGTTCGAGATGTTTCTTTACCCAGAGGCGAGCGCTTAAAGTTAGAGGCTGAGTATTAATCTGGTTCTGGAAATCAGCTACCGCATCAATCAACTCCTGTTGAGAATCATAACAAGTATGGTAAGTTAGTTCTTCTCTTAACCATTGCCAAAGATGTTCTACAGGCATAAAGTCGGGGCTATAACCTGGGTTAGGTTCAAGATGAATATCCATGGATGATGCTACCTGTTTGACTAACTCTGCTCGATGAAGTTGGTGCGCCATCCCAAATAATAGTCATTTTTTGCACTAGAAATTCGGTTCTTAACTTTGTCAGGACATCAATAGTGTTATTTTTTTCGGCTTTCTCATAAGGAAAAATTCTAGTCGTAGCTTGGTTATAGATGTAAACACCTGAGATCGAGACTTTTTTTCTTCCAGGAGAACTAGAACTGACCCCTCATCTTTCTCCTTCAATCGACCAACCGTATCCCTCATCTGTATCTAGATGAATATGAGCCTCATCAATGTAGAGTAATAGCTGGCGTTGATGAAGAGCATCATCCAGTAATTTAGTAATTTTATTCAGAAATTCATCTCTTTTCGCTTTGGAGGCATAATTTCAGCCACTTTTTCGCTTTCTTCCAAGAAAACCTCATTTTCTTGAGGGCTTTCCTAACTGTTTCCCGACAACAGTTAAGGGACTTGCGCTTTATTAAAATACCAGCCTTTAAACTAATTCATTTGACTTCATAGCTCCTACGGCTAACTGATGAAGGCTGGTATTTTAATTTTTTGCTCCTTCCTAATCTCCCATTTTTGTTGAATCCATTGAACTAACTTTTTTAATGTGCAACGTGGTATCGGTTTGGTTTTTCTTTCTTGTGGTGGTAATGCTGCTCTTGTTAGAACTTCTTTAATTTGATTCGCTAGAGCTTTTTTGACTGTTTCCGAAAAAAAGGGGTTCTTCCTCCCGATCTTTGATACTTGAGTGCCTCTAAACCTTCTCTGTTATAGCGATGTACCCAAGACATTACTGTTTGAGGGTTTCTTCGGGTTTGTTTCCCTACCCTCGTGGCACTTTTCCCTTCACTAATTTCATACAATGCCATCAGCCTCTCTCTGGTTCGAGGATGTTTTGCTTTTAAAGCTTCTTCTCTGAGTACTTCTTTACTTTGATAAAGAGCGATCGCAATCTACTCTTAACATCTATTCAACTTTATTTCTTCTTCCATTGAGGATATTTCATTCTTATTCAAAACTCCAGTTTTCAAACTGGACGAGGTTTAACTCGCATGGATGCAATAATATCTTCTTTATTAATACTTATTTTTCTGTTTTTTGCTATTCCACCTATATAATTTAATTTTCTTTTTTCTAGTTCAATTAAAAAACTTGTATTATTTCCGTATCCTGAATCTATTAAGACTATCCCTGGTCTATAACCTCTCTTTAAACTTTTGTCTATTAATTCTAACGCTAGTTCGGTTTTTTTCTTAAACTCTGGGTCTTTTTTTCCTTCTGGTAATGAATTGCCGTGTTGATATAATTCTATATCTAAAGGTAAGCTTTCTTTGCCATCATATAGATGAGTTGTTACCACCACATTACCATTATCTGTTTTTCCAATTTCTCCTATATACTGCCGTCCCACTCCTGCCGTAAAATTCCCACTTTTCCTATGTCCTGAGTCGTCAATAATTAGACTAAATCCCCGACTTATTCTAGTTTGGTTGGATTTACTCATTACCTCCAAACGACGCTCGTTAATCTTGTCTGCTTCCCAAGTTGCTTCAGTCAAGAAGCGATGCAGCGCGGTCTTGGGGGTTTCCCCCATGAGCGACTGCATCAAGACAATGGTGTAATTTGTGATATGTGACCTCTACTGAGTCTCTC
>JASJCP010000274.1 GCA_030065935.1 Xenococcaceae cyanobacterium MO_167.B27
GGTATTTTGTCCTCACTAAACAAAAAACTATCGCTTTAAAACCCTTAACTGAGGGAAGCCTGTCCTACTTTGTCCAGGTTTTCTCTTGGGGATACCTTTTATAGACAGAAGCTCTTCCCTTCGAGAGCAGCTTTCTTGCCCTGGCTGGATGACAGGGACTTAAGGGTTTTTTGTCTTTCGACAGAACAAAAGTAAACATAAGTTTTAATCTCCTATTACTAGGGTAAAGTTCGCTTCGGTAATGTTTAGTCTCGGCGTATCTTAGAGGCACTGACTTCGACCCCGTATGTCTGTTTAACCTCTAAGTTCTAGAGCCTGGAACTAGCGACGCATTCCAGGGTAGGAACTTAAGCTCTTGAACTAAACGTAGTCCTCAGTTAAGAGGACTGAACCTGGTCAACTCCAGGAGACAAGCTCCTTCCTTTAGGGAGGGGTAGTTGACTTCCTGGGCTATTTTTGGTGCAGATTGAGAAATTTGTCTCTGCAAGTATTTCGCCAGATCAGAGTCGTTCCAGACCGCCATATCCTTTTCGGTTAGCTGATTTGCCGATCTATTATGGGCTGACCAAATTTTCGTCTCCTTGTGGAAGGTGGCATCCACGATTAAATTCGAGCTAGTTTTGTCCCACATTTTCAAAGACACTTGCTCCTCAAAATATGGCTCATCGACCTCCAACAAAGCTTCTTTATGTTGCCCATCAAGATAGGTATTTCGGCTTTGAGGCTCGAAATCAACCTTAATTGGGGAAATATCCTCTCCTCTCTGATGTCTGATTCTTTGAACAATAATATAGCTGGCTATGGTAGGAGCAACAGCTAAAGAGCGTTTTTGCCCCAAGCTTCCCTCCACTGGTGCTGTTTTACCGAGAGCATTTCGATAACCAACCATCGACAGCTGTTGGTTGTTTTCTACAAAATCAGCAAAATTCCGCAATCGTTTTTCATCGGGATCAACAGGAGCAATAATTCTAGCTCCCGTTGCTTCTTCGCCCAAGTATGACTGCTCTAGCTGAATTTTTCTCGCCTCTAAGGGAATCCAAATTAGAGCATCTTTGTTGGGCAAATCCTGTCCTGTTTCTAGCTTTTGAGCGATAATCCTGAGATTATTGGCTAATTCTAATCTTTCCGATTCCTTGCTAGTCGTTGGACGATAAATAGTTGAACTAAGACTTGCATCCTCGTAATTCTCATGAAGCCACATTGCGACACGCTCTGGCAAGACGAACTGCTCTGCATTGGGAGGACTGCCAAATTTGGCAATACTATCAAAGACCAAACGCTCCTGCTCCGTTAACTGAGGTATCCCAGTTTCCAGAGCAGTTTTTACGTAGTCGAATGCAGCAGCTTCCGCATTAAAATAAAGCTCTGACATCTAAATTACTTTTTTAGCTCCTTTAATTCTCAGATTTATACAGAGGGGGTTAGTCTTATAGCAGACGATCCCATCTGCCACCTCGTTAACGCCCAGGAATACGCCCAAGCCCAAAGCGACGAAAATCGCAGATGCACTAAACCAAGCCAGGCGTGAATAGTTACGGAAGGTTTGCTGAAATTGCAAGATATTCTCCCGTTTTTTTTGTTCTAGTTCCTCGTGTTCTTGCATCAGTTTTAGGTATTGCTGTTCACTTTGTAACTTGGGATAGAGACGGGCATTAATTAGTTCGTCGAGGATGAAGGCAAGGTTGGATTCTCTGGTTGTGGGGGTAACATTCCTCTCTCTTCCCATAAAGTTTCGACTGCTGCTTGAATAGTTACTGACTTCCCCACAGATACATTCTCTTGTAGCTTACGGTCGATCATTGCTTGTAATTCACCAGTTTGGAATGCCTGATTTAATCCGGAATACACCATCTGATCAAAAGCTTCTCCTACTTGCTGTTGCTGAGAAACCACTTTACCAGCAAGAGTCTCAAGAATCTGCTGCTTTTGAAATGCGGATAAATTGTCGATATTCTCCACAATTTGTTTCACGGGATCGTTTGATGTCGCGACAGCTACATTAAAATGTTGAGCTATTTCACGGGGGGTTTTACCTTCACTATATAATTTAGAGCATTCGGCAAAAACAGACCCTTGTTCCTCAGTATAAGTATCTTGTTCTTTTAAACCACACAGAGGTAGTAACTGAAGCACTTGAGATAGGCTAATGTCTGCTCCCGCACGTTGTTTTAGATCGAGAAGAGTTAGAGCAGATGGTGTTTGATCTTTTTGTGATTTCCATCTCTCGTAGCTTTCTAAGAATGAATCCGCTTCTTGAAAAGAATACTCTTCTTTATTCTCCAATTCCACTTCAAACAGAATGTCAATCAGTTCCGACTCTGAGAAAGTTCTACCTGTTAGTTGATAAAGTTCAGCAGCCGTAATCGTACCCTCGTTATTTACTGGTAACTCTGCTTTAACTTGACTGTCTCTTAGAAGGTATCTAGTTACGGGATCGCTTTTCCCAGATTCAATGTAGCCAAAACACTCCCTGATAATCTCACTTTCGTGTTCTAGGTATTCCGCCTTACCTGTCATACCACATAAGGATAAAATGCGATCGCAAAATTCGGGGTCGCGGTTAGCAAATAGCTCGTCGTATCTTTCAGTCATTGTTTTTATTCCTTGTTTGTTTGATTGTTTGGGGGCAGAGCTTCTGCCCCAAAGAGTGATTAGTTTTGTGTGGGATCAAAAGTAAAGGTTGATTTTCCGCACAAAGTATTCATCATCAAAGTGAGGATCAATTCGTTCGCTTTCTCGTTACCAGCTACAGCACAATTCTGCCAGTAGCAAGTAGCTACATTAATTGAAATGGGTACAATCGGCTTGGTTGAGCCTTCTAGATAAACTTCAGAAATATCGAATATTTGGCAACGGGAAGCCCAATTTACCTTAAACTCTTCTGAATCTAAAAATTGCGTAATAGATGCTAGAGGTTCACCAATAACTTGTGCTACCTGTGCTTGATTTAGGCAATAATCTCCATTAGGGAACATTCCTATGTCCACTAAGGTATCTTCTAGGTAAATAGTTGCAGTTGGAAGTTTGCAGTTGGATTTTTCCATTGTTTTAAGTCTTGTGTTGAATAAGAGGTTTACTGTTCTGGTGATTTTTGAGTCCGTCGTAACTTAGAAGCAGTACAAATCTTTCGTAATTGTTTAACTCTATTCCAAGATAAAACTGACATTGACCCTGAAACCTTTATATCGACCCACTTGTCACTGTCTTTACCAAACCCCACTTCTTCCAAAAATCGTCTAGCTTCTCCCAAGGTTTTAAGCTTGAGTTGATCCTTAATATCCATAACAACCTCCGCTTTAAAAGCTCCTAATTTGTGAATTTCGCGGGGATCATATAGGTGTTCTGGAGACTTACTTTTCTCTAGTTCCAGTTTGGCTAATTCGATCAGGAGTTCTAATTCTCTGTTGTTTGAAGTTTCTTTTGAGGGAAATTTTAGAACGTTATCAGGATTTTGCTCAAAATCCTCAAGACAGGCTGTGGGGTCTGAATTTAGATTCTGTTTGAAAGCCTGATTTTTAGCCTCCTTAGTTCGTTTAATGTTAAACTCCGCGTCTGCTAGGTCGTACAAACTATGCTTTCCCAAAGCCAAGCATAGTTGTTGAGCTTTTTTGTTTCCTGCTACTGCCCATTTCTGCCAGTACAAATATGCTACATCAAAAGATACAGGACTTATCGGCTTATTTGACCCGTCTAACACCAGCTTTTCTGAAAAATTTGGACAATCAAACCCATTGTCAGATATAGCTTTGAAGTACTTTGAGGCGCAAAAACTGGACATAGAACTTCTACGTTTATCGTGAGCAGCAGCAACCTGAGTTTGACTCAAACAATAATCCCCGTTTGGTAACATCGCTATTTCTAAAGGTATATCCCCTAGATAAATAGTCCTACGTTCCGCTTTGTAAGTTGATTGTGACATTTTAATTAAATTTCCTCCTTAATCCTTGAAACAGTCGGGATATTCCCCTTCTTCTTCGTCTTCTAATACTTTCCGCTCTTTTACAAGTTCCAGTTGAGGTTTAGATGAGACAGGTTTGTTTGTAACGTTCTGCTCCTCTACAGGGTAAACATTCGCTCTCGCAACAGTAGCTAATTCCGAATCCAACTCAATCCCCAACCTCTGTTGTAGATATCGACGGTGCATTTGCCATTCGCGATCTGCATCAATCAAGCTTTGGCGAATTTTCTCTTGGCTTGCTCCTTGGTATTCGTAGACCAAAGGTAAATAGTGGGTCATCAAAGAATTGATGATTAATCCTCGTTTGACAAATCGGGTGGCATCCTCATCTTTCAGATACTTATCTAGCCAAGCCTCCAGATCATTTTCATCGGTTTTGTACGTAACTCGAATATCTATTGTTACTTTCCGTGCTTTTGGTGCTTTATTTATCATGTCTTTCTGCTTATTTATTCAATTTGTTTAGGGGCAAAGGATTGTCAGTTATCAAAGGAAGTAAATTCTTTTGTAGTCTCCTCTTATATGACTTCTGGCTTAACCCAGAAGCCAAATGAGCTACTAAAAAAAAAGAATTACCTCTTATCTCCTGCTCAGAATCGGATTGCGCTTGGGAAATAGTTGCTGCTGCATAAACCGAAACACCCCATAAGCATCTGCTAAACGGACGCAAATACTATCTTTACTGGGGTCTAGGTTAAATACTGTCTGCACATCTCTTTCTAAATCCGCCGACCAGTAAACCTTTGTCTCCTGATAATTTTGTGCCAGAAAGTCTTTGAGTTCCTTGTGGAAATAGTAGGCTGTTCCTCCTCCTATTGCTATCTCTTGACTATCTCTAGGCAATGTCATCAGCAACCATCTACTAACTCTTCCCCAATAGTCAGCACGAACTGTTTTAATCGCTTCAGCAATCCCTATCACTTCTTCAGTACGTCGTTTGGGGTTTTGACTTTTCGCTAAATGCTTGAGGTTGCGAGCGGTAATTTTAGTACCTGCTGAGTGTACGGCATAAAGTAGCTCTTTTTCCTCTAACCCCGATGTGCGCTTCTGAATTTGCTCCAGCATCTCTAAAAACCCTAGTTTGCCTGTTACTCCATCCATTAGATTTCGGTGAGATGTTAATACTGACAAATCTCTATATCCCCACATCAGAGAAATAATCTTGGAAGAGTTAAAAGCCTTTCCTAGTTTTTTGCCACGGGTTAGTAGTAGTCCTCCACCTTCAGGCAAGCACTTAAAAAACTCTAAATTAACTGAAAATTCTATGTCTCTAAACCAAAACCTCTCTAAAGCTGTCTCTAGTATTGAGCGGATTTTTTCTCGGTCTTGCCACTCACTATAAGGCAGGACAATCGAAAGAGCTAAATCTATAGTAGTTCCTAACCCTTCTTTCAACGCGATCGCTCCTACTGTCGCCAGTACTTTTGTTATAGCACCTTCGTACTTCAGAGCTTTCTTATCTAGTATTGCGCCAAATCTTTCCGCTAAAAATCCCGTGACGTAATATTCATCCTCGTATCGCACCCACGCTTCTGATTCGGGTAAAGGAGTCGTAATGCGGTCGTTTTCATAGGCTTCAATGGATTCACGGGAAACTATTGTGGTTATTGAGTTCATCAACAGTAGCTTAAAGGAAGATAAGTTTCCCCCCTCTGCTATCCGATAACAGATTTTGCTGTCTGTAGTACCTGGGTCTAATGTTAGTAGCAACTTTGGCGTTGCTTCGTCTTGTTTCACTTTCCTATTTCCAAATAAATTGTAAGTGAGTTAAAACTTTTCTAGATTATGCGCTACACTTGGAGCAACTCAGTTACGAATAGTAACTGGCTCAGTAACAAGCGAACTACAATCTGCTAGCTAGCTTTAAAAGAAATAGGAATGATTTGTGTAGTTATACGACCCATAATAGCACAGTTTTTCCTTAAAATATACCCACCTATTTAAGAAACTTAACCACTATATTTATAATGATTCCCACTCTTTAAATAATTAGTGGGCATGATTTTAATTTCATTCCCACTTTCTTTGTCAATAAGGCTAAAAATCCATTTTTGCCTTTTTAAACGGTGGTATATATTTACATCTTTACCCACCTTTTTATATTTAATTCCCACCTCTGGGGCATCATTTTTAAACCATGCCCCAGAGTTTTCTTTTTTTGCCCCATCATCCTTAAACTCTACCACTGCCTAGCTCTGATAAAAATTGTCGTTTTTGTCTGGGTCTTTTTTTTGGCTGTGTTCAGTATATCATCTTCAAGAGAGATTCTTTTTTTTGACTCCCGTTGGTCGTCGCACAGTATGCACAAAATTGTGCGGGGGAAAAACCTTGAATTAATTATTAAATAAGAGTTATTTTGTGATTATAATATTGAATATTATTGTAAAGC
>JASJCP010000275.1 GCA_030065935.1 Xenococcaceae cyanobacterium MO_167.B27
AAAAATAATTAAATAGTTCCTTAAATGGCTGTTAATAAATTGCTATCTATTTTGTACTTTAAAATTTTTCTGCTCAACTCATTCTTAGGTTATTTTTGGGAAATTTGCTCACAATTTAATAGCATTATTGAGCGAAATACCTCAAAATTTTCTTGTTAGGAAAAACCATCAATTTTCAAGCTTCAAATTAGGCTTTCAACTCAATTTGTGAGAAATGCGGGATCATGACCAAACGGCACGAAACCTCAGAAACTGCAATTGCTATTACCTTTTTAGTTATCAATCTTTCCACCCTGCTCAGGCAGTTTTACTGTCTTTTTATGTTTTTATTTCTGAATCCATCTATATTAGGCTTAAGAAGTGATTATTATATTGAAAAAGCTGATATTAAAGTCTAGTTTTTAATAGCAAAACTTATCTTTAAAACAAAATGATTCTAGTGATTTTTTGAGGTTACTTTTTCAGCAAACCCTAATTAATTTTTATGACATTTACAGAGAAGGTGATGTCTCGGTAGTTAGGATCAATACAGTGAATGAGGCGAACTCATAAGAGGACTATTTATACCAAATCCGCTTGTCAAACCCACTTTATAAAAATCGACCAAATCCGATTCTACCAATAATCTAGGCTATGCCGATAAGGGGGAGGTATGAGAATCGGATTTGGTATTACTTCTGCTACTAATTATTGAGGATGAACTATGGATCCTATTTCTCTTATTATTGCTGCACTAGTTGCTGGAGCAGCAAAAGCTGCTGGTGATGCAGCTCCAGATGCTTACAATGGCTTGAAAGCTTTGATTAAGCGTAAGTTCACAGATGAAGCAAAAGCAGAAATGGTTCTGGAAGAACACGAAACAGATCCTGAAACCTATGAAGCACCACTTAAAAAGAAATTAGCTGAAGCTGAAGCTGATAAAGATGAGGAAATTATTAAGGCAGCTCAGGAGTTATTAAAACAGATAAAACCTGAAGAATCAGCAGCAGGTAAGTTCAATCTCAAGGTCGATAGGAATTTTCAAGGTTTTTATGGGGAAAACCTGGGAACTGTACATCAAACTTTTAATGAAAAGTCATAGGAGAAAAATAGATGTCTAATTCCTATTTTTCTGATATTGGAGGTAATTTTCGAGGTTTTTATGGCGAAAACTTAGGAATTGTCAATCAGTACATCATTACCCAGAAGTCTGAGGCTGAAATTCGTAGTAAAAAACTGATTAGAGTCTCTCCCTACCTAGGACTAGACAAATTTCAAATTAAAGATAAAGACAAGTTTTTTGGGCGAGAGCAGTGGATTATTGAATTAAGTAAGCACTTAGAAAAAGATAATGTACTCCTACTTCTAGGAGCATCAGGCAATGGTAAATCATCTCTGATTCGAGCAGGATTAATTCCCAAACTGGAAGAGACTTGGGGGTCATTTATCAATCTTACTTTTGAGCCAGATGTAAATCCTTTTGTATCTCTTTATGCTTGTCTTGTAATTCAAACTCAATACAGGCAGTCAGAGGCGGAGATCGCTCGAACGGTTAAAGAGGATACCCTGGTTCAGGTTGTCAACTCCCTGAAGCGGGATTCTCGGTGGCTTATATTTATTGACCAGTTCGAGGAACTGTTTACGAGAACTCAAAAGCCAGAATGTGACAAATTTGTTGCTAGCCTTGTTCGACTTATAAAAGAGCAGGATAGCATGGTCAAGATTGTTCTAACGATGCGGGCTGATTTTTTGGATAGATTGAGTCCCTATCCTGGTCTTGGAACTGTCCACGATCGCTACAGTCGCATGCTCACCGATATGAGCGATAGTGAGCTAAAGTTAGCCATCGCTGAGCCAGCGGCTAGAAACGGTGTAACTTTTGAAAAAGATCTAGTTAAGCGAATTATCGATGATTTTCGTCAACAAGCTGGTTCTTTGCCGCTTCTACAATACACGCTTAAGTTGCTGTGGGAAAAGGATGATATTGAAGACCGAGTCCTGAATACGAAGACCTATGAAGAACTGGGTGGAATAACTGGTGCGCTCAATCAGCAAGCTAATAATATATACGATAAGGAGCTTAACAAACAGGAAAAGGAAGCAGCCAAGCAAATTTTTCTTGAATTAGTCAATCTTGCAGATGG
Organism: Xenococcaceae cyanobacterium MO_167.B27; assembly: GCA_030065935.1. Classification (GTDB taxonomy): domain Bacteria; phylum Cyanobacteriota; class Cyanobacteriia; order Cyanobacteriales; family Xenococcaceae; genus JASJCP01. Next base: position 2,124 of record JASJCP010000275.1, read on the forward strand.
AAAGCCTACTAGTAGAAGAGTCAATAAGTCCATTTTTGAGGATGGTACTGTTAAAGGAAGGGTATTAGAAAAACTCATTGAGAACCGCCTTCTGGTTAGTAGAGGGGAAAAAGGACAAGCAACAGTTGAGGTTGCTCATGAAGCGTTGCTCACTTCTTGGACGAAACTGCAAAATTTGATTAAGGACAATCTTCAGGCGATCGCCATTCGCAATCGGCTCTACGATGATGTCGCGCAATGGAAAAAGACTAAAAATAATGCAGACCTTTGGAGGGGTTCTAAGTTAACGCAGGTTGTAGAACTCAGAGAAGACGATACCTTTAACTCAGTCCTTGGTGGGTTTAGTAAGGATGCCAATCAGTTTATTGATGTCAGTGTGGGGTTGCACAAGCGCCAACGGAGACGAATCATCATTGCTCTTTCTAGCTTTTCGGCATTTGCCTTATGTCTAGCAGCATTGGCAGGATGGCAGTGGAGGCAAGCAGAAATAGGTCAAATTCGTGCTTTGAGGACTTCTTCAGAAGCACTCTCGGAGTCAAATCCGTTCGAGGCATTGAAAGAAAGTTTACGGGCAGGTAAAAAACTCAAGCAGCCGCTCTTACAAGTATTGACACCAGACGTTCAGCTCCGAAATCGAGTGATAGCAACTCTGCAAAAAACGGTTTATACAGTGAAAGAACGGAAACGTCTGGCAGTTCCTCAAAGCATGTTATTGAACGCAATTTTTAGCCCCGACGGTCGCCTTCTGGTTACCACCGGAACTGACGGCAGCGTTCGCTTGTGGAACTTAGATGGCAAACCGCTTGACAAATTCACTGGTCATCGTGACCGTATTATGGGCGTCAGTTTTAGCCCCGATGGTCGCCTAATTGCTACCGCTGGACAAGATCGCACAGTTCGCTTGTGGGATTTGAAGGGCAAGCAGATCGATCGATGTATAGGACATACCGCTGAGGTTTGGAGTGTCAGCTTTAGCCCCTATGGTAATCTTATAGCTAGCGCCGCAAAGGATAAAACGGCTCGCTTGTGGGATTTGAACTGCAAACCGCTTGACAAATTCACTGGGCATACTGAGAGACTCTCAAGCGTCAGTTTTAGCTCGGATGGCCAACAACTGGCAACAACTAGCGCTGATGGGACTACTCGCTTGTGGAACTTAACAGGTCAGCAGTTAAAAGAACTCAGAGGTCATAGAAGTAAAAGCTGGGTCACTAGCGTTAGTTTTAGCCCTGATGGCAAGCTATTAGCTACTGCTGGCGGGGATGGCAGCGTGTGTTTGTGGGACTTAGAAGGTGACCAAAAGTGTAATGGATTCTTGGCACATAGTGGTTGGGTTATCTGGCTCAGTTTTAGTCCGGATGGCAGGTTCTTAGCTACGGCTGGAGAAGATGGCATCGCTCGCTTGTGGAACTTGAAGGGTCAAAAAATCGCTGATTTTGCCGGGCATATTAATCGGGTTACGCGCGTTAGTTTTCAAGCTGATGGCAAGCTCTTAGCTACCGTTGGAGAAGATGGTACTACTCGCTTATGGGACTTAGAGGGAAAGCAATTGGTCAAATTTACGGGGGTTGGCGGCCAGGTCAGCATCATTCGTTTTAGCCCCAGTCGCCAAGAGTTGGCCACTGCTGAAGAAGATGGCACCGCTCGCTTATGGGACTTAGATGGCACACAGTTGACAGTCTTCCCAGCTTCTCAAAGCCCTGTTACAGGCGAAAGTCCAGCTGATTTCTGCTCTGTTACAGGCGAAAGTCCAGCTGATTTCCGCATTGTTCCGCGCGTCAGTTTTAGTCCTAATGGTCGACTCTTGGCTACTGCCAGAAAAGACGGCACCGTTCATTTGTGGAACGTAGACGATCAACAGCTTCTTGCTAAATTCAGAGGGCACAGGAGTGAGATGTATAACCTCAGTTTTAGTCCAGATAGCAGATTACTAGCTACGGCTGGACAAGACTGCACCGCTCGCTTGTGGGACTTATCGGGCAATCTGATTGCCGAATTCCTGGGACATAAGCGTAAGGTCTGGAGTGTAGTTTTTACCCCCGATGGTCAGCAACTGGTTACCAGTTCCGATGACGGCACCACTCGCCTGTGGGATTTGCAAGGTAAACAGTTAAACAGTTTCCAATCGGGGTATCTTGGCGGAGGCGATTTCGTCAGTATTAGCCCTGATGGTTTACTAGCGACCAGTGGCTATCACGGTATCGTGGAGTTATGGAATTTGTCAGGGAAACAGGTGAAACAGGTGGCGAAATGTGAAGGATATCCACGAACAGTGACAGACGTGAATTTTAGCCGCGATGGTAAGCAACTAGCTACGGCACACGCTGATGGTACTGCGCGTGTGTGGAACTTGTCAGGTCAGTCATGTCAGCAGTTAGCTGAATTTAAGCATGGTACACAGGTCGAGAGCGTCAGCTTTAGTCCCGATGGCAACTTGCTGGCTACCGCTAGCTCTGATGGTACTGCTAAGTTGTGGCAAATTGAATCATTTGATGAATTGATGGTAAGGGGTTGCGATTGGGTGCAGGAGTACCACAAGAACGATCCTAACGTAAGTGAAAGTGACAAGAAACTCTGTTTATAATATTTGATTATTTTTGAGGCTTCAGATTACGGCGTGTGAGTAGCAACCGTGCAGAAAACCACGCTAAGGAGTGTACCAATTAAACCCTCTAGAAATTAGACACCTCAAACCCTTGAAATCTCGTTCAAAATTTCTGTACCAAATAGACCTTACTTCAATTGATACACTGATAGCGATCGCAAAAGTGGTTTGCGAAACGTTTATGGGGCAAGGCTTTCAGCCTTAGCGTGGTTTCTTGTACAAATGCTACTCACACGCCATTACGAAAAATTCCTACAGTTGGGTCAAACTTAACCTTACAAATCCCTGTAGCACCATTGCGATTTTTAGCCACATTTATCTCCATTACCTGACTTTCTCACAAATCGAGTTAAAGGCAGAAATTAAAGCTTGAAAATTGATGTTTTTCCCAACAAGAAAAATTTAGAATATTTTGGCTAAATAAAACTACTAAAATCCGAGAAAAATCACCTAAAGTCACAGGACAATAAGTCAAATAGAAAAATTATTCATGACAAAATAAATGGCAATTAAGTAACAGCCATTTAAGCAACTATTTGAGGTTAAAGTAAGATAATTAAAAATCATCCAGAATCAGGAATGGCTTGAATTCTTGAGTAAGCAATTCCTAAGATATCTTGGTGTGGGCAAGCAGTAGCAATAGCGATTAAAATTCTTCTACAACTAATGGTTATTCTCGCTCCCAATTTTAGGAAAGAAAGACGAATTGTTCCTACAGTAGCTTTGGCAAAAGAGGTTTTAGATAAACAGTTTTGACGGAAAGCTTGCATTAAAACATAAGCAGCGCGAAGATAGCCAAAGTCTTAATTGATTACTGTTCATAGTTTGCGTTGAAGTACGGTCAGCAAATAAATCTAATTGTTGTTCTTTAATGCGATTTTCCATCTCACCTCTGGGGCAATATTTATCAGTATAAAGTAAAGATGGAGTAATTTTTGAAGCAGGTAAAGAGGTAACAATATGACGCATTTGAGAGCCTTTATCACCATAACAAACTTTAGTAACAACTCTTCTACTTCGACTCCATGATGTTTGAGTTTTATAACAAAGGGAACGATACCAAATTGCTTCTGGTACTAATTTTTTCGCTTCTGATAATTCTTCATCGGGAGAAAATAAGCTTTCCATTAGTTTAGTAACAGGTTCAAGTCTTATTTCATAATCAGCTTTTGCTTTCTCAAGAACATCTGAAGCTCTTAATTGTAATTGATTATTCGTTCCCATAGCCAAAACATAATCAACTCTTGGCTGTTGTTCACACCATTTCATAATATCTTCGCGAGAATAAGCACTATCTCCTCTAATTATGATATGAGTATCTGACCATTTTTCTCTAATTAATCCAATTATTCTTTTTAATTCTGGTAAGGCTTCTGCTGCTGTACCTACATTAGAAGAACGTAACTTGGCTACTAATAAATGATGCCCAGAAAAAATGTATAAAGGGGCATAACATACTCCCTTATAATAAGGATTAAAAAATGCTCCTTCTTGATTTCCATGCAGAAGTGTTGATTGTTAGAAAATATTTGATAAATTAGACGAATAAAATGATAAAATAAGTCAAGAAATAAGCTTTACAAAAAAAGAGAGTGTATTCCTCAAACTTCCCCAAAATAATTAAACATTTGTTAAAAG
>JASJCP010000007.1 GCA_030065935.1 Xenococcaceae cyanobacterium MO_167.B27
CGCATCTTTCAACAACAGCCGTTCCTTGCACTTCTTCTTAGGTGCATGGCCTGTAATCGGAATCTGGTTCACTGCAATGGGGATTTCTACCATGGCATTCAACCTCAACGGATTCAACTTCAACCAGTCCATCATTGACTCTCAAGGTCGTGTAGTAAACACTTGGGCTGATATCTTAAACCGCGCTAACTTAGGTTTTGAAGTAATGCACGAACGTAATGCACACAACTTCCCCTTAGACTTAGCAGCTGGAGAGCAAGCTCCTGTAGCTTTAACTGCTCCTTCCATCAACGGTTAATTTAAAGCGTTTCATCTGGAAACCTAAATAAATAACAAAGCGTCCTCCTTAAAAAGGAGGACGTTTTTTTTTGGGTAATTTTCACAATATAGGTTTTAGTCCTCTTGAGAGGACTTTTCTGTATCAGCCCAGAAATTTATTTCTTGGTGATGTATCGCCCTTGCTATTGCCTAAATAGTAAGCCTAAATAAAATTGTCATGAGTTATAAAGTAAAAAGCCCAATTTAGTCATCTGAGACACTACATATTTTTTGTTTATGTCTATAATTGAAAGTCTAAAACCTGCGGGAAGAGCCAACGTAGTAATATACATCCCTTACTACAGTAAAAATAAACATAATTGGTTGCCTTATGCCATATCTCTTTATCAAACAGGTTCTCTTGAAGGGAAAAGAATTATAGAAGGAGGAGAGTCAATTCCTTTTGTCGCAAGCTGGTATGTGTCTAAGTTACCCTCTGAGTTAACTCGCTGTCGTTTACAATTTGATGGACAAGCTGAGTTGAGTTATGAAGTAACTTTGTCTAATTCTGAGTTTGTTGATTATCTGATTGATGTCATTATAAATTTTAAACGTTCTCACTTTACAGACTTTCCTGGTAGCTTTTATCGGAAGTTATTGAAATTTGAATAGTGAGACACACAATAACAACAAGTTAGAAAGGAGTGCGGACGTGGCGAAACCTGCCAAATATCTGCTAGTCAGTTCAACAGAGGCTCACAGTGGAAAAAGTGCGATTATTTTAGGCATTACTCATCACCTGGCAAAACAGGGAGTGAAAGTTGCATATAGTAAGCCTATGGGAACTTGTTTAAAGAGAAACTTTGGGGAAGTTATGGAAAAAGAGGTAAATTTTCTCAAGAATAGTTTAGGTTTGTCAACAGAACAAGTACAGTCTCCACTTTTGTGTCTTGATAAAGGAACTATTGGGAAACGTCTTCAAGGGAACGATGACAATGACTATTCTCAGGCTTTACAACAATACATAAATCGACTAGCAGGGGATGTGGTATTACTAGAAGGAGCAGACACTCTCTGGGAAGGAAGTTTATTTAATCTTTCCACAGGGGATATTGCTGATGCTGTTGATGCTTCGATTTTACTGGTTTCCCGTTACGATTCTTTGCTGTTTGCTGCTAACTTGCTCACAGCTAAAAAAATTCTGGGTGATCGCCTGATTGGGGTGGTAATTAACGATATTCCCCCACAACATTTAGAAGAAGTGGCATCTTTAATTAAGCCATACTTAGAAGGACAAAACATACCAGTTTGGGGAATGATACCTCAAGATAAGTTACTTAATAGTGTGAGTGTTCGAGAATTAGCAACTAGGCTGGATGCAGAGGTTTTATGTAGAAGAGATCGCTTAGATTTACTGGTAGAAAGTCTGATTATTGGGGCGATGAATGTTAACTCCGCTTTAGAGTTTTTCCGCAAAAGAGAAAATATGGCGGTAGTTACGGGTGGCGATCGCACAGAGTTACAAATGGCAGCATTAGAAACTTCAACTCATTGTCTAATTCTGACTGGTCATACACCCCCTAAACCTTTTATTCTCAGTCGTGCAGAAGATCTAGAAGTTCCAGTTCTCTCAGTGGATTTTGATACTTTAACTACTGTTGAGATTGTGGACGACTCTTTTGGTAAAGTTCCAATCCATGAACCAATTAAGGTGAAAAGGATTCAGGATTTGATGGCGCAATATTTTGATTTTGAGAGGCTTACAAAATATTTAAGTTTGGAGTCAGTTCAGTTAAGTAAATAGGTAGAGTTTGAGCCTCCTTTGCTTAAAAGACAAAGGATTCCAGTTCTCAGGCTATCCGCTTTCCGGGATAAATCCACGGAAACCTTAAACCCTTACTTGGTTAAGGGGACGCTCATCGACCCCACCAATCCGAACAACCCAAGTCATTACAAAATGAGTCTTCTTAAGCACGAATTGGCAAGCATTAATACTTAACCCTTGGAAATGCACCATGTTCCTTCCCTGAACCAGATAGTATTAGGTTTTCGAGGTTCTTGTCTGCTAACTATAGGGTGCGATATGCAGACGACTGGCACACCAATTAAATTGGAACATCCAATTATCTCAATTGTATAACGGCTGAAGTCCTTGCTCTATAAAGATTCTGTATCTAAATTGTATAGAGGATACATGGGATTAAAATCCCTCACTTGTTTTTATCCTTCGGTTGAAACCGAAGGCTCTCAACTGCGTTTACTGTAGGATGTATTGTTAAAGGAGGAATCAACATCATGAAATTAGAGTTAACTGTGTCTAGTATGGTTTGTGAAGGTTGTGAGGAGACAGTAAAAAAAGTCGTTAAGGCTAAAGATTCACAAGCGGATGTAGTAGTGGATTTAGCTAGTAAGAAAGTAACCATCGAAACTACCGCACCTGAAAATGAGATTAAGGAAGCAATTGTAGCTGCTGGACATACTGTAGATTAGACCCTGCTTGGAGTAAAATCACCTATTCAAAAGTCCAAGGTAGGGGTAATTCATGAATTACCCCTACACAAGTTAATAGTGTATTAGTTGCAGGAAACAAAAGGGGGCAAAAAAGAGACAGATAGAAAAAATCATCATATTGTTCCCAAACCCAACAGTATCTCTACAAGAATATGCTTCAAAAAACATTTTTCTCTTTGAGTCTAGTATTAGCTACCTTAATTATTCCTGAATCAGCAGTTTCAGCGTTTCCTTTGGAAAGGGTAGAGGTTAATACTCAAGAAGACTTGTCTTTCGATGAACAGTTATGGGGGGATTTTTCTCGTCCAGGCGATCGCCAATCTCTGATAACAGCAATTGACTATAGTTTAAGTTATTTGAATAGTCCCAAAGCAGTTAAGGCTTATAGTCGTTACTCTAGGTCTGATTTTAATTTAGATCGGGTGCGTCGCTCTCTAACCCGCTTTCGTGAATTAGTAGTGATGGCGGAATCAGCAGTGGAGTTACAGGAAAAGGTTAAGTCGGAGTTTGTATTTTATCAATCCCCAGGGAAGGATAATCAGGGTACAGTACATTTTACTGGCTATTTTGAACCCACTTATGTTGCAAGTAGAGTTCGCACTGAGGAGTTTCCCTATCCTCTATATCGTAAACCTGCTGAGTTTGAACGTTGGGGACAAACCCATCCTACAAGGTTACAGTTAGAAGGAAAAGATGGTTTATTAGGAGATAAAAGTATTCTGGCTGGTAATGAAATAGTTTGGTTACGCGATCGCCTGGAGGCTTTTTTAGTGCAGGTTCAAGGCTCGGCGAGATTGCAACTGACTGACGGTACAACCATGAGTATTACTTACGGAGGTAGTACTAATTATAGTTATACCAGTATTGGGGGAGAGTTGGTTAAAGATGGGGTATTTCCCAAGGAAGAATTGACCTTACCAAAGTTATTGGCTTATTTTGAATCTAATCCTCAAGCTTTGGATCACTATTTACCTCGTAATAACCGATTTATCTTTTTCTATGAAACTGATGGTAAACCCCCTAATGGTAGTTTAGGTGTTCCTGTTACAGGCGATCGCTCTATTGCTACAGATAAGTCTTTAATGCCACCAGGAGCATTAGCTTTTATTGAAGCACCAATTCCCCAGGTTACAGCCAATGGGATGATAGAAAATAGGATGGTAAGTCGTTATGTTTTAGATCAAGACACTGGAAGTGCTATCAAAGGAGCAGGAAGAGTAGATGTGTTTTTAGGGAGTGGGACAGTAGCAGGAGAAAGAGCAGGATTAATTAATGGTACAGGGAAACTTTACTATTTATTGTTGAAAGATTGATAGGTAAGATGAAAGCTAGGTTAGATCATGTATTTGTATTTATTGAAATTTTTGCTCAAGAAGGTGGAATTCAATCTTACGTTAAAGACCTTTTTGAAGCTTATGTAGAGGTTGCAGCCAAGCATTCTTTGCAAGGAGAAGTGTTCATCTTACGGGATGAAATAGGATGTGATAACCCCTATGAAAGAGAATACCTAAGTTTTCATTACCTCAAGAGTTTACCCCCTTGGAAAGGAAGACTCAAACTCGCATTATCTTTATTACAATGTTTGCTTTTCCGTCGTCCCCAACATCTTTACTGTGGACATATTAAATTATCTCCCCTAATTAAATTACTTTGTCAGCCCTTGGGTATTCCCTACACAATACTGACTTATGGCAAAGAAGTTTGGTCAACTCTACCTGAAAATCAACGTCAAGCACTGATACAAGCAGAGAGTATATGGACAATTAGCCGTTATAGTGGCGATCGCTTGTGTGAGGCTAATTCTATTGATAAAGAGAAAGTTAGCATCTTACCCTGTATTGTGGATGGAGAAGTATTTACCCCTGGAGAGAAACCCCAAGACTTAGTAAGCAAATATAACCTTCAAGATTGTCAAGTCTTGATGACTGTAGCCAGATTATGGTCAGGAGACATATATAAAGGAGTCGATGTTACCATTCGAGCCTTGCCTAAGATTTTACAAATATTTCCCCAAGTTAAATATTTAATTATTGGTAGGGGAGATGACCGCCCCCGTTTAGAAAAATTAGCTGTAGAATTGGGAGTTTCAGAGCGAGTTGTCTTTGCTGGATTTGTCCCCACAGAAGAGTTAACCGCTCACTACCGAGTTGCAGATGCTTATATTATGCCTTCCCAAGAGGGATTCGGTATTGTCTATCTAGAAGCTATGGCTTGTGGTAAACCTGTATTATCTGGGGATGATGATGGCTCTGCCGATCCTTTACAAGATGGTAAATTAGGTTGGCGAGTTCCCCACCGCGATCCTGATGCAGTAGCTCAAGCTTGTATAGAAATATTGCAAGGAAGCGATCGGCGTTGTCAAGGGGATTGGTTACGGGAGGAAACTTTAAGGAAGTTTAGTAAGGAAGCTTTTAAGGAGCAGTTGTCATCTTTAATGTTTAATGTTTAAAAATTGCGACCACGCAGTGCCTCGCGGAGCGAGATTGTACATTCCTTCGGAAAGATCGCAGAACCCAACTACAATAAGTAAACAACTACTTGAAAACAAGAAAGTATTTCTGATAAGCCTGTTTACTCTGGTTTTATTGGATAGACTAGAGATTACAACTATTAGCGCGCTTAAGAATTCCCCCTATGTGTATCGAGACAGACCATATTTCCGTCCCGTTTTCCACACGTCGAAATACCCGCGCTGGGAGGTGTCCTTCAGGGACATTTTCGTGAAACTTCTCCCAGAGATAATTATAGTGAATCCAGGTATTTCCTTGAAGCCATCCCACTTTATCACCTAAAGCATTGGGGAATTTCCCAAGATTTTGAAATAGATTATTCTGAATGCTAAAACCAAAGCGACGGTTACTATAATGTTGCCAAAGAGAGTTGATGGTCTTCAAGTCGGTACAGGGGAAATTGTCGATAGATTCTGGGGTGGGATTACCTTCCTTGTCTGCCTTGCCAGCCATGAGCATAACTTTGTATGTTTCAAGGTCTGCTTCTAAGTATTTGCCTGCTTCTAAGTATTTGCGTAGTTGGGTGTAGTCAATTCCCTTGTCGCTTTTTAATTCAAATTGTTGGTCATTTTCTGCGATTGCATCTTTAAATTTGCTTTGTTCTGCCAGCCTTCTAGCTTCACCTATTTGTCGTTGTTCTTCAGCCTGAACCTTCTGAAGGCACTGATGCAGCAGATTGTTTACTTCAGCTTGTAAGTCTGAATAATTTTTGGGAAATTTCTCCGCTTGCTGCACGCATTCTTTATATTTTTCGGCTGCCTTGAATGCTTCGATTTTCTCTAAAGCTCCTTGCGCTTGCAAGTAAGACTGCTTGTGGGTCATGTAAGTATAACCAGCAAATATACTGACAAGCACAGATGCAATCCCTGCCCCAATAAGCAGTGGAGATTTTTTGACAGGTGGCAAGGGAGCATGGTTTAACTCTAAATCTTCCGATGCTGCTGATGAACCTTCTGGGAAAACTGAACTGATCGCCTCTTCCTCATCACGGGCTAATTCTAGATTTGACTGTCCAGGCTCTAGGTCTAACCTCCTTTCCCCTAGCACCGCCTCCGGAACTGTCTTCCGATTCCAGGGATTCCAGGGATTCATCTCTAGAGACACTTCCGTCTCGGGTCGTTCAGCTCTTGTAGCTTTCTCAGAATCATGATTTCTTCCCGTCCTTACTGAAAAACTATTGGCAAAAGCATCCTGCAATTTTCCTAGATCTGAAAATCTATCTTGAGGAGATTTTGCTAGACACTTCATCACAATATTTTCTAATTCATCTTCTATATTTTCACACCCTGGTTGTTCTTTTAACGGTTTAGGGGGAACTCTAATATGAGAAGCAATCCAATCTGCTTGAGAGGGAGTAAAATCCTCATCCAAACCATAGGGATTTTTACCACAAATAGCTTCGTATAAAATTACCCCTAAACTATAAATATCAGTTTTCTGGTCAATATTTGGTAATCCCCGACATTGTTCTGGAGAAGCATAGCGATAGGTTCCAATAAAAGACCCTTCTTGAGTTAATTTAGTATGATTTTGGTCATTGTCATCACAACTAATATTTTTGGCAATACCAAAATCAATAATTTTTACAATTTCCCCCAGAGCCCCACCATCAACTAAAAAGATATTATCAGGCTTTAAATCCCGGTGAACAATACCTTTTTGATGAGCTTCTTTTAGTCCTGCACAAACTTGACGAATAATATTGGAGAGAGAGTCTAGAGGTACTGTTTTTTTTTCGGTTAATAAGTTCTGTAAGGTTTTACCTCTAAAATACTCCATTACATAAAATGGCGAACCATAAAAAGGAACTGCATTAGGAGTAACACCAAAGTCAAAAATTTGTACAATATTAGGATGTTTGATACGAGAAATAGCTTTGATTTCTGCCATAAATCTTTTAGTCAAATGTTTAGCAGTAGCAGGAGAATAACTAGTCATCAATTTAATCGCTACCACTTGGCATTCAAATTTAGTATCTAAAGCTTGATAAACTTGACTCATTCCTCCTTGTCCAAGTAAAGTTTGTAACAAGTAGCGATTATTATCTCCAATAGTTTTTCCTATCTTAGGGTCTTTTCTGCAAAAAGGAGTTGGCGGGGCTTTACTGGGATTAGGTTCAACTACAGTCTCTTTAGCTTGAGGGGGATTTAAACGTGACTCGTCTGGTGTCTTTTTTGATTGTGGATGAGACGAATCTGAATAATTATCATAATTCTCAGACATATTCTTTAAATAGCTTGATTTATAGGTAAATATATACCAGCATTGTTGCCAATAATTATATCTTTGCTTAAGTTAGGGATAATGTTTTCTTAGTTAAACTACTTATACCTTAAAAAACTATAAAGACCTTTCAAGACCATCGCACTATTCTTCCCTTCCGCGTCGCGCCCCAAAATTGCTTGTCCTAAGAAAGCGCGATCGCATTTACTGTTGACATCATATAGTTATTTTCACAGAACAAAACTATACATTCTTCTAAAGTTTGTGTAAGTCCAATGGCAAGAAACGTCCTCTCGGCATCCCAGTTGTGAGAGATAGAGTCACACAGAATTTAGTTAAGAATATACTAGAACCTGAATGGGAAGCAGTTTATTAAACCTCAAAAAGCTAAAGTATTATCTAAGCTGAAGCAAATAGCAAAGCTCATCAAATCGATGGCAACCGTTAAACAGGAAGTCCTAATCAGAAAGCTTAATCCGATTCTTCGTGGTTTTGCCAACTATTAGCAGGGAGTAGTTAGCAAAGAAACATTCAAATACATCAGTCATCGTATTTGGCAATATCTCTGGTCATGGTCTAAGCGTAGGCACTCAAAAAGAATATTAAAATGGGTCAAAAACAAATACTTCTTAAGATTACAAGGAGTGGACTGGATATTTTGCTGTATGACAGAAGACCATAGAGGAACAAAAAAGCTTCTCAGTCTGTATAACGTGGCATCAACGCCAATCATTCGACATACAAAGGTTAAAGGTGATGCAAGTCCCTTTGATGCTAAATTGAAAGACTACTGGTCAAACCGACAAACAAAACAGGGTAAATTGAGATGGGCAAAAGGTTCTAAATACCACACTCTAGCCACACAACAAAATTGGAAATGCCCTGTATGCGGTGGACACCTTCTAAACGGAGAAGATACCGAAACTCATCACATAACTCCTGTGAAATATGGTGGTTCGGACGACACCGACAATCTAATCCACTTACACTCAGCGTGTCATAAGCAGGAACACTCTAAAACCAAGTTAAAAGCTTGAAGTATGGCTTGAGCGCAGTGATTGGTAACAGTCATGCTGCATTCTTAGGGGAGGGAGATACGGCGACGTATGCTCTCTTACCCGACAAGATGACAACTTATATCAAATCACTATTTCACAGGAAAATATCCTGCGAGTTTTCCAAACTCAATTACCAATGCTATTGCGACATCAGTTTGCCAGTTCCACCAAATTCTTTAAATTTACTTGGAAAGTCTTTGTACTTTGGAAGCTCATCGTTCATCAGGTAAACCGACTCCGCGTAATTAACGTGCATAGTTGGAACGAATTTCAGAGCCGGAATAATCCCCGCTAGCACATCGACTATCCCGATCATAGGATGGCTATTCATTAGATGCCCGCCACATTTAGTACAAAATTGACGATGGCTCATGCTATCGGGGGTCTTATGGAATATCCCGATATGTTCCTCCCCCGCAGTTACTTTCACTGCTGATGCTCGCCAAACCGTCCACGCATGGACAGGAGCCCCTGACCATGAACGGCACGAGGTGCAATGGCAATAGCCCATATCGTCTGGTTCTCCTGACAGTTCAATTTGCACTGTGCCACAGAAACAAGAACCCTTATATACCGCACCCATGAATATCCTCTCCATATAGAATGTTATTAAGAAACTTTCGGTACATTCGTCGGTGATATCTAGACTTTTTGATGACAATTTTAAGAATCAATCGGGAACAACTAGAGAATTCTTCTCTATCTGTTGAGAAAGGTTAGGACATCTCTTTTTGTAGAAATCCAAATGTAAGAAGAAGAAACGACCCAAATGATCTGGTGAAAATAGCGATCGCCCATATTCCAAATAGCGATCGCTATTTGAGACTTCTATTAGAATTGAAGTATTACTGTAATAGGATAGTCCGTATATAAGTTTTGATTTTATATTTATTTTTGCAAGAGGACCAATAAGTATTACTTCCCCAGTCCCCACACCCCCCCGGGAGGAGACTTAATAGATCTAGGTATTGAAGCCAAAAGAGGAGGACACGGGTGAGCGGGAGCACGGCTCACCGTGTTCGGTGAAGGGTGCGAAGCGATGTCCGTATCGACTTTGTAATGAAGTCTCCTTCGGTGCCCCAATCGCGAAGCGACGAGTTGGGTCTCCCTAATCCCCAATCGCCAAAGTTAAATTCTGTTGAACTTGGATCATTTTGATTCCAAGATAGAAAGTCCCGCTTACCATATACATAGTTAGAGACAGCCACAACAAATCGACATTTTGCCAATACCAAGCAGCAATAATCAGAGGAGAGAAAACTAGACAGAAACCTATTAAGGAAGCATTCCGTAATACTGCACCTTCTTTGAGTCCAATAAAATATCCTTCTAGAATAAATGCGCTCGCCGTAAAAGTTAGTAGCGGTAATAACCAGATAGTATAGTCAATGATACCTTGATTAACTTCACTATGGTTGGTTAAGAGTCCAAAAACAATATCAGGGAATAGGATAGAAGCGCAAATAAAAACTGAAGCTATTAATAGAGCATTGATCGTAGCTAAACTCATTAATGGAAGCATTTTATCTGTATCACCCTTACCCTTAAAATTACCAATGAGGGTTTGAGCGGTCATGCCGACTCCTTGAACCGTAAACTGACTAAGAAAGGCAATTTGTAATAATAAACCGTTTTGAGTCAGTACATCGGTTCCGATTCCTGCACTAAGGTTAGTAAATAGAGAATAAGTAGAAATTAGAATGAAGAACCGAATTAAAATATTACCCTTGAGGGTCAAAATTCCCTTTAATGCTTGAGGCTCTAGGACTGTTTCTAAAGCTTGGGATAAATCTTTCCTTGAAACACTAGCAACCACAGCAATTAAACCCACCAACAAAGCGAGATATTGACTCAAAGCTGTAGCTAAACCTGCTCCCAAACTCTCCCAACCCCAACGATAAATCATCAAGTAGTCAAATAAAACATTTGAGCCATTGCCGAGCAAGGACATAATTAGGACAATATGGTTTTTTTCTCTTCCCAGAAACCAACCGATTAAAACAAAATTAAGTAATACTGCTGGCGCACCCCAAATTCTGGCGTTAAAATACTCAATTCCCGATGCTTCCACATCTGGAGAGCCTGAAAGGATGGCAAAACCGAGTTTTTCAATTGGATATTGTAAAATAACTATAGTTAATGCGATCGCCAAAGCAATTAAACCACTGCGTAATCCTGCTAACAATACACCCGTAGCATCATCTTGTCCTACCGCTTGAGCAGTCATGGCATTAGTACTGTTACGCAAAAACTTGAGGACGCGATATAGATAATCAAATAAAATACTGGCTAAAATAATCCCTGCTAAATGACGAATATCTTTCAGATGTCCTAAAAAAGCTGTATCACACAAACCAGCCAAAGGTATCATCATATTAGAAAGTACACTGACAGTAGCAAGACGATAGAAGCGAGGCAGAAAGCTAAAATAACTCCTTAAAGACATATATATAGAGGTTTTCATGTTAGTGACAGTTAAACACCTTGGTTGATTGTTAACGGTTAATGGTTAATGGTTGATTGTTAGTAGGAGTTGATTAGTAACTAGTAATTAGTATGTAGGTAGGCAAAATTATTTGTATATTGATAACGAGGTTATATTTCCCTATTGCAACAAAAGCCTGTTGCCTATTGCCTACCTCCACCAAATGTTCGATTAACTGATGCGCCGGGTACTTAGTATGGTTGATTGTTCCATATTGTTCTTGATTTGTACCAATTGATTGCGGAATCGGTTAAAAGATTTATTTATCACAAAAAAACCGATAGGGAAACTATCGGCATAAAACTCTTTAATTTAAAGCGATTTTATATGTGAGGCTCCGAAATTTATTTCCACCACGGGTAGGAATTATTATCTTACCTCACCTCGCCAACACTGTAGGTTCACTTTTTTCACACTAGTTAATAAACACAACATTTTTATCAGCTAAAGAATCTAGATTAATTTGATTCATTAAATCGCCCCATAAAGGACTGTTAGCGGATTCAGCAGCGATATCGTACCATAAAGCAGAATTTTCACCATCAACTTTGTGTACATTTGCTCCGACAACTGGATCGTCTATTGCAGGAGAATCACCACATTGAATTTGTAAAAACCAGCTATAGCTTCCTTGTTCTAACCCAGGAATTTCTTGAGACATAGTAACACCTACTACACCTCCTTCTGAAGGAAGATCGACTTTCTGTGTGTAGAAAAAATCTTCGGTTTCATCTTTAATATATAAAGTTCCGTGAGATGCTCCCATTGCTGGAATATAAGCGAAGAAAGTAGGATGACTTTTGTTAGTTAAAGATTGACTATTGGAAGGGACAATAGCAGTTAAAGATTTCTGGCTTGATGCTGCTCCTACATTACATTTTGTACTTCTAACGGCTGCTGCGGAAGTGTATCTAGGGTGTCCTTTACCTGCTGGAGTAAAGGTTACTCTGATTCTACGATAGGAATTTTGATTGGAATTTTGGGGTTTAGCTTCTACAGGAAAAGAAGTTAGGAAAGTTAAAGCAGCAACACCTAAAATAGTAGCTATTCTATTCATAAATTTAATCAGTGGCAGTTTGATAAAAGTCAAGTTAATAATATTAAGATTTTTTCTAGTTCAATATAATATACACCAGTAATTTATGTTAGTAAATACTCTTAATAGTAAATTTTTATTTTCCAGATATTTGGTTGTTATAATCAGTAGGTTCATCCTTAGTTCAAGTGAATTTCGAGAAGAATACTTAGAAGTTGATTAATAAAATATAAGGATTTTTTAAAATCTCAGTATAAATACTGATAACAAAAATAAATTAAGAACAAAATTATTTGAGCCATAATAAAGGCGAGGTGTTTATGTCAACTGAAATCAGATGGCTATTTTAGAACAACAAGATTCTTTTATTGATAATTTATTATTAATTTTTCGGGAAAATGAAAGTGGTTACTTTGAAATATTCATGCCAGACTTACAGACAGTATATGTCTGGGTGTATCAAGGAAAAATCACTACGGTTATCGGAAATAAATGTAGCTTGAAATTCTTACTGCTCAAGCACCAGCTTCTTAGTAAAAAAATTATTGATATAATTGCTCAAAATAGCTACAAAAAAACCTTTACTCCAGAGCCACGCACTCTAGGATATGAGTTAGAGAAGATTCATGGAATTAGTCCTAATAAAATAGAGCTTTTATTCCAAGAGCAAATTAATTTTCTGAAAAGTATTATTAATTTAAAATTTAATTATGACTTTAAGTCAGTCACAGACAAAAATCATTTTCCTCTTGATGAAATGACTGGTATATCTCAAGATATAGATGATTTTATACTGGATATTTTTCGCACTATCTTAAATTGGCAACAATGGCAAAATAACTATCCTTATGAAGGTTTATGTCTCCAATTAAACCCTCCAGAAAGTTATAAAATTCAATCAGATAAATTAAGTAAACTCGAACAAAAAGTAATTTATCACGCCAACGATAAATCAACTTTAAGTAATATTAGTCAACAATTAAAAGTTCCTCTACCAGATATTCAAAGGGTTGCATTCACTCTAAAATTTTTAGGTTTTATTGATTACGTTTTAAGTCCACAAGAAAGAGCAAGACTAAGCAAAAGTTTATTTAGTGGTCAAGAGTTTGCAGGGGAAAGAACAACATTTTTTACTAAATTAAATAAAACCGAAAACAGATTACTTGTACCGCCTCTAATTATGGTGGGGATTTTTATTAGTCTTTTTTTGGGAATATTTCAATCAGTAGAATTTAAAATTCTCGATCTATTTTTTTTCCAACATCAAGAAGCCAAAGATACCAGAATAACTCTGATTACTATTGATGATGAAGACATGGCACAGATTGGAAAATATCCTCTTCCTGATGGTACTATAGCTCAGGCGATCGCGCAAATTCGGAGCCATAATCCACGGGGAATTGGCTTAGATTTATATCGCAATTTAAGTATAGAACCAGGAACAGCAGAATTATCAGAAATATTCCGTACCACCCCTAATGTAATTGGAGTGGAAAAAGTCAGTTATCGCCCAATTAGACCTAATCCTATTTTGGCAGCAGCCGATCAAGTTTCTGCTTCTGACGCAGTTATCGATCCTGATGGTTTTGTGCGCCGAGTATTATTTTCTCTAGAGAAAGAGGGACAAATTAGAGAAGGTTTAGGAACAACTTTAGCATTAATGTATTTGTCTCCAGAAATAGTTGATTTTAGTGTGGAAGGGAACAAATTTTACATTGGGAAAGCTAAAGTTACACCCTTATCTAAATTTACTGGAGGATATTGGAAAGGGGATTTAGGTGGTTATCAAATGCTAATTAACTACCGTGGTGGAATTGATCATTTTAATCAGATTACTCTCACTCAAATTTTAACTGACCAGTTTGATCCTTCTTTGATTCAAGACAAGATTGTATTTATTGGATCCATATCGGATGCTGATAAAGACTTCTTTTTAACTCCAGAAAGTAAAACTCGTTGGGGAGTAAAGACAACTCCAGGGATATTGATTCATGCTAATCATAGCAGTCAGTTGATCGGTGCAGCACTCGATGGCAGACCTTTACTTAAACCTAGGTCTAAAATTGAAGAACTGATTTTTATTTTACTGTTAACTGTAGTTGCGATCGCCATAAGTTTTGGACTATCCCAAATTAAAGTTAGATTAGAGAAGTTTTTTCCTTCTTGGTGCTTGTATATAATTATCCCCTCACTCTCTATTGGAGGAATTCTAATTCTCAATTACAGTTTATTTTTACAAGGATGGTGGCTACCTACTATTCCCACTATCTTATCCACATCTGGTTCTACTATAGCCTTAATCAACTTTCTCGACCGTAAGGCTAAAATGAGAATGTTTTTTGACCGTCAAACTTCTTTACCTAATCGCTATTATTTGCAAGTTTTCCTTGAGACGATGCAGAAAAAGTTTTCATCGGAGGAATTACCTTTACTGGTAGTGGAGATTAATAACTTCTACACATACTGTCAGATTTATTCTGACAAGATTATCACTGCTACTTCTAAAAATATCTCTAAAGTTATTTGCGATAATGTAAGAGATGGAGATTTTGTTTGTCGCTACAACAAGAGTTTCTTTTTTGTAGTTTTAGTTAAAGGTAACTCTACTGCAATATCGAGAGTCCAAAAAGCCATTGAAACCCAAGTATATGATCTAGCTATTCCTTTTGATGGTTCACCAGAAAACATTTTAACAGTCTCTTGTGTCAGTAAATCTATAGACGAGATTTAATTAAGTAGGGGCGCAAGGCTTGCGCCCCTACAATGGTTAATGGTTAATGGTTAGTTGTTGATTGCTAGTTATTACTTCTTACTTCTTAGATCAATTTCACAATCAATTGCTACAAATCTTTCTCCTAGTCTACCTCCTCTCCCTCCTCTCCCATCTGTAGCAAACTTAAATCGAAATGGTATTACTTGCTAATTGCTAGGCTCTGATATGTTCATAAACACTTAGATAAGTTGAGCCTGGATTATTCCAAGAATAGTCGTATTCCATAGCCTGTTGAGCTAACTGTTCAAATTCTTTAGGATATTCTTTATATAAACCGATCGCTCTTTCCATTGCAGATTCTAAGGCATAATTATCGGTTTGATAAAAGACAAAACCATTGCGTTTTTCTGGTGCATGATTTTGATCGTGATCTTTGTCAAATACGGTACTCAATAACCCACCAACACCACGAACAATGGGGACTGTACCATATTTCAAACTAATTAACTGGGTCAATCCACATGGTTCATAGTTACTAGGTACAACCATCATATCTGCACCAGCATAAATCAAATGGGCTAATTCTTCATTAAAACCAAGTTCGAGATGAACATCAGGATGATTATTGAGATGTTGTTTTTCGTGCCAAAACCAGTCATTGATACCAGCTTCAGTAGCCGAACCTAACAGGACAAATTGCGCTCCTCGATTGAGAGCATAGTACATTGCATGATGAACTAGATGTACACCTTTTTGTTGATCAAGTCTTCCTATATAAGCAATGATTGGTTTATCAACATTCTGTAGTAATAATCTTTCTCGTAAAGCGATTTTATTTTTGGCTTTTCCTGCCATATTATCTAGAGAGTAGTGGAAAGGAATATGATGATCAACTTGAGGATTCCAGATATTGTAATCAACACCGTTGAGAATACCACCAAATTTACCCTGATGAATTTCTAGAGTGTGACCCAAACCATATCCTACATCTTCATAACGAGCTTCCCAAGCATGGTGAGGGGAAACAGTATTGACATGGTTGGAATAGACGATACCACCTTTCATAAAGTTGAGGGCGAAGGGGTTAAAATTATCTCTTAGGCGATCATAGTGAAAATAGTAAGGTTCCCGATTTAAACCTGTTGCCCAAAGAATATCAGCACCAGCAATACCTTGATGTTTAAAGTTGTGGATAGTGTAACAAACTCGCTGATGACCCATCCCATGATACTGATACATTTCATATAGCATCACAGGAATCAAACCAGTTTGCCAATCATGACAGTGGATAATCTCAGGGCGTTTATTACTAACTAGCAAAAATTCTAAAGCAGCCTTGCTAAAGAAAGCAAAACGCATATTATCATCTGTTCCACCATAGTAGTAACCGCGATGGAAGAAATTATCTCCTGACTTGGGTTGAATAAAGAAACATAGTCTGCCATGTACCCAACCACAAAAAACATCACAATAAATTACACCACCATACCAAGGCACCATTAAACCACGGTATGCTTCATGAAGTCCCCAGATCTGGTCGTATCTCATGCAATCATACATGGGGAGTATTAGCTCAACGCAATTTCCCTGCATTTCTAATTCCCTACTCAAGCCGTAAACTACATCTCCCAAACCACCAGCTTTAATTACGGGGGCGCATTCCGAGGCAATCTGCACGATATACATCCTTAATCCTCTCTTAATAATTCTGGAAAATTGTTAACTTTATATATATTTTCCTTAAAATTGTTGCACAATCTTAGGCTAAATCGAAAACGATAGCTTAAAATTTGCTGCCTCACAAATCTTAGACAAATTACTTTTCAGTCTAATTGACTACTTATGACAAAAAATCTTGCTTCTCTAGAATTACCACCCTATTTACAACCAGGAGATTTAGTAACAGCGATCGCCCCTAGTGGAGCATTGAGAGAAACTGAGGCTCTGAAACAAGGTCTTGAAATATGGCGATCGCGTGGTTATCGAGTACAATTAGGTGATAATTGGGATAGTAGTGACGGTTATTTAGCAGGAACAGATCTTCAACGGCGACAAGCTCTAGCAGCAGCTTGGAAAGACCCTGAATGTAAGGCAATATTATGTATTAGAGGTGGATATGGTTCTGCAAGACTATTAGAAGACTGGACTTGGAATTTAGAGGTTACTCCTAAATGGGTAGTGGGTTTTTCTGATGTTACAAATTTATTGTGGAGTTTAGCAACAGTGGGAATTGCAGGAATCCATGCTCCTGTCTTAACTACTTTAGCTCGTGAGCCAGAATGGTCACAAAAAAGACTATTTAACTACTTGACTGGTCATCCCCTAGAAACATTAAAGGGTCAAGGCTGGAATGACAAAATTGCTGAAGGAGTCTTGCTTCCAGCTAATCTTACAGTGGCAACTCACTTATTAGGGACACCATTACAACCTGCTTTTGACGGGGTAATTTTAGCCCTGGAAGATGTGACAGAATATCCTTATCGCATAGATCGAATGTTGACCCAGTGGCGATTAATGGGAGTATTGCAGCAAGTTAAAGGTATTGCTATAGGGCGTTTCAGCCGTTGTGAACCCTATCCAGGGACCAATAGCTGGACAGTAGAAGCAGTATTACGCGATCGCGCTCTAGATTTAGATATCCCTATTGTTTCCGATCTTCCCTTTGGTCATGATGGCGCAAATGCAGCCTTACCAGTAGGACATCCGGTTCAACTAGATGCTAAACAAGGAGAATTAATTTTTACCAACGCGATCGCAACCTGAGAAATTAATTTCAGGTTGCACTATTTTTTGTGGCGGAATTTTTGATGTATCTAATTTTCAATGCTTTAATCAAACTGAGTTGATCAACTAGTCAATTTGTTAGAGAGAATGAAGCAGATAAGCTATAACTAATTATCACCATTACGGTAGGTACCCATTATTATTCTGATTGTTGTTGCCTGGTCGAGGTTGTATCACACCATAGCCACCATGATTGCGACAGTAAATGACGTTAATTTCATTAGTTGCACTGTTCTGAAACATATAGAAATCGTGATCTACAAGTTGCAGTTGTTCTAGGGCTTCTTCAATACTCATCGGTGGCATACTGAAGTACTTAGTTCTTACTACTTCATTTGGTAGCTGAGGAGCGCGATCGCTGGTTAGGGTGGTTTTTACTGGTTCTTCTTCCACTATGTCTCTAGTTTTCACCTGAGCATGAGTTTTTTTATGAAGTTGCTTTTCTTTATACTTGCGTAATTGACGAGCAATTTTATCAGATACCATATCAATGCTGGCGTAAAGGTTTTCACTACCTTCTTGAGCGCGAATTACTGTTCCATTAGCATATACAGTTACTTCCGCTTTGTGTTTATCCACAGCACGGGAGTGATTATATACAGATAGATGGACATCTATTTTGGTAGTGATATTTTGAAAGTGTTTAACAGCTTTTTCTAGCTTCTCTTGGACGTAGTCATGAATTGAATCGGTAACTGTAATGTTATTGCCCTGGATCAAAAGCTTCATACTCGACACTCCATAATATACAATAATGAGATTTTCCTAGTTGTTAGTAAGAAACCAACTCATCTTTTGGCAAACCTAAATGAAACTAAAGGTTGTTTATAGATGATGTCTCATCTTGTTGCTAAAAAGAAAATTTATTGGTGGAATGAAATTTCTTACCTCGATATAAATTAGGGTTTAAAAGCTACCTCGCTTTATCGGTAATGGTTTAAATTTGATACTACAAGAATTGATGACTATTTACCTAATAAATCACAGACAAACTAAATTCAATACTACTCTTGCTTTTTTTCTTGCTTTCGGAGTTAATAATCACGGAGAGAATATGTAGGTAATTTACCATCTCAAAATTATGTTAAGTCAAACTTTAGTGTGTTAATCATTCTATACCTATAGACTAGCACTTTGTATTTTCCATGACATATACCTTTTAATTCTTGTGATTTTCTGTTACATTGATTGACATTTTGTAAAGATACTGTTGGGAAAAATATATGGAAACTTACATTGGACAAACTAGAGACTGCATCTTAGAAAATCGGGGAATCACTCCTTATCAAGAATCATGGGAATATCAAAAACAGTTAGTCCAAGAAAGAATCGAAAACCCTGAGTTGCAAGACTGGTTAATTTTACTAGAACATCCTCCTGTATATACTTTAGGGACAGGAGCTAGCACTGATTTTTTAAAATTTGACCCAGAAAATTGCGCTCGCGAACTTTATCGGGTGGAAAGAGGCGGAGAAGTAACTTATCATTGTCCTGGTCAGTTAGTGGGCTACCCTATTTTAAATTTGCGCTATTATCAACAAGATTTACACTGGTATTTGCGTCAACTAGAACAAGTAATTATTCTGGTATTGAAAAACTATGGACTAGAAGGCTATCGAATATCAGGATTAACAGGAGTCTGGTTAGAAGGGAAAAAAATTGCTGCGATAGGAATTAAGGTGCGTCGTTGGATAACAATGCACGGTTTTGCTGTAAATGTTTGTCCTGACTTAACAGGGTTTCAAGATATTGTTCCTTGTGGAATTATAGATAAGCCTGTTGGTAGTTTGTGGGAGTTTGTTCCTGAAATTACTATAGATCAAGTGCGAAAAGATGTAGCTTTAGCTTTTGCAGCAGTATTCTCAGTGAAATTATCTGAAAAACCAGCTTATTCCTAATTTTTGATGCAACATTCCTCTATTGTCTGTCGATAAAGCGATCGCTTTAATTGTCTGATTTGTTGGGATTATTACTGAAATATTTTGGTGCGGATGCAACAGCTTAGTCTAAACTGCAGTTGTGATCATTTCCTTAAAAAATCTGATATTTCTGCCTCTGTCGGTAAGATTAAGTAACTATAGCAGTATTTAGTTTATTAAAATGAATAATAATCAACTGCCACCTCAACAGGGTCTATACGATCCTCGCTTCGAGCATGATGCCTGCGGTGTTGGATTTATCGTCCACATGAATGGCAAGAAATCCCACGAACTTGTAGAACAGGCTTTGACGATACTGATTAACCTCGAACATCGTGGTGCTTGTGGTGCTGAGACAAATACAGGTGATGGGGCTGGTATTTTGATGCAAATACCCCATAAGTTCCTGAAGAAGGTGGCTGCCTTAGAAAACATTACTCTACCAGAAGTAGGGGAGTATGGTGTTGGCATGATTTACTCTTCTCCAGATCCTCTGCTCAGAGAGAAGGGAAGACGAGTATTTGAAGCAGTTGTAGCGGAAGAAGGACAGAAAGTTTTGGGTTGGCGTGACGTGCCTACCGACAACTCAACTATGGGGAACACTGCTAAATCAAGCGAACCCTTCATGCAGCAAGTGTTTATCCAACGGGCGACCGATTTAGATGAAGCAGCCTTTGAACGTAAACTATTTGTGATTCGCAAGCGTTCTCATAAAGCGATTCGCCAAGAGTTGGGGGATTCGTTTTGGTACGAGTCTAGTGTCTCCTGTCGAACCATTGTTTATAAGGGGATGCTGATGCCGATGCAGGTAGGAGAATATTATCCCGAACTCCACGATCCTGACTTAGAAAGTGCTTTAGCCTTGGTACATTCGCGCTTTAGCACTAACACCTTCCCCAGTTGGGAAAGATCTCACCCCTATCGCTACATTGCCCACAATGGGGAAATTAATACCCTACGGGGCAACATAAACTGGATGCACGCTCGTCAGTCGTTGTTAGAGTCGGAGTTATTCGGCGACGATATGAAGAAGGTGCAAAATTTGATTAATATCGATGGTAGTGACTCTAGTATTTTTGATAATACTTTAGAACTATTGGTGTTAGCAGGGCGATCGCTACCTCATGCAGTCATGATGATGATCCCCGAACCCTGGACGGCTCACGAATCAATGAGTGATGAGAAGAAAGCTTTTTATGAGTATCATTCTTGTTTGATGGAACCTTGGGATGGACCAGCTTCCATCGCCTTTACTGATGGGACAATGGTAGGAGCAGTCCTGGATCGCAATGGGTTACGTCCTTCTCGCTATTACGTTACCAAAGATGACCTGGTAATTATGGCATCAGAAGCAGGAGTGCTACCAGTTGCACCAGAAAACGTAGCCTTAAAGGGGCGTTTAGAGCCTGGTAAGATGTTCCTGGTAAATATGGAAGAAGGACGCATTGTTGCGGACGAGGAAATTAAACAAGCAATTATTAACGAGCATCCCTATCGGGAGTGGTTGGATCGTTATTTGGTAGATTTGCCATCCTTACCAGAACCCAAGGTAGCCAATGATTTATTACCTGTTTCTGAAGCTGAATTAACTACGACTATTCAGCAACAAATGACCTTTGGTTATACTTTTGAAGAACTGCGGATGTTACTAAAACCAATGGCTCTTAATGGAGTAGAGGCAATTGGTTCGATGGGTTCGGATACACCCTTAGCAGTACTTTCAGAGCGTCCCAAGCTACTTTATGATTATTTCCAGCAATTGTTTGCTCAAGTAACTAATCCTCCCATCGATTCAATTAGGGAAGAAATTGTTACCTCCCCAGCAACTACCATTGGTGCTGAACGCAACTTACTGGATCCCCAACCCGAAAGTTGTCATCTGATTAAATTAAAAACACCTGTAATTACTAATGCAGAACTGGCAAAACTTAAACACCTAGATGGGGATTTTAAGTCCCTGACGCTACCAATTTTATTTAATCCCAAAGAGGGAGTAAAAGGTTTAGAAGCAGCGATTGAGGGGATTTGTACTGAGGCAGATAAAGCGATCGCAGATGGAACAAGTATTATTATCTTAAGCGATCGCGATGTAAATAGAGAACGCGCTCCGATTCCTGCTTTACTAGCAGTGGCGGGGTTACATCACCACTTAATTCGTCAAGGTACTCGTACCAGAGTAGGAATTGTCTTAGAATCAGGCGAACCAAGAGAAGTACATCATTATGCAGTCTTGCTTGGCTATGGTTGCGGTGCGATTAATCCCTACTTGGCTTTTGCCACCCTTGATGACATGATTCATCAGGGAATACTGGTGGATGTCGATTATCAGACTGCTTGCAAAAACTACATTAAAGCAGTAACAAAAGGAACCATCAAGATTGCCTCTAAGATTGGTATTTCGACTCTTCAAAGTTATCGAGGCGCGCAAATCTTTGAAGCTATTGGACTAAATCACTCAGTAATAGACCGATACTTTACTAGGACAGCCTCCAGAATCGAAGGAGCCGATTTAGAAGCGATCGCCAAAGAAACTATTTTACGCCACGCTCATGCTTTTCCTGAGCGAGAAGTCAACGGACATAACCTGGATGTTGGCGGTGAGTATCAATGGCGTAAAGACGGCGAGGCACATTTGTTTAGTCCCCAAACTATTCACACCCTGCAACAAGCAGTCCAGAAGGGGGATTATGAACTTTACAAGCAATATGCCAAGCTGGTCAACGAGCAGAATCAGCAACGCTTTACCCTGCGAGGACTGCTGGAATATAAAGACCGCGAACCGATCCCCTTGGAAGAAGTAGAACCGATCGAAGCGATTATGAAGCGGTTTAAGACAGGGGCGATGAGTTACGGCTCAATTTCCAAAGAAGCCCATGAGTCTCTAGCGATCGCCATGAATCGGATTGGAGGTAAATCTAATACAGGAGAAGGAGGGGAAGATCCAGAACGCTACACCTGGACGAACGAACAGGGTGATTCTAAAAACAGTGCCATCAAACAAGTGGCATCAGGTCGTTTTGGCGTTACCAGTTTGTATTTATCCCAAGCCAGAGAAATCCAGATCAAAATGGCACAAGGGGCAAAACCAGGAGAAGGAGGGCAATTACCAGGGAAAAAAGTTTATCCTTGGATTGCTAAAGTGCGTCACTCTACCCCAGGAGTAGGCTTAATTTCTCCCCCACCCCACCACGATATTTACTCCATTGAAGATTTAGCGGAGTTAATCCACGACTTGAAAAATGCCAATCGGGAAGCTCGTATTAGCGTTAAATTAGTCTCGGAAGTAGGGGTAGGAACGATCGCTGCTGGCGTAGCCAAAGCCCATGCAGATGTAGTCTTGATCTCTGGTTTTGATGGTGGTACGGGAGCATCTCCCCAAACCTCAATCAAACACGCCGGACTACCTTGGGAACTTGGTTTAGCAGAAACCCATCAAACCTTGGTCTTAAATAACCTCCGTAGTCGTATTGCTGTAGAAACCGACGGTCAAATGAAAACTGGTCGGGATGTGGCGATCGCAACTCTGTTGGGTGCTGAAGAATTTGGTTTTTCTACCGCCCCCTTAGTTACCCTCGGCTGTATCATGATGCGCGTCTGCCACATGAACACCTGTCCCGCAGGAATTGCTACTCAAAACCCAGAGTTACGTAAAAACTTCATCGGTAATCCAGATTACACCGTCAACTTCATGAAGTTTATTGCTCAGGAAGTGCGGGAAATTATGGCAAGTTTGGGCTTCCGTACCCTTAATGAAATGGTGGGGCGTACCGATGTCTTAGAAGCCAAGAAAGCGGTAGATCATTGGAAAGCCAAAGGTATCGATCTCTCAAAAATCCTTTATCAGCCTAAAGTTGCGACCGAAGTAGGTCGCTATTGTCAGATTCCCCAAGATCATGGATTGGATAAATCCTTAGATCTGACTGTTTTACTCGATTTGTGTAAACCAGCGATTGAAAAAGGAGAAAAAGTCAAAGCTACCTTGCCAATTAAAAATACTAATCGGGTAGTGGGGACAATTTTAGGCAATGAAATCAGCAAACGCCACTGGAAAGGCTTACCAGAAGATACAGTACATCTCCATTTCCAAGGTAGTGCTGGACAGAGTTTTTCCGCATTTGTACCCAAGGGCGTAACTTTAGAATTAGAAGGGGATGCCAACGATTACTTGGGCAAAGGTTTGAGTGGTGGCAAAATAATTGTCTATCCTCCTAGCGGTTCTACTTTTGTCCCAGAAGAAAATATTATTATCGGCAATGTGGCATTTTATGGCGCAACTGCTGGTGAAGCTTATATTTATGGTGTAGCTGGAGAACGATTCTGTGTTCGTAACTCTGGTGTTAACGCCGTAGTTGAAGCAGTGGGCGATCATGGTTGCGAATATATGACTGGTGGTAAAGTTGTGATTCTAGGGTCAACTGGACGTAACTTTGCTGCGGGAATGAGTGGAGGAGTCGCCTATATTCTGGATGAAAAAGGTGACTTTGCGACCCGTTGTAACACTCAAATGGCAGACATTGAATCTTTGGATGAAGAAGATTTAAAAACTGTCTGCCAAATGATTCAGAAACACGCAGATTATACTAACAGTAAGAAAGCAACTAAAGTACTAGCTAACTGGGAAGAGTTTGCACCCAAATTTGTCAAAGTAATGCCCAGAGACTACAAGCGTGTGTTGCAAGCGATTCAAAAAGCGATCGCCGAAGGTTTAAGCGGAGACGATGCTCTAACTGCTGCCTTTGAAGCAAATTCCCGTGATGCTGCTCGTATTAGTGGCAGCTAAATTAAACGATGAGGGATAGCGGTCATTCGGGAGGGGGTTTTTAAGAGCTTGACAGTTTTGTGTTTGTGACTAATTTATTTAGTTTTGAAACCCCCTTCTGCCCCCGCTTGGAGCGTAAGAGCTTAGGGAACGCTGACCAAGAGAGGGATAGTGGGATACCAAGGATTACAAAAAGTAATAAGTGTTACTTCCAAAGAACTTACTTCTACTTTCTACTCCCTACTCTCTATTCCCTACTCCCTAACTCTCAAATTCATAATTAATTTTTGTTCTGAACAAACATAATAGACGAGACAACTATGGGAAAACCAACAGGCTTTATTGAATATCTGCGAGAAGAACCTTCGGAACTAGCCCCCCTTGATCGCATCCGTAACTGGGACGAATTCCATCTGCCCATGCCAGAGGATAAACTCCGCACCCAGGCTGCTAGGTGCATGGACTGCGGTACGCCCTTTTGTCATACTGGCATCACAATTAATAGAATGGCGAGTGGTTGCCCCATTAATAACCTAATTCCAGAGTGGAACGACCTGATTTATCGCGGACTTTGGCGCGAAGCCCTCGCACGCTTGCATAAAACCAATAATTTCCCAGAGTTTACTGGTCGTGTTTGTCCTGCACCCTGCGAAGGTTCTTGTGTTCTGGGAATTCACAACCCCCCAGTAACAATTAAAAATATTGAATATTCAATTATAGAAAAAGGTTGGCAAGAAGGTTGGGTTAATCCCGAACCACCCCAAAAACGCACGGGGAAAAAAGTTGCTGTGGTTGGTTCTGGTCCAGCAGGACTGTGTGCTGCTGCACAACTCAATAAAGCAGGTCATTGGGTGACAGTGTTTGAAAGGGCAGATCGTCCAGGGGGACTGCTAATGTATGGAATTCCCAACATGAAACTGGATAAGAAAGAAATAGTTTTACGTCGCATTCAACTTTTAGAGCAAGAAGGCGTAAAATTTATCTGCAATACCGAAATTGGCAAGGATTTACCCGCCGAGCAATTACTTAAAGAATTTGATTCAGTAGTACTTTGTACTGGTGCTACTAAACCAAGAGATTTAAATGTAGAAGGTCGTTCCCTAAAGGGTGTTCACTTTGCAATGGAATTCCTCACTGCCAATACTCAAGCAATTCTCAACCAGAATGACACTAACATCTCTGCAAAAGATAAAGATGTAGTAATTATTGGTGGTGGTGATACTGGAACTGACTGCGTAGGTACATCGATTCGTCACGGTTGTCGCAGTTTAGTACAACTGGAAATTATGCCCCAACCTCCCCAGGAACGCGCTCCCAATAATCCCTGGCCAGAGTGGCCCAAAATTTACCGTCTTGATTACGGACAGGAAGAAGCTGCTGCCAGATTCGGTGACGATCCTAGAGGCTATCTTACTACCGCAACCAAGTTTGAAGGAGACGAACAAGGACAAGTAAAAGCTGTTCATACCGTACAAATACAATGGGAAAGAGATGCAAATGGTCGCTTTATTCCCCAACATATACCTGGTACAGAAAAAGTTGTACCTGCCCAGTTAGTTTTATTAGCAATGGGTTTCCTAGGGCCAGAACAACCCCTTCTAGATGCTTTAGGACTTGAAAAGGATGCCCGTAGTAACATCAAAGCGGAGCATGAAAAGTACACTACTAATATCCCTGGTGTGTTCGCAGCAGGGGATTGTCGTCGCGGACAAAGCCTAGTAGTTTGGGCATTTAACGAAGGTCGTGGTGTGGCTCGTGAATGCGATCGCTATTTGATGGGTAGTACTGATTTACCTTAAGTTAAAGAGTAGAGAAGATTGTGAATTATCTCCGTCTTTTCTTTCTAAGACGGAGATTCAGTATAAAGTTTTAAAGTAGGATATTATATCGATTTCAATGTAGCTATATTTTTTTAAAGAGTTTCGCGATCGCCAAAAATCATGATATTATATATCAACAATTTAATTTAAACAATTGAGATATGCAATAATTGTTGCTCTGCTGAAGTAATTGTTTGAGGAAATAAACTATTTTTAAGATT
The DNA here is from genome assembly GCA_030065935.1 of Xenococcaceae cyanobacterium MO_167.B27. Lineage (GTDB taxonomy): Bacteria > Cyanobacteriota > Cyanobacteriia > Cyanobacteriales > Xenococcaceae > JASJCP01. The sequence goes on from JASJCP010000007.1 coordinate 26,298, forward strand.
AAGCTCATCTGAAAATTTTCTCAAAGCAGTATTATAGAAACTACGAAGAATAAAAGAAATAAATACATTTGGCATAATAGGAGAACAGACAGGAATTCTACAGTTTTTAAACTGTCCTAATGTCAAATGACATTTAGGATGATCCAATTCTTGATGGTTATCTGGATCGTAATCAAATCTAATTGGTACAGGTAATATATTTTTAGCAATTATATCTGCATAAATTTCATCAAGCTCATAAATTTCTGGTTCATTTTGAAATTCATGCAGAAAGGGAGATGGAAAAAATGCAAGCCTATGAGAGGACAATTGAGAATTTTCATAGGTATACATCATTTGTATTGTATTTCTTCTATATCAATATCATCTAAATTAGTCCCTTCAACAATATGAAAAATTACTACACCATGTTGTTTTGATACTAATAAAGCATCAATTTGATATCCCCCTTGAGCAGTACCGATTATTGGATAACCAAGATATAAAGTGCCATCAATATCACGTTGCTTTTCAAAGTAATCTGCTAATCTTTTTGATGATACAGGCTTATTTTTTAAATCACCACGAATGACATTAACCATAGGAAGGAGTTCTGCTTGAAGTTACCTGACAATATAATACTTCAATTATTTTGGTATAAAAATACTATATTTTGTATTTAGATTACTCTAAATGTTTGCTATGCTTACCCAGCGATCGCGCCTTACCTAAAGACGAAAATACAAGAGATCGCGCTTATTTTCTAAACTTCTTTGAATTTAAATTTATTAGATTGCTCTTACTTCTTCCTAAGAATTTTATCGTATTCAGCGTGCGAGCCAATCCAAAACCACACTATTTTATCTTCATCGGCTTTTACTACTCCCAAAGCCCTCCATCCGATTCCTACTCTTACTGACCAAATATTTTCTTTTGATTTGATTTCCTTGAATTCTAGACTCGGATGAAATGGGTTTTCTTTCCAAAGTTTGTAATTTTTCTTAGCAGTTTCTTTTATCCGTTGCGGTAATGCCATAAATAACTTTCTAAAACCTTGGGTTCTGGAAGATCTCATTACTCCTCACCAAAACCTTTTTTTTCAGTCTTCCCTTCTTGATCTTCAATTAATGCCCTTCGTGCCATTTCTTCAAGAACATTTAAATCTACATCTGAATTAGATAAACTTTCTTGCCATTTCAACTCATTTTCAATATCTTCTAGTAATTGCTGTGCAAGTTCATCCTGAAGATCGTTTGAGAGCTTTTGTGCCTCCTTGAATGCTTGCTCCAATAACTCAGTCATAAATTTCTTCCAGATTATTAAAACACAATTACGGTCTCATTATTCTAACTCGATCAATTGCCTTTTTAACTGCTTTGCGCTTTGCACATCTGAGGAGATCGCTATTTGATGGGTAGTACTGATTTACCTTAAGGCTTCTACAGCAGAATTATTCCGCTTTATTGAGAATCGCGCCTTAAATCAGAGATTTTAAGGCGCGATTCTTGCCCCACATTGAGTAATTAATCTTAGGCGATCGCATTTTTCTAAATACTGCTGAACATCAATTTACCTAAGCGGTTTTTTTACCATAATTTACCTTAGCTACTCTACCTACAAACTCAACTGTATCTTGAGATAATTTATCTAAAATATTCAGTGGAGTAAAACGATTTTCAGCAACAGCCAGACGCACGTAAGAATTACTATCATTAGCTAATTGTTCTAAAACCAATGAGGGGGTACAGCGATTTTTCCCAACTGCTTCACGCACCCATGTATTAGAATCGTAGGCTAATTTTTCTAAAATTGATGGTGAACTATTGGGGTTTCGAGCAACATTAAGACGAATCTGAGAACTAGAATCTCTGGCTAATTCTTCTAGATTGGATAAAGGTGTCTTGCGCTGTCTTGCAACAACTTCTCTAACAGGGGCTTCTGAATCAGTTGCTAAACCCACTAAGATTTGTATCGAAGTTTTTTTATTTCTAGCTACCGCAGCGCGGACTTCTGCCATCTTATCTGTTGCTAATTGTTCTAGAATATTTAATGGAGTATTGGGATTTAAAGCTATTTTTTTACGGGTATGTTTGCTGCGATCGCTTGCTAGTTTAATTAATAATTTTACTGGTATTTCAGAATTTTGAGCCACTCCTACACGAACGCGCTATACTCGATGTTCAGCTAGTTTCTCAAGGTTTTTCCTAAGAATACGGGGATTTTGAGCTACTTTTGCACGGACATATTCATTATCATCATTTGCTAATTGTTCTAAAATTTCCGCAGCAATATTAGGGTGTTTACTAACTAATAAACGAGTATAGTAATTAGGACTATTAGCTAATTTTTGAAATAAACTAAGGTCGGGAGTGAGTTTTCCTTCAAGACATAGAACAATCTCCCTCATGTGAGGAGAAAAACAAGGATGTTTTAATACCTCAAGACGAATACTTTGTTCTCGATGGCTGGCTAATTTTTCTAAGGTTAAAGCAGAAGTTTTAGGGTGTTTTGCCATTTGGCGATGAATATCAAAATAAGAGTATTCATTAATATCTCCCAGTAATTTATCGAGAATCTCTGGAGAGGCACTCTTGTTACTAGCAATTGCTTCATGAAGATATATTCCTTCTTGGGGATTACTAGCCAATCGCTCTAATAAATCTAATGGAGTATTAACATTGGCTGCAACGGCGATTCTAACTTTTCTATCTCGATGTTCAACTAATTTTACCAGTGTTTCTTGGGGTGTTGTCGAACTACGCGCTAGAGACAGCCGAATAAACTCACTATCAGGATTGTCCAATAATAATAAATCAAAAACAGGATTTCCCGTCACTGCTTCAGGAAACTCCTCGCTTAAATTTTTTAAAACTTCTACAGGGGTATTAGGATTACCTGCTACTGCTTCACGTATAGCAGCATCCTCATCTTTACTCAATTCTTCAAGAACATCGGTAGGGGTATCTTCCTCTGTAGCTGTTTGTTTTTTGGAATCGAAATTAGAATTTAACACCGTAAGGATTAATAAAAATTGAATGGGGGAAAGATACACAGAAAAAATAAATAGGGCGTATGCCATACGCCCCTACAGGATATGTGATTAAAGAGAAATGATATTAACTTTCACCATCAATTTCTTTAAGGATAGCTGTTGTTTTTTCACATAGAGTATCATGGCAATGACCATTAGTAGCCATAATGCAACCCCACTTTTTCACATCACCTTGATTATAAAAAACTGGTTCACCAGTATGGTAAGTAAATTTACCTCCTGCTTCAGTTAGAATCAACTCAGGAGCAGCAAAGTCCCAATCTTTAGCAGCAGATTTACCAGAGAGAGAAATATAAACATCAGATTGTTGTTCGAGAATTGTGGATATTTTACCTCCCACACTACCCATATATTTTTTACCTTTAAGAGGTAGGCTATCTATTAAATTTTGGAATCTGTCATCTCGATGAGAGCGACTCACAATTAAATATAGTTCTTCAGGATTTTTGCGTTGTGAAACTTGAATTGGGGTAACTTTTTGATCGGCTTTAGTTTGCACAAATGTACCTTGTCCTTTAACGGCATAATATAATTTAGCTGCTTCAGGAATCGCTACAATACCAATCATAGGACGACCTTCATGAGCTAAGGCAATATGCAGACAGTATTCTCCTGTTTTATCAATAAAGTCTCTAGTACCATCTAAAGGATCAATGATCCAAACCCAAGATTTGTTTATGGCTTCAGCTTTTTTAACATCAAAAGTTTCTTCAGAAAGATAGCCAAAATCTTGTGTACCTAATTCAGCTTGTAAGTTTTCTAAAATATAGTGATTAGCAGCTAGATCGGCTTCTGTGACTGGTCCATCTTTTTTATCTTGAACATCTAGTTCGTTGTCTTTTGCTTTTCCATGATAATAAGAACTGAGAATATCAGATGCACCCCAGGCTATAGAACGAGCTATAGTCATGATTTCCCTTAGCCTTTCAGGTTGGTTGATGTTCAAAGCTATCTCCCTATATTTATATAAGTATTACTAACAAAAATTATGGCACTGATTTTTGATTAATGATGGTTGGCTCAAAAAATTACACAATGGCAACAAGCTACTACAACCGATTAAAGGGATTTCCTACCAATAATGCTATTAATAGTGTCAAATAATTCTTGCTCGTCACAAGGTTTAATTAGATAAGCGGATGCACCCAACTGTAAAGCTAGTTTGCGATGTTTGTCACTATCTCTGGAAGTCAAAATAATTACAGGAGTGTCCCGAAGATTTTGATTTTGACGCAATGCTTTCAAAAATTGAAACCCATTCATCATCGGCATTTCTAAATCACAGACCACAAGATTAACATCTTTAGACTGTTGTAACTTTTCTAAAGCATTTAAGCCATTTTCTGCCTGAATTACTGTTTGACTCACTTTTTCTAGAGACATAGCAATACTCCGTCTTAAACTAGAAGAATCATCTACTACTAGCAAAGTTTGAGCCAAATGGGAGCTACCTAAAAGTAGTTGCTGGTTATTATTTCCAGGGAGTTGTTGAGGATGAGAATCAGCTAAATAAGCATTTTGAGTAATAGCAGATGCGGTATTAGGATTTTGTAGTAATACGTTGCCATCTATCACCAGAGTTAGACTACTGTCTTTAAGAACACTACAGCCATATATATATTGGGGGGGTGCGATCGCACTACCTAAAGGTCTAATTACTAATTCTTGTTCTCCGAAAACTTTTTCTACTTCTAATCCTACTAAGTCTCCTTGACGACGTAATAATAAGATGGGATTGTTACTCCCGCTATCAGATTCACCAGGATTTCTAGTTCTTCCTAAAACAGTGCGAGGATATTCAATTAAATCTCCTAGTTTTCTAACAGGAATACTTTGAATTTCTGAGTTAGTTTCCCAATGGAGTACTTTATGTCCTTCAAAAACTCGAATTTGATTAGAAATTGGTACAACAATTCTTTCTATGGAATCTGTGAGTAGGGCATAAGTAAGACCATCTGCTTGAGTAAGCATTAGTTTGGCGATGGTCAAAGTTAGGGGGATTTGTAAAGAAAACACTGTACCTTTATTGGGTACAGATTCAATAGAAATATTCCCTTCCATTTCTTGGATTTGAGAGCGAACTACGTCTAATCCTACACCTCTTCCTGATAGAGAACTAACTTTTTCCGCAGTGGAAAATCCTGCTTCAAATAGTAATTCTAGGAGACTAGAAGCTGGCATACGGTCTGCATCTTGTGCTGTAATTAATTTCTTCTTAATAGCACTATTTTTAATTTTTTCTAAATTGATTCCTTTCCCATCATCTTTGATTTCGATAATAGTTTTACCACCTTGATAATAGGCTCTGAGTTCTATGGTTCCTGTCTCTGGCTTGCCATTTTGAAGACGAACTTCGGGCATTTCTAAGCCATGATCGAAACCATTACGAATCAAATGTAATAGAGGGTCATACAGTTTTTCTTCTACTGTTTTATCAATTAAGATATGACCTCCAGTAATTTTAAGCTCGACCTTTTTATTATAGGTGCTTGATAATTGCTGTATCATGCGAGGGAAACGATTAAAAACTCTGCCAATAGGAGACATTCTGGTATCAATTAGTTCATCTCTCATGTTTAACAGCATTCTTTGTTGTTTTTGTGTACTTCTTTGGGCTTGTTTGTTGTAGTTTTTAATTTTTTCGGCTATTTCTGATAGTTCGGAATTGCTGCTCAGAGCGATTTTAACTAGCTGTTCTAGATTAGTTTCACTATCATTATTGGATTGTAGTTGCGTAATCTCAGATGTATCTGGATTAACTTTAACTAATTGTCGTATTTTATTAGGTAAGGATTGCCTGATTTTTTGCTGTTCGGGGGAGATATAAACTTCATCAACAAAATTAATGATGCTGTTAATTATTTGCTCATTATAATTAAGTTTATCTAGTAAGCCTTGAACTAAATCATAAATTTTTTCGTCCTTAAGAATATTTTGGTTTTGATTGATTAAAATCTCTCCTACTAAATCATTTAATTTTTCTAGGGACTCTAAATTAACTCTAACTGTTTGATTGACAGATTTTTTAGGATTTTTTTGAGATTTGCTAGGAGGCTTTAGTTTTGATTTTGTAGAATTAATAACTGTAGGTTTTTCAGCAGTGGTCGAAGGTACTCCGTCGTCAGAAAGCCCAAGCCCACTGGAGTTCGTCAGAGATTTTTCTACTAATGTAGAAAACACTTCTGATTTATCAGTTTGATCTTGAGATTCGTTAAGAGTAATAGGTGATATAGTGGTTATTTCAGGAGTAACTGGCTCGGAAGTTTTATTGAATATTGGGGTGGCTTCAACTTCCTCTCCCCAAATTTCTCCTAGTAATTCTGGTGAAGAGTTATTTTTATTAATTGCTTCTGGAGGTTGTGGTAATATCACAGATGCCATACTATTTTCTAGCTCTTCACTGATTACATCAAATGGGGATTCTTCTTCTGACTTTTCTGACTCTACAGAAGCAGCAGGAGAGTCTTCTAATAGTTTTAAATCTGCTTCTGATAAAGACAGCACATTATCATCATCATCTTCTTCTTCTGCTTCTGATTGATTGAGTGCACATTCTGAGTTTTCTTCTGGATCAGGAGATGGAATTTGACTTAAATCTTGAGTGGGAAGTTGATCTTGCATCTTGATGAATAATTCCATCTCTTCTGAAGATGCGGGTGCAATATCTTCTTCTTCTGGTGTATCTATGAGACTTGTAAATGTGTCTGTTTCATCTTGTTTATTTCCATAGGATGAATCAACAATTTGAGAATCTAAATCCACATAGGATGTTGAGATGTCTTCAATAGATTCGGTTACTGGAAGACCACTAGCTAATTGTAGTAAAGCAGGAGAGGGTTCTCCGCCTCTTTCTCGATCGCCTTCTAAGACTTGTTTTTGCGCCTGTTCGATATTGGCGATCGCTGCTTGAGCTATTTCCAGAATGCGATCGCTGCTCCGTTCTAAAGCAGTGATAATATTTTGTGCCACTTCCCCAAATCCAGGCAGACCTAGGGATTCAGCCAAACCTAAAAATATTTCAGCCTGAGAGCGTAAAACATCGGAAATTTGAGTATCATTAGCTCCAGCTAAAGCGGTATGAAGTTCTTGTAATCTTTCGGGAATGACGGCTTGAAAGAAAGACTCTACAACATCTAGACCCAACTCTTCAGAAGTAGGAAAAGCGTCTTGATCGGTGAGATAGTCACCAAATATTTCTTGTAACTCAGCAAAAACCGTAGCAGCACGGTCTAAAATTGCATCTCGATCAATAGATATTTTACTAAATTCCGCCGTTAGAGGTTCACGGAGACATTCATAGCTTTCATAAATGAGTCTTTTTGTTTCTGCATCAAGCTCTAACTCAGGATTATAAAGAGCCTTAAAAACATCTTCCATTGAGTGAGCTACAGTTTTAATGGTTTCTAGCCCCACATTAGCAGCCCCACCCTTGAGAGTATGAGCAGCCCGCATCAGATGGTTAACCCTTAAAGCACGGTCTTGAAGCTCTACTTCACCTTCATTGATGGCAAAGATTTCCTCTTCAATAGTTTGGAGCAATTCTGGTGCTTCTTCGAGAAAATACTGATAGGCTTGGTCACGAATATCAGGATCACTAATCATTTTATATAGAATTTGATAACTAAGTTAAGTAGTCTGTGCAAAATTAATTAGATAGTTGAGATAAGGAATAGGGAATATACAAATAATTCTGTCATGGTACTTATTTCCTATAGAGGTCTAATAATAAATCCGATTCTCATACCCCCATAATTTCTTTTAGTCTAGATTTTGTTTGTATAGCACTACTGTTTCAACCGCGTAAATAAAGAGTGGGTTTTGACAACAGGATTTGGTATTAGTCCTCTTGAGAGGACTTTTTTGTATTAGCCAAGAAATTTATTTCTTGGTGATGTATCGCACTGGTGCAAAATATGAGTGAACCCTAAAACAGAGTCGATCTGTTTCAGAATTCAGGATTGGTAGTGCAGAATTTATCTTGCGAGCGGGAAGACATCTTAGTCCCGCTCCAGATGAGAGCGAGCGCAATAACCTATGAGGCTTATCTTGACAATTTTGAATTGAAATCTTCAGGTAACAAGGATTTAAAGCACTGTAGAATATTTGTATTCGGGAGAAGGATAATAGCCTAACCGAACCAACCAAGAAAACTAAATAGATATGGGGTTGTAACCATAGTCTCAGGTAGCTCTCTGGAAATGTAAAATCTATTGGGAGTCTGAGTGAGTAGTAAATCAATTTTCGATCTCTACAAAAAGTGGTGGCGGGCGGTCATCACTATAAAATGCTTAACGGCTAACTTCGGTTAGGTCTGAAGAATCTCTCACGCTCAAGTGAGAGAGCGTCAATTGACTTTGAACTGGGCTACACTAGATTGCAAATTATTAGCCAGTTTTTCTAGTTGTTGGAATGAAGCGGAGATTTTCTGAGACTCATTAGAGGTTTCATTGGCGATTTCCGCTACTTGTCCCATTACCTGAGTTACAGACTCCGCTTGTTGAGTTTGCTCACTAGCAGCAGTACTAATATCTTGTACTAAGGTTCTAATTTCATTAGTAGCAGCAACAATCTCATTGAGACTATCACGAGTATCATTAACTAAATTTGTTCCTTCTGCTACTTGTTGTACCCCTGCTTCCATCGCAGCAGCAACTTCTTGAGTTTCATCTTGAATTTCTCTGACTAGTTTTTCAATTTCGGTAGTAGCCTCAGAAGATTGTAACGAGAGGTTGCGGACTTCGTCTGCTACCACAGCAAAGCCTTTACCGTATTCTCCTGCGCGAGTCGCTTCTAGAGCAGCATTGAGAGCGAGTAAGTTAGTTTGAGCAGCAAATGAGCTAATGAGGTTGACCACCCGAGAAATCTTCTGAGAAGAATCGCTAAGTCGTTTAACTCGTTTACCAGCATCAGCTACAGTTTGACGAATACCCACAATACTATCTACAGTTTTGTTCATGGCGCGATCGCCTTCTTTAACCGTGCGGTCTGCTTGTTGGATGGCTACTTCTACTTTTTGGGCTTTTTTAGTTGTGGTATTAGAAGCTTCAATGGTAGCTTTGACTTTATTCAAAGCTTTTTCTAATTCTTGCATTTGCTTCTGAGACTTGAAGGAGAGATTTTCTACCACACCACTACTGACTTGAGTAGTTTGAGCTACCTGTCCTACAGCTTCTTGTACTTGCACAACAATTTGTTTGAGAGAATCAAGGGTAGTATTATATGCTCCTGCAATTGTTCCGATTTCATTTTCTGTAACCTTAGCTCTAACAGTCAAATCTCCAGTAAAAGCAGGTCTAACAGTGCGAAGCATATCTACTGCTTGTTTCTGTAGTTGTTCTTTGGCTGCTTTTTCTCTAGCTAGAGTTTGAGTAAGATTTTCTGACTGAATGCGTAGTTGGTCTGCTTTCTCAGCTTGTTCAATAGCAATTCCCAGTTGAGGAGCAATCTTAAGGAGCAAATTCAATTCGTTAACTTCCCAGTCTCGCGCTCCAGAGTTTTGATAAACTCCAAATAAACCCCAAAGTTTAGTGTCTTGGAAAATTGGCACAATAATGTAAGCTCTAGCTTGATATTTTTCTAGAGATTGCAGATAGCAAGAAGAAAATCCAGCAGCATAGACATCATTAACTACATTGAATTGTTTGCCTCTAGTGTAGTCTCCTCCTTGGCTATTGATAAAATAAGTGTCTTTATCGAGAGCGGAACCTTCTTTCATATTTTTCAAGGTACATTGCTCATTGGCGTTCATTTCTGTACTAAATAGGTTTTGATCAGTGTCCTGAATTTCCATTACGGATATCCATTCCGAACCAGCAGATTCAGCCAGAACTTCTCCACTCCAGTCAGGATTGAAACGATAAACTACAGCACGATCTACTTCAAGCAGCTTGCGAACTTGTTGAGTAGCAGTACGGAAAATTTCTTGAAGCTTCAGGGAACTACTAATACGTTGGACAATACTAGAGATGGCTTTTTCTTGTTTTGCCTTAGTTTGCAACTCTTGTAAATACTGTTTCTGTTGAATGACGATTCCAATTTGTACGACTATTTGCTTGAGGAATTGAATGTCATCTTCTTCCCAAAAGCGAGTTTGAGATTGATAGATATTGATTATCCCCCATAGCTTCTGATCGACAAATATCGGCATTCTTACATAAGCCTTGATATCTAATTTTGTCAGAACTTCGATGAGGCGTTGTTCTAGACGGGATTTACTAATATCATTAACGACATCGGATTCCCCATTTTTATAGCTTCCACCTTGATTGTTTCGTAGATAAGGATAGGGGTTTTTGGCAAAAGTAGCTTGGAAACAAGAAGCTTGGAAAGATTTGAAATCATTATCAATAGGGGATTCTACAACATTTGCTCCAGTCCAGTCAGAATTAAAACGATAGATACTGCTTCTTTCTACTTCCAATAATTTACGAGTTTCTTGAGCAGCAATTTCTAAAACATTCTCTAAGGATGAAGCATTTTGCATACCATCGACTATCCGAGCTAGATTCTTTTGCCTAACTACTGCTTTTCTGAGTTGTTCAGACTGTTGACTTTTTTGAATGCCGATACCTACTTGTAAACCAATTTGTCTGAGAACCTCAATTTCTTCTTTTTTCCATTTGCGAGAGCCAGAGTTTTGATAAACTGCTACTAATCCCCAGAGTTTCTTATCAGTAAGCATATCTCCGATAAAGATGGGTGCGATGGCATAAGCTCTAGCTTCAAACTGCTCTAATAACTCAATATGACAAGATTGATGACCAACCATATAGATATCGTCAACAGCAAAACACTCACCAAACTTATAACGTCCTCCCTGATTCTCTTGAAGGAAAGTGTCTTTTACAATAGGAATACTCTCAATCAGTTTCGACCATCCCGAAGCTACGGACTCTGCAATAAATTCCCCACTCCAATCATCATTAAAACGATAAATAGCTAAACGATCTGCTTGGAGTAATTTTCTTCCTTCTTGGGTTGCCACTTGGAAAATGGCTTTTTCGTCGCTAGCAATCTGCATTCTTTCTAGCATTTTGCTTAAACCTTTCTCTCGTTGAATTGCGTTTTCCATTTGTTTAGTTTGGAATTTGCTATTACGGAGAAATAGAGTCTGTTGCAGAGGAAATGCAAACTTAGTAGCTTGTTTGACTACTTGATTAACTTCTGACTTTTGCCAATTACGAGAATTAGAGTTTTGATAGATTCCTAAAACCCCTAAAAGCTGATTGTTATATTCAATGGGAACAACAATATAAGCTTTAATTTGTACGGCTTCTAAAGTTTCGATAAAACAGCGAGCAAAGCCTTTTGTATAAATATCATTAACTACATAGTAGGGCTTATATTCATCTGTTTTGAGGAAATAATCAAAATCAAAAGAGGATCCTGCTTTTGACCAATTACTTCCTACTGATTCTGTTAAAATTTGACCACTCCAGTCAGGATTAAAAGCATAAACTAAAGCTCGATCTACTTTGAGAGACTCTCTTATTTGATGCAAAGAATCTTGCATTAATTCCTGCATTTCTAGGTTAATTTTACCTAAAATGTCTTGCTGATATCCAAATTGAAACCCTGGTTGATTCTTTTCAACAACAATAGTTAATTCATGAGCAATGCGGTCAATTAAGTTAATTTCTTCTTCTTCCCAAGAGCGGGGCTTAGAACATTGCTGAACTACTAGTAAACCCCAAACTTTATTAGCAGCATAATCATCTGTTTCTAAAGAAAAAGAGTTAAGAGTTATGGGAATACTGACAGAGGCTTGTACTTGAAACTTCTCTAATAATTGTTTTTGATAAGGAGTTAGTCGGCTTTGTTCAATATCTTCAATAGCCAACAAGCCTTTAGCTTGATAATCTAAGATTTTCTGACCGCCAAAACTACTACAAGGTAAAATCTCATCAATAGTAGGAGTCCAACCTTCTGCTATTGATTCTGCAATAATTCTTCCTTCATCCCCCCGCTCTTCAAATTGATAAATCAGAACTCGGTCTGCTTTTAAATTTTGACCTATTACAGATACTGTTTTAGCTAAAAAATCCTCAAAGTTTTTAGCTTTACGAATTTGTTTAATAATTTTTGCTGCTCGTTCTCTCTCTCCTTTAAAAAGATTGGTTTTGATTTTTCTAATTAGCTCATCTTTTGATGACGATTGCTGATTATCTTTGTTGTTTACTGTATTATGGTTACTCATAGAAATAGTTGAAGAAGTCATAATCTTGTTCCAGATGTCTTGATGCTTAAAACTCTAAAATATGGATTTGAATTATCTTGATTGCACTGAAAAATAACAATTTAAAATTTTCAGTAAAGCTGATTTGGCTTGGGTTGTTAATTTCAAATCTGAATCCCCTATGTGATACCAATTAGATATGGAGCTTAAATTGTAAGTTGGGTTAAATTAAGGATTCAGAACCCAACCTATCAAGTCTCCAATTACTTCTCATAAACTGTATGAAGTTTTTTGATTTGTTGATTTAAAGTTTTCCAATTCCTTGGGTTATACCAAATCAAACAATGTTTGCGACACATAAAATTTGATCTATAGGTTTGGCGATGCCCCACCCTTACGATATCTGTTGCATTCTTTTTTCAAATTGGGACTAATGTCGATTGAAAAATGAAGTTTAGGCATTAATTTTGATACGAAAAGCCAAGTACTATTTTTATATAAATAATAAACAATGTAATTATATCTTTTCAAGATTTCTGACTATTTATAACTACTGAAATTTGGGTTAATCGCAAAAAAGTGAAAAATCTCTTTCCCATTAATTACCATCACTATGTTGTTGCTTTTATCGGTTAAATATCCATTAATAAAAGGTAAGATATCTTCAGAAAAAATTTCCGAGGAAGGTGATTTAAACTGCTCTAAATCTTGTTCGGTAATGTTATCAATTTGAGGAATCACCAATCCTAGTGATTGTCCTTCTATTTGAACTACCATCACCAAGATAGTTTTATCAGTTATGGACAAAGAAGGAGGATAACCTAGAAGATTCTCTAAATCCACAATCCAAAGCATTTCACTACGCCAACTATAGATGCCAAGAATACAATAAGGCATCTGAGGCACAGATAAAATTTCTGATACAGAGACAGTAATAACCTCTGTGACGATTTCCGCTTCTATTAAGGCGAGGTCTTTACCATTAGAAGCACTAGTAACGCTATCGTTGCTCCCAAGATAAAATTGCAGAAATTTATCAACTTGTTGAGTTGTTGATTCTTGATCAATCTTGGAATTAATACTGACGGATAAAGGACTAGAAGAAGTGCTTAACATAACATTTTTCTTAAGTAATTAGTTGCTGTATTTTTCCCAATAATTCATCCCGATTAACAGGCTTTGTTAGGTAAGCATCTGCTCCTACAACATCCCCCCACATCTTGTCAGCTTCAGTAGATTTGGAAGAACAAAGAATCACTGGAATGGGTTTTGTGCTTTGATCTGCTTTGAGGCTACGACACAATTCAAAACCACTTTGACCCCCCATCACTACGTCTAAAACTATCAGTTGAGGTTGATAGTCAGCGATTTTTTCCATTGCTTCTTCTGCGCTTTCTGCATCTAGTACAGTTAAGCCAGCTTCTGTAAGATAGGTAGTTAAAACTTGTCTATCCATTAAGCTGTCATCAACAACTAACACTTTACTCATAATCTGGTTGCTCTAAGGCAAAATACGTAAATTGAACTATTTAAAGAGTTCCCAAAAACTTTTTGAAACTAACAATGAGATTTACAAAAGTTTAAGGGGATTAAATTATGGAGCATGACTAAGTTATACTGGGTTAGGAGTCATCTGGCTCTGAGTTTCATCAGCTTGACCCTTAGAAGGCAGATTTTGAGCGATCGCCTCATGAATTTTCTCGATCTCAACAGGCTTTGCTACAAAGTCGTTAGCTCCTACCACCTTGGCTCTGACACGATCTACGATTCCATCATTTCCTGTGAGAATAATGATGGGAATATGTTTGAGTTTAGAGACTCTTTTAATCTGAGAACAAATTTCGTAACCATTGACAATTGGCATCCCAATATCGAGAAAAATTAAATCAGGATTAGCAGCAATCAACCCAGGAACAGCTTGTATAGCTTGTTGAATTCCCACAAATCTATATCCTGCTTTAGTAATAATTTGTTCCATGATGTTACAAATTTGGGGACTATCATCAATGCAAGCAATTAAGGGTTTATTACCAGAAGTTCTTGATTGGGAAGAATTAGACTTTTGAACTTTAAGATTAGGTGGTTCGATATCATCAATCATCAACAGTTCCAGTAGTCCTTTATTAAGATAGGGGACTAGTGAAGAAGTTAGTCTGCGTACATCTTTGTTCATCCGCGCTGCTAAATCAATGAGGGTTCTTTGACCGTCAAGAAGTTTGAGAAAATTTTGAAAGACTATACCAGATACTTCTTCTCGTAATTTCTCTTGTTGTTTCATCATGGGTGCTAAATGAGGCGACCATTTTCCTAGTCCTTTTTCTTGCCAAATCAACCATGCTTGTTCCGACTCTACTAGTACTTCTTCGATATTGACTAAAGAAATGGACATCTGTAAGCCAGATGTTAAAAAGGATGAGGTAGATGCTGTTTCTGGGGTAATTTTTAGAGTACTTTGGCTTTCGTGTTGTAAGAGGTCAAAAAAAACTTCACTAGCTCTAGCTCTGATTACTTCTGTTGCTTGTTCTCGTTGGAGTAATTTTCTCTGTAATAAGACGGTTAAAGCGTAATAATCCCCATATTCAAACTGGGAATCCTGTATAATCTGAATGTTTTTACCATTAACTTGAGGACAATATTTATCCATTAGTCTTTTCCATGAACGATTGGGATGAATTCCGCCATCAGTCCAAACTAATCTGCCCAAACAAAGATAAAGTGACCATTCAACTCCTTTGGCGGATTGTACTTTGACTTTGCCTGTAAATTGTTTTTGTTTGATAAAGACTAATTGATTTGCTAATCGACTATTAGATTGATGCACCATAACTAAACCATACTTTTATAGATACGAAAACAAAATATAAAGTGCCGTGAAAAGATATTGATTTATTACAAAATCAATTTTTTTATCTTAGCTGGTATTATTATGGCATAGAGTTTTTTTTTTATCCCTTAAAAATCAGCATCATAATATATCATTTTTTTTTAATGTTTTCGTGCAATTTCTTAATTATGATATTTTTTTAGGCAGTGGTTACTATTACTTAAGGAAGATTACGTAGTTAAGATTGTCTTAGGGTGATTTGTCTGAAACCCTGGTTTTCGCGCTCTTGCTAATTGCTAATTGCTCTATTGTTCATTGTGGTGTACTTTATAAGACTAAGGTAGGTTGGGTTAAACATTGTGTTGGTTTGAGGAACGAAACCCAACCTACTAGCTTGTCAGCAGAAAACTATTGTTGTATTTTGAGATAAATTTTAGGGATATCGGGAATTTCTAAGAGTCTCAAATAACCTTTGAAAAAGTAGGGCATTAAACCATTAGCCACTTCTAATACATCTTTATCCATTTTGATTGCTAAGTCTCTAAGGGTACTTTTTCCATCAAGTAATCTCAGCATATTTTGAAATATTATGGGGGATAACTGTTTCTTAAGTTCTTGATAGTTTTTGAGTAGTGGAGCTAAATTAGGAGAACAAGAAGCTAATCCTTTATTAGTCCAATTAACCCATTGTCCCTCTGCTTCTTTAAGTAATTTTGGGGTTTCTGATGGGGTCAATGATAAATTAAACCCAGATTTTAATAGAAATAAAGGTTGCTGCTCTTGAATAGTAAAATCAATCTTGGCTTTGGCTTCATTTTGTAATATTTCAAAGAAAGTATCTATAGCACTACAATTAATTAATTTTAATAATTTTTCTCTGCTAACTAATTTATTTTCCCGTAGGGTGTTAATTAAATAATAGTCAGAAATATCATTGTTTTTAACCTTTTCAAATTTGTGTTGTGTTGTGGTAACTTGAGGGCATAGTTTAGATAAATTTCTTTGCCAAAAGCGATTCCTGTGGATGCTGCTTTCTGTCCATAGTAGTTGACCTAAATACAAATATATATTCCAAGATTGAGAATTTTTTGTAGTTATAGTAACTATCCCTGTAAATTGGTTATGGTGAAGAGAAGCTAATTTACTGATTAGCTGACTGTTCAAGTTCATTTAAAGCAAAAATTATAGATATTAATATAATTAAGGGTTTAACAGGTTTAAAATACAAGACTCCATTTCCCTGTTTTAACTTATAAATTAGAATACTAGTAGATGAAGGAAGTGGCGATTTTAGGAAAATTGTATTTGGTGGGAACACCAATTGGGAATTTGGAGGATATGACTTGGCGAGGGGTGCGTATTCTTCAGGAAGTTGATCTTATTGCAGCAGAAGACACTCGCCATACGGGAAAACTACTACAACATTTTAAAATTACTACACCTCAAATTAGCTATCACGAGCATAACAAACAGTCTCGTACTGTGGAATTAGTCCAGAAACTACAAGAGGGGATGAATATTGCTGTAGTCAGTGACGCAGGAATGCCTAGTATTTCTGATCCTGGTCAAGAAATTGTCGTAGCAGCGATCGCTGCTGGAGTTACAATAATACCGATTCCTGGTGTCAGTGCTAGTTTGACTGCTTTAACTGCTTCTGGGTTGGTGACGGAGCGTTTTGTTTTTGAGGGGTTTCTCCCCACTAAACACAGTCTGCGGAAAGAAAGGCTAGAAAGTTTAAAACAGGAAACTAGAACTTTAATTTTTTACGAAGCACCCCATCGTCTTTCTACTACTCTAAAAGATTTGAGCATTGTCATGGGTCAAGACCGCCCAGTAGTTTTGGGAAGGGAGTTAACTAAGATCCATGAGGAATTTTGGCGTGGTACTTTGGGAGAGGCGATCGCACTTTATCAGGAAACTCGTCAACCGAAAGGGGAATATACTTTAGTGGTAGCTGGTGCTATTACAGAAGCTTTGCTCTCATCAGAAGCAGAAATCAAACAGGAATTAAGAGAGTTGTTGCAACAGGGAATGACGAGATCGCAAGCTAGTCGCCATTTAGCAAAACTCACTTCTTTTTCCCGCAGAGAGATTTATCAATTGGCTTTAGAGATAGAGGTTTCAGGATAAGTTGTAATCAAGGTGACAGGATTGAGGGGAGAGATACGGGTTAAATTAGCGATCGCAGTAGAACGAGATATTTGCAATTGCAATAGGTTATAGTGCCAGTTGTGGGTTTTAATCCAGTGGAGAGTTTCATAACAGTGTTCTATAGTTGCTAAAGCGATCACTAATAATCCTTGGGGTAAAAGTTTCTGGGAACAGACTTCTAAAATTGATGCTAAATTGCCACCACTCCCACCGATAAAAATGCGATCTGGATTAGGTAATTGAGATAGTATTTCTGGTGCTTGACTATTAAACACTTTGACATTTTCTACTTGAAACCGCCGACAGTTTTGTTTGATTAAGGAATAGCCAATTGCAGTTTTTTCTACAGCAAAAATTTCTGACTGAGGACACATCCGCGCTATTTCTATAGATACCGATCCTGTTCCTGCGCCGATATCCCAGATTACTTGGGATGATTGTAATGCTAGTTGTCCTAAGATAGCAATTCTAATTTCTTTTTTGGTCATTAAACCAGGGCGATCGCGATAGCTTAAAAATGCGCTATCTGGTAAGCCAAACTTTGGTAATGCTTCTAGTTTTAAGATTTTTTCTGAAGCATAATTACGTAGTAAAATCAGAATATTCAAACTACTAAAACTCTCAGATTTGGAGTAGGCTAATTTCTCAATTTTATCTGAAGCAAAATAGCTAATCTTTTCATCTTCACCTGCAAGATTTTCACAAATATAAAAATCGTACTCTATAGGTATATCTAAATCTAAACATAGTTTTGCAATTTCTCTAGGGTTATAATCACTGTCAGTAAATACAGCAATTTTTTCTACACCTTGTTTTAAGGTTTTAATTAATTCTTCAGTACTGCGACCATGAACACTTATAAATTGAGCATCTTGCCAAGGAATTTTAATCCTACTAAAAGCTAACTGAATCGAACTAACATGAGGATGAAACCGTAATCTTTCTGAAGGAAGTTGAGATAATAAAAGCCGACCAATACCAAAAAAAAGAGGGTCGCCACTAGCTAGAATAACAATATATTCATCTGGCTTTTGAGATATGAGATCGAGAATGCGATCGATTCCTTGTTGTAAATTCTGTAGGGTAATTTTTTGAGCAGGATGATCTCGAAAGTAGCTTAGGTGGCGCGGACTCCCGATTAATACTTTAGCGGAATCAATGATGTTAAGAGTCTTAGTATTCAGTCCTGCTACGCCATCTAAACCAATACCAATTACTTCGATTTGGCTCACATTCAATATTTATGATACTGTTATTTGGTTTCAGAAGCAGAAAATAAATATTTGTATAATCCATAAAGAATCAAACTAAAAATAGCTAAAGTAATCAGCTTGGTAATCAAACTCACAAAAAGATTAAGAACAGAAAACCCTACTATAACTCCTACAATTCCGACAATCAGTTTACCTGCTTGGGGGAGTTTATTAAACCAATTACGAATTGCACTAATTCCATTACTTATCTGTGGGGAAAAACCAAATTCTGTTTCTGTGTAAGGGGGGGTGCTTTGTTCTTGGGTAGTTTGATATACTTGGGCTTCTAGCTCTTCTAATTTCTGCTGAAGATCACGGTCATTTTGTGCTTTAGGTTCGTTGAAATCTTCCTGATAATTATTGTGTGCCATTGATGATTAGTTCCTTACTACTTATTTTTATCTTATCTATTTACCGTAACTTCTCAAAAAATCAATATTTTTGTCTCAGAGGGAGTTTACTGTAATATATAGAAATATTTTTTAATAAATGTTAATAATATAAGTTGAGCATAGATAGGGACTCTTAATTCAATGTTATCTGCGATACTTTTTGACCTGGATGGAACATTAGCTAATACTGACCCGATACATTTTGCGGTGTGGCAAGATATCTTGAGTCAATATAGTCTAAGTATAGACACAGCTTTTTTTCAAAAACATATTTCTGGTAAAACCAATGCTCAAATAACCAGAGATATCTTACCTCAATTGTCTCAAGAGGAAGCATGGCAATTAGCTGTAGATAAGGAAGTGCGATATCGACAGTTAGCTAAAATATTGCAACCGATGCCTGGTTTAGAGAAAATACTGAAATTAACCGATACTGCTTCTCTTAAAAGAGCCGTTGTCACTAACGCACCCGAGGAAAATGCGGTACATATGTTGGAAAATTTACAACTGACTAACGTATTTCCCCTAGTGATTATGGCAAAGGATGCGCCCCCAGGAAAACCCCATCCTGCACCTTATATGTTAGCTTTAGAGCGTTTGGGAGTAGAAGCTCAAAATGCGATCGCCTTTGAAGATTCTCCTTCTGGTATTACTTCGGCGGTAGCTGCTGGTATTTATACTATTGCGATCGCATCATCTCACGATCCGAATCATCTTTTAGAAGTAGGAGCTAATATGGCGATCAAGGACTTTAAGAGTCAGGAATTGTGGGAGTTTTTGGCAAGTAAAGGAGTAGTATCATAAGGATGAATCAGTTATCAGTTATCAGTTAGCAGTTAGCAGTTATCAGTAAAGAGTGAGGGATGAAAGATTCGCGGATGAATAAGTATTCAGCCTTATTTCCCCCATTTCTCCAATCCCCAATCCCCCCGGGAGGAGAGTTAATAAATCTAGGTATTGAAACCAAAAGAGGAGGACACGGGTGAGCCGTGCGACGGCTCACCGTGTTCGGTGAAGGGTGCGAAGCGATGTCTGTATCGACTTTGTAATGAAGTCTCCTTCCCGCCCCAATCCCTATTCCCTATTCACCATTCCCCATTCCCTATTCCCGAATCTCACTATGTAATTTATTCTGTCTTCCTATATTTTGGCTACTAGAATAAAGTCAGACTATTTGAATAGGCGAATCACTCTAATTATGCAAGTAGCCTTAGAGAAAATTATTGTCAAACCAGGTCAGCAATTATTATTACAGGATATTAGCTGGCAAGAGTTTGAAGAAATTTTGGAAGAGTTAGGAGAACAACGCAGTTCCAGAATTTCTTACAGCAATGGAGTTTTAGAAATCATGGTTCCTTTACCAGAACATGAAAAAGATAAAGAGATAATTGGGGATATAGTAAAAATATTGCTTGAGGAATTAGAAATTGATTTTGAACCATTAGGTTCGACAACATTTAAAAATGAGCAAATGACTCAGGCTGTAGAACCAGATGCTTGTTTTTATATCCAAAATTATCCAGCAGTTATTGGTAAGGATAGATTAGATTTAAGTAGCGACCCTCCACCAGATTTAGCAATAGAAATAGACATAACTAATAGAACAAAATTAAATAACTATTTGCTGTTAGGAGTTCCTGAATTGTGGAGATATACTAGAAAAGGTTTTCAGATTAATCTAAGAGAAGGCGATCGCTATATTGAATCCCAAACAAGTCCTAATTTTCCCAATATTCCTATTGTTGAACTAATAGAACGCCACGTCAAACAAGTTCAAACTGAAGGCAGAAGTAAAGCAATTAGAGCTTTTAAAAAGTGGGTTAAGGAAAATCTTTAATTAATAGAGGGAATGGGGAGACTGGGGGATTGGGGATTGGGGAGATTGGGGGACTGGGGAGATTAGGGGAGTCAGGAGACTAGGGGACTGGGGGGACTAGGGAGGTCGCTAGACTTCGTCGCCCTTCACCGAACGCGCACCTTCGGTGGTGGGGAGACTGGGGAAGTAACACTGAATACTGCTTACTAACTACTAACCACTAACTACTAACTAATACCTACTTGTTACTTATCCTGTTTGTTATCCAAACCAGCGAAATCAAATAATTCCCTATCTGCTAACTGAGAAGGGGAGATATTTTGAATACTGCGAAATAGACTATCTGTTCTGCCTGGATTTTCTTTTTCCCAAGTCTGTAACATTTCCTTGATTTTAGCCCGTTGTAAATTTTCTTGTGAACCACAAAGATTACAGGGAATAATGGGAAAATTTCGCGCATTAGCGTAGCGTTGAATGTCTTTTTCGGGGCAATAAGCTAGGGGACGAATTACAATATGTTTTTGGTCATCGGTGAGGAGCTTGGGGGGCATAGCTTTGATTCTTCCCCCATGAAACATATTGAGAAATAAAGTCTCTACAATATCATCTCGATGATGACCCAAGGCAATTTTAGTTGCTCCCTCTTCGGTGGCGACTCGATATAAAATACCACGACGCAGACGAGAACATAAACCACAGAAAGTTTTACCTTCAGGAATTACCCTAGTCACAATGCTGTAGGTATCTTCTTCTACGATGCGATAGGAAATACCTAAAGATGATAGGTATTCTGGTAGGACATTTTCGGGAAATCCTGGCTGTTTTTGATCTAGGTTGACTGCTAAAATTTCAAAGTTAATGGGCGCACTACGTTGCAGACTCAGAAGCAGATCGAGCATAGTATAGGAGTCTTTTCCTCCTGAAAGACAGACCATAACGCGATCGCCTTCTTGAATCATATTATAGTCGTAAATGGCTTTACCAACTAAACCCCGCATACGGGCTTGTAATTTCTTAAAATTTTTAGAAGTACGCTCTTTAGTTGCTTCCATTGCCTAATTTTGGGCTAATATAACGAAAATTATAAACTTTTAATTAAATTTTGACGAGGTTTAAAGGTTTCTATCTCTTGGATTTTTTCGTATAGTATTTTTTCTTCTTCGGTAATTTCTTTAGGAGTGAGAATAGAAATTTCGACTAATTGATCTCCGCGATCGCCGTTACGGTCAGGATAACCTTTATTTGCTAAACGCAGTCTTTGACCTGAACGAACCCCCGAGGGGAGGGTCATTTTTACCAAACCATCAATGGTGGGAACTTCGATCGCTCCTCCTAGTACGGCTTCAATGGGAGTGATGGGAACAGTGCAATAGATATCGTTTCCTTGAACATCAAAGAAGGGGTGACGGGCTACAGTAATCTTAAGATAGAGATCGCCCCCATCTAGTCCTTGTCCTCGGAGGCGAATACGCTGACCATTAAACATTGCAGGAGGCATATCTACTTCCAGCGATCGCCCGTCTTCGAGACGGATTCTTTCTCTACCACCTTTATAAGCTTTGCTGAGAGGAAGGGTTAATTTAGCTTCGATATCCCGCCCAGGAGGACGAGAGACGATTCTTTCTCTTCTGGTAGTCCCTGGGCGGTAATTTTGGGTTTCTACCCGTACACGGGGGCGTTCTGTGGTGGTAGCGGTTTGGCTTCTGGGGGGTGGTGAACTGCGACTAAAAGGATCAAATGGATTGTATTTGTTGTTAGTCTTTCTACCCCGAATTTGGTTTACTTGGTCGTATTCTAATCTTTTGGTGGCATCAGAAAGAACTTCGTAAGCTTCGTTGATGTCTTTAAATTTTTCTTCGGCAATTTTATTTCCTGGGTTGCGGTCAGGATGATACCTTCTAGCTAGAGAGCGATAAGCCCTTTTAATGTCTTCGCTAGAAGCTTTTTTGGTAACACCTAAGATTTCATAATAATTCCGCAAGTTTTGCATCTTACAGTTTTCAGTTATCGGTTATCAGTTATTAATGGCGTATTTTTAGTTTGATCCGAAATCGGGAAATATTATTTGCCGTTTTAGAACCATTCATCATC
This sequence comes from Xenococcaceae cyanobacterium MO_167.B27, assembly GCA_030065935.1. GTDB lineage: Bacteria > Cyanobacteriota > Cyanobacteriia > Cyanobacteriales > Xenococcaceae > JASJCP01. The sequence continues at coordinate 49,031 of JASJCP010000007.1, forward strand.
ATCGTCATCCCAGTCATTTTGATAGGGAATTCTCCGAGAGCGATCGCTACTTTTATAGTAACGCTGTTCTACACCATCTCTTGAATTGGGATATCTCGACGGAGGGCTTTCTCCTCTTCCTGAAGTGCGCGGAGGTTCTCCGTAACTATCTTGGGGATAATCCGCTCTACGGCGAGTTTCCCCATAATCATCAGAGTAACTATCCCTGTAACCATTTCTTCTCGGGGTATTTCTAGGATTATCTTGGGAATAATCCCCTGTACGACGTGGTTCTTGGTAACTATCTTGAGAATAATCCCCTGTACGACGTGGTTCTCTATAATCATCAGAATAACTATCCCGATAACCGTTATTTCTGGGAGAAGCCCCGTAATCTTGTTGATAAGCTCCACTGCTTCTGGGGTCTTCTTCATAGGGAGAATAACTGTAGTTATCCCGATAATCTCTCTGACGAGAGTCATAGGTATAGTCGTCGTCTATTCTGTCATCTTCATCACCAAGGAAAGTCTTACGAATTGCACCAAAGAAATCATCATCATCTTCTTCTTCATACTGCAATCTTACTTCTCGGTTGAGTTCGTAGAGAATATCTTGCAAATCTGCTTGCGCTCTGTCTAAAGTGCGCTCATCGTCTTTTTGCAAGCTATCAAGGATTTCTTCACACAAAACATCAATGCGACGACGATAATAGCTAGCGAACTGACTACCAAAATCAAGAGTTACTTCTTTGAGTCTGCGCTGTGCTTGATCTGTTAAAGCTTTAGCTCCATTGCGTTTTTCGACTCTTTCCCTTCTTGAGCGGTCTTGTTCTGCAAATTGTTCTGCATCTTTGATCATGCGATTGATGTCGGTGTCACTGAGATTAGAAGCTCCTTGAACTGTAATTCCTTGTTCTCGACCAGTGGTTTTATCCCTCGCTGTAACTTGCAAAATTCCGTTAGCATCAATATCAAAGGAAACTTGAATTTGGGGTACTCCTCTAGGAGCGGGGGGAATTCCTGTTAGTTTAAATCTACCTAGAGATTTATTCCCCGATGCCATTTCCCTTTCCCCTTGTAGGACGTGAATTTCTACTACTGTTTGATTATTTTCCCCTGTGGAGAAAGTATCAGAGCGTCTTACGGGTATTGTGGTGTTGCGAGGAAGTAGTTTTTTCATCACTCCCCCAATAGTTTCTAGTCCCATAGACAGGGGAGTAACATCTAGTAAGAGGATATCCTTAACTTCGTTGGTTAAAATTCCTGCTTGAATTGCTGCGCCGATAGCTACAACTTCATCGGGGTTTACATTTTGGTTGGGTTCGAGGTCGATATAGCTACGTACTAAATCTTGTACCATAGGAATTCTTGTTGAACCCCCTACCAGGACTACTTCATCAATGTCCATCGGATTAATTCCCGCATCAGAAATAGCTCGTTTTAGAGGACGACGCAAACGGGATACTAAGTCTCCACAGAGTTCTTCAAATTTAGCGCGGTCTAGTCTGGTTTCTATGTGTTTGGGACCATTTTCATCTGCTGCAATGAAAGGTAAATTAATGTCTGTAACTGCCACTCCCGAAAGCTCGATTTTGGCTTTTTCGGCTGCTTCTGTCAGACGTTGTAGAGATTGACGCTCTTTTCTGAGATCGACTTTTTCTTGTTCGAAAAATTCTTCTGCTAACCAATTAACAATTCTTTGGTCGAAGTCATTTCCTCCCAATTGAGTGTCTCCACTGGTAGCTCTGACTTCAAATACTCCGTCACCAACTTCTAATATGGAAACATCAAAAGTTCCCCCACCAAGGTCAAAGACCATAATAGTTTGAGGTCTTTTACGGTCTAAACCATAAGCTAAAGCTGCTGCGGTGGGTTCGTTGATAATTCTCAGAACATCTAATCCTGCAATTCTCCCTGCGTCTCTAGTGGCTTGTCTTTGAGAATCATTAAAATAAGCAGGTACGGTAATTACTGCACCTGTGACGTTTTCTCCTAAATATCTTTCTGCTTCTTCGGTTAATTTTCGCAGAATCATCGCGGATATTTCTTCTGGGGCGAATTCTTTTTTGAGACGAGGACAGCGAATTTTGATATTACCAATTTCATCCCGTCTAATAGTGTAAGGGACTTTTTTTGATTCGGGTTGCAACTCACTGTATTTGCGCCCCATATATCTTTTGATGCCATAAAAGGTGTTTTGGGGGTTTAGTACGGCTTGTCGTCTCGCTAGTTGTCCTACTACTAACTCTTCATCTTTACTAAAACCTACTACAGAGGGTGTGGTACGCATTCCTTCTGCATTAGCAATGACAACGGGTTTTCCCCCTTCCATGACGGCGACGACAGAATTAGTTGTTCCTAAGTCGATGCCTACTACTTTTCCCATGGGTTTAACCGTCTCCTAATACTTTCCCCGCTAGTTGTTGTTTTAAACTTAACTTTCTTTATCTTAGAGTAACTCATAAGAGTCAAATTTATCGGCTATGGGGGTTTACCAGAAATTAGCTTCTGTCTAATTTAAACTAGTTTATCCATACAGTGGGCTACTTTTTTGGTAAAGTTCCCTAAATTGTATTTTTTTTCAGCAAGATAACCATCTTTTTGACCTATTTCTTGAGTTGCTTTGGGATGCTCTAAGAGATATTTGACAGCTTTTGACCTCTCTACGTCTTAATAAGAGCCTGGATTTTGTACTCTTAGAGTAGTGAAAACTCGATAAATCGACGTTTTCTTTCAAGAAAGTCAACAGAAGATTCCTAACACCCTTGGTTAGATAAAATATCTAACTGTGGCGTTACGTCTTACTTGAACCTTGAAGATTTTAGGTATCATCAGGCTTAATTACTTCTCAATGCAACCCTTGCTTCTTCAATTGTCAAGGCTGCTGCTGTGATTATTGAATCTATTTTTAAACACTCCCTAATAACACTTTGCTTACGATTTGATAGTCTAGCAATTAAGTAGCATTATTTTGGAGTAAAACGTAGCCAAACTAGATATTCCCGACATTTGTTTGGGGTAAGCTCCTAATATTCCTGAATAAATCCAGAGAAAACTATAGCCGTTAACTACTGTTTTCTCCTGATTACTGAATTAACAGCTTCTCCTTTTAGGAGTAATGTTAGCTTCGACAATGCTTTATAGGCTTGGCACTGAGGTCGGTTTTTCTCCTGGGTAAATCAGTTAATGTTCCTCCTCTGACCGCTTAGGGCTAGCGAACCCTATTAAGGTCATGACCTAAAAAGCGTAGTACCTGGGTACGTCCCTCTGGTGTAGCCGATCCCCCCTTTAGTTCCCCCCTTATTAAGGGAGGTTAGGGGGGATTCCGATTAACTACGAATTGCTCAGTTTTAGCGACTACTCATACTGACGAGCTTACCTCCGTTGTTTCTATTTCGTCGGAGTTTCACCGCTAATTGTTAGATCAACCGTGCCACTGGACTTATACCAATATTTTACAGGAGTTGAAAGCCTTGTTTCATAAAAATTTGATGTCGAAAATGTATAGGAGATAAGTTACAAGTTAATTTTAGTAATAGTTTCATTTATTATCTGGAGTTTCTAGTTAATTTTAAAACTTATGCGCTATTTTAATATCTTAGGCTTGTTTTGGCAGACTGCGATCGCTGCTGAATTGGAATATCGACTCAATTTTGCGATCGCAGTTTTCACCAGTATCGCCAATTTAATGGGAAGTATCTTTAGCTTATTTCTGTTTTATCGTACTGGTTATACTTTCAGTGGTTGGAGTTGGGATGAAGCCATAATTGTTTTAGGAATATTTACTCTTTTACAAGGGTTTTCTGCAACTTTTTTAGTACCTAATCTCAACCGTATTGTAGAACAAATAGAAAGGGGAACACTGGATTTTGTGTTACTCAAACCTATAAATAGTCAATTTTGGCTATCCACTAGAGTTATATCACCTTGGGGATTTCCTGACTTGATATTCGGCATTCTTTTGATTATTTATACAGGAACAAAATTAGAATTATCTTGGCAAAATTATTTACTTAGTGCTGTTCCTCTTGGGTTTGGTTTTATCATGCTTTATAGTCTCTGGTTTATCTTGGGTACTACTAGCATTTGGTTTGTCAAAACCTACAATATTACAGAAGTTTTGCGAGGATTGTTGGAAGCTGGTAAAAATCCTATTGTTGCTTATCCTACTGTGTATCGTTTCTTTTTTACTTTTATTGTTCCTGTGGCGTTTCTCACTACTGTACCAGCAGAAGTGATGTTGGGACGTACTCAAATAAGTTGGATATTGGGTTCGGGAATCTTGGCTGTTATTGCTTTTATTATTTCTATCTTTTTCTGGCGGTTTGCTCTAAGATTTTATACTAGTGCTTCTAGTTAGAATATTTTGTTTTGTTGATGCCTAAATTTACATTATCCTGAATTTAACTAAATCTTATGCACTAGTCCCAGAGAGATTGGAGAGGGCAAAGATTTTTTGTCGTGCCGATTGTTTCAGTTTTGAAGTTTTTTTAGTTTCGCGCCAAGTCGCCAATAATTGTTAGATTAAAGCAATTGACTGGAGCAAAATTAAACCTGAAAAAAGCATCATAAATTTAAGAGATAACAAGTCAACTTGATTAGCGCGGACATCATAATCTTGGGAAAAAGGGAATAGGCACTTTTGAAATAGGAAGTTAATATAAAATGTCTTAATTTTGGCTTCGACTGCTATACAATATATTTTATCAAGAATTAATAATTAACAAAAATAATGTGTCGTTTATTAGCATATATCGGTTCAAAAATTCAGTTAGATACACTACTATATAAACCAGAACATTCTTTAATTACTCAAAGTTATCAACCTCAAGAAATGACAGCAGGGATACTTAATGCTGATGGTTTTGGTTTGGGTTGGTATCATTCAGATAAACAAGATTTACCTTATACCTATAAACATACTTTACCAATTTGGAGCGATATAAATCTTCATCAATTAGCCCGTTATGCTGAGTCTAAATGTTTTTTAGGCTATGTTCGTAGTGCTACCCCTGGTTTACCTGTTGATTTGGTTAACTGTCAGCCATTCACTGACCAAAATTTAATGTTTATTCATAATGGTTATATTGACAAATTTCGCCACACTTTATACCGTCCGATTCGTAATCTTTTGAATGATTATACTTATCAAGCAATTCATGGTACTACCGATTCTGAACATATCTTTGCTTTAATTATTAATCAGTTACAAAATGACCCTGATTGTAGTTTAGAAACAGCTTTACAAAATTCAATACTACAGCTTAAAGAATTAGCTGATAAGCATCAAATATATGTTTCTGCTAATATTATCTTATCAGATGGCGATCGCCTTATAGCTTCTCGTTTTGCTAATCTCGATCCTCAACCTACATTATATTGGCTAGAGGACGCTCCGATGTATCCTAATGGAGTAATTCTTGCGTCAGAACCAATGTTTGAGGGAAACTGGAATAGTCTTGCTCAGAGTACTATTATCACAGTAGGAAAAAATCTTGAAGTCAATATCCAATCTATCTGCTAAAGAAGCAATATCCCAGGCTTTAATTAAATGTCGTCAACAAACTTTAGCTTTATTCTCTGATATCAATGAAGATGTTTTCACACAACAATCTCATCCTGATTTTAGCCCCATAGGATGGCATTTAGGACATATTGCATTTACGGAGGCACAATGGATATTAGAATATCTTGCAGGATATGCAGCTTTATTTCCTGAATACCATAAATTATTTGCTGCTGATGGACTACCCAAAGCCCAAAGACAAAATTTACCTGATTTTACTGTTATCAAAGACTATTTAGCTACAGTCAGAAACAAGGTTTTAAAATATTTAGAATCTGCTCCTATTGAACAGCAATATCGTCTTTGGTGGTGGTTAGTTCAACATGAATGTCAGCATAATGAGACTATAACTTTAGTAAGGCAACTCCATAAAGTCAACACAAACAATTTCTACTTAAATCAGTCTAGTATTAAGACAGAAACTTCTAAGATTATTCCTGAGATGGTGGAGATAGAAGCAGGAGAATTTATCATGGGTAATAATGATATAAACGCTCAAGATAATGAACGTCCTGCTCATAAAATATATTTAGATAGTTATGCCATAGATCGTTATCCTGTTACTTGCGGACAATATAAAGAATTCATGCTAGCAGATGGCTATAAAAATTCTCAGTATTGGTCACAAGAAGGTTGGCAATGGTTACAGACTAATCCTATATCTCAACCTCTATATTGGCAAGATGCTTCCCAATGGGATAATCATCCTGTATGTGGGGTAAATTATTACGAAGCAGAAGCCTATGCTAATTTTGTTGGGAAAAGATTACCCACTGAAGCAGAATGGGAAAAAGCAGCACAATTTGAAACTAAAGTATTAAGAAACTGGGAGAAAAAACAGTTAGATGCTTTAGATAATCAAGATAATAACTTATTCAATACTGTTCCCGTTAATGCTAACTTTGAGACTAAAACTATTTGGGGTTGCTACAGTATGTTAGGTAACGTTTGGGAGTGGACAGCTTCTTGGTTTATGGGCTATGAAGGCTTTGAATACTATCTCTATCCTGGTTATTCCCAAGTTTATTTTGATAGTCAACATCGAGTATTAAGGGGTGGAAGTTGGGCGACTCTTCCTTGGGCTTTAAGAAGTAGCTTTCGCAACTGGTATCATCCTTGGGTAAGACAAATTTTTGTTGGTTTTCGTTGTGCTAAGTAATAATTAATAATTTGCAATTACATCTTTGTTCATCTGCTATGGGCTGTGAATAATATTTAATAAAATACTATCTATCATAACAAAGCATCATAATCATCTTGTGAGCCTATCCAAAACCAATAATAATCCTCTCCCTTTTTCAAAGCTAATGCTCGATAGTCTTGGGTAATTCTAACTAACCAAAGATTTTTTCCTACCTTCTTAAAATGTAAAGAGGGGTGATATTGATTATTTTGCCATAGTTGATAAGCTTTCTTCGTTTGCTTCTTAATTTCTGGTGGTAATGCTGCATAAGATTTCCAAAAATCAGTTGTCGTTAAAGATTTCATTAATATCTTTTACATTATCTTTTGCGATATCTACTTCAGCTTGAGCAATAAGCTTATCTAATTTACCTGATTGCAAATCTTCTTCTATTTGCTTGTCCCAAATATCATTTATATATTCTTGAAGCCATATAGAAAGTTGACGAATATCCTTTTCTGGTAATTGCTTAATAGCAGTTTTAATATCTAAATAAGTTGTCATGGCTTTGAAAAACTGAATGAGTTATTTTAAATTATTTTTACTCTATTAAATTTAATTTGTATTTGATAATCAAGTACGACATCCCCCATTAAGACAGTAAATATTCTGTATGCTTCCCTTGCTTAATCATCATTACTCTGTCTAAATTTAACTATAGATAATCTTGAAGCATTTTAAAAATTGCCTCGTAATTAATATGTTTAAAATGAGTAGTATCGAGTTTGAAAGTGCGATCGCAAATATCTAAAATTTCATAGCCTCCTTGCTTCAAGTTCAATTCCATTTCTTCATAAATTAAATGATCTACATGACCAGGGTGTCTTTCGCCAGATTCCGCCCTCTGTTTAAATCTTTTCAAAGCCAATGGTATTTCAACATAGCAGTGAATTTGTAATAAATAGCATTGATATGTATCTTTTAATTGCTTCAGTTTCTCAGTATCGGTTTCTGATTTAAAATTGCTTTCAACAATTATTGAATTACCCGTAGCTAATAATTTTTCTGTAAACAAATAAAGTAAATCATAGCTAGCAGCACCTAGCTTTTTTGACCATTCTCTGTCTGAATATCCTAGAGAATCATATAGAGATTCTTGAAAATCGTCTCTACCTATAACTGGTAGCGAATAATATTTACCTATCTTCTTGGCTAAAGCTGTTTTACCAGTACAAGAAAAACCTGAAACAATAATTAACGTGGGTTTCATAATTGATGCTAGTCATTTAAGCAAGGAAGAAAGAGGGCTTGTCAGAAAGTGCGAGTTTGCCGAAATTCATAATAGCTTCATATTTATTTGTCGTATCTTTACTGATGTTGTTTGGTTAAGCCTAATTCCACAATTAAGAAAAAAGTCTTATTTCCTATAAATGTCAAAGGATTCTCAACGTAATTCAGCATTAAACGCTGCTGCTAGTTCAAAAGTTTATCATGCTCGATTAAAAGATATTAGTCAGTTTACTCCAGAAAAAATCAATCATTTACGTAGAGGTGGAATACGTCATGGTGCAGGACGCACTACAGCAGAAATGCAACAAATGTTAGATAAAATTCCAGCTTCTCAAAGAGCAGGTGTAGATGAACAATCTGCTGCCTATAAAGTTAAAGAATACTTATCTGATAAAGATGCCAGTCACATAATATCTCACAACAGAGGAGGCTCTGGTCATCCAGACAATATCAAGTGGGAAAATAAATCAATTAACCGCGCTCGTGGCGATCGCAATATGAGCCGTCAAGAGCAAAGAAACTTAAATGTTACAGCACAGTTTGAAAACTTAACTGGAGCAATTAAAGCAGGTTTTCGTGCAGCCCCAAAAGGAGCAGTAATAGGTGCTGTTACGGCTGCTCCCTTTTCGATGTTAAGAAATGGACTTCGGGTTGTACGAGGAGAAATATCCGCTCAAGAAGCAGCAATGGAAACGGGTAAGGAAACAGGAATTGGTGCGGGTGTTGGTGCAGCAACAGCTTTTACCGTGACAACTGTAGCAACAGCTTGTCCTCCTATCGCCATAGCACTAGGGGCAATTTCCCCTGCTTTATGGGCTGTAGGTGGTGCTGGTATGATTCATCAGTTTTTCAAGATTCTCGACGACCATAAACAACAAGTCAAAGCCTATTATGAGTCAATGACTGAGCAAGAATTGCAATATCTCAGTCAAGTAGAAGCAGAGTTGATCTATGAACATGAAAAAACCATGTCTATTTTAGATCGACAGCAAGAGTTAACAGAAGTAATTGTTAATCGTCCTCGCGAGTCTGGCGTACAAAGTGCTTTGCAAAGATATATGGAATCTCGGCAGATTTATCAGTCTCTTCAAAACCCATCAACAAAATCTAAATCTCTCAAACCTTCTCAGCAAAATCTCTTACCTCCAATTACCGAATAAATTATAGGAGTTATTTATGTTACCTCTAATCATGGCAGCTTGCGGTGCTGCTGGTGCAGTCGCAGGCGCACTTACAACTCATGCAGCTAAAGAAAAAGATCGACAAGCTGTAAAACGATATGAAAAAGTTAATGCAGAATTAATTAACAGTCGAGATAAACTACAAAAACAATATTATGAACTTTCCGACAGAAGTAAAAAGCAGATAAACGATCTGAATCTCAAACTAGCTGAGTCGGAAATGGAAAAAGACTTAGTTTATTTAGCCCTTAGTTTATATCATGAACTGATGGCTTTGAGAGAAGACATAGATATCAATCCTTCTTTTGAAGTTTTAGTAGAATTTCACAAAGCGATCATTATTACTAACTATGTTTTGAAACAGCTTGACAAACATTTAGTCCCAGTTTCTCAAGATTATTTTAGTCGTACTCTCAATAGTATTGACGAAAGAGATAACCTCAGCAAAGAACAACTATTCAGTTTTATGGCTGTATTAATGAATCCTCAACAGGATACTGTAACTTCTATTCTGGGTGAAGTTCAGAATGAAATGTTTTCTCAACAACACAAGACTGTTGTTTCAAGTGCTGAGACTACTACTTCCTTACAAAGGTTCGCGTTTGAGGTGATAACTTTAGATGAAAGAGGTCAGGAAATTAAACGACAATCAAGTCAAGCCCAATATTTCACTGAAGACCTGGGCAATGGTGTTACCTTAGATATGGTTTCTCTTCCTGGTGGTAGTTTTATAATGGGTTCACCAGAAGAAGAATCAGGCAGAAAATCAGAAAAACCACAACACCAAGTAACAGTTAAACCCTTCTTTATCGCAAAATACCAAGTAACTCAAGCACAATGGAACGCAATCGCATCTTTGCCCAAAGTTAATCATGTACTCAACCCCAATCCTTCCCACTTCAAAGGTGATAATCATCCTGTAGAGAAGGTATCTTGGGAAGATGCAGTAGAATTTTGCGGTCGTTTATCTAAGCAGACAGGAAAAAAATATCGTTTACCAACGGAAGCAGAATGGGAATACGCAGTTCGTGCAGGAACTATAACTCCCTTTCATTTTGGCGAGACGATTACAGAATATTTAGCTAACTATGATGCAAGGTATATTTATGCTAATAAACCATCTGGAGAGTATCGAAAAAAAACTGCTCCTGTAGGTGTAACCGTTCATTCCCCCTCCAACAAAGCAAGGGAAATCTTGGACATGGCGATCGTGTACATGCCTCGCCCCAACGCGATCGCCATGTCCATTAATTAACTGCCAACAGGAAATGGGGGTGGAGAAAGACCTTGTCGCGCTCCTGCCAAAACCTCTGCGATGTAAATCCAAGGATTAATATTTCTAAGACGACAAGTTTCAATCACGCTCAATAAAGAACTGTAAGCCAAACTGCCCTCTGATGTACGAGTGCCAAAGCCAATATTTCTGGCAATTACAGCATGGCGTAATGCCCTTTCTGCTTCATTATTGGTAGGTGGTAATTCAGGATGGTTAACAAAAGCTACCACAGCATCCCAATCATTTAAAATCTCTTTGCCTAATGCTTGTAATTTCTGATGGTCAGCTTTTTGACCTAGATGACAGACTCGCCTCAGACCTGCAAGTAATTTACGAATCAGACGATTATCTTCACTGGACTCAGCAATAGTGGCAATTAATTCTCTTAAATCATCTAAAATCCATTGTCCAATTTGTGCTGCTTTTTGGTTAATCGCACCAGTTACAGCGATCCCGCAGGGATCCGCGAAGCGGCGCGCCTTACGAATTAGATGAGCTAAACACCTCTGTCGTTTTGGATGAGAGCGATAGGCACCATAGCCATCAGTTATTAACCAACCCAAAAAAGCTTCTGTTACCAGATAGGATAATTCTTCTTTTCTGCGAGAACCAATATGAAATACAGCGGTTTTGCTGGTTACTGCCACCCAGAGCCAATGAAGTTTTCCCCTCTCATACCAATGGGTTTCATCCAGATGTAGAATATCGGCTTTTTGCAGTTGGCTCACTAACTCCTCAACTACTGGCACACAAGCAATTCCCGTCTCTCGGACACATCTATCTATGGTTCCGATGCTCAATTCAGTGTTGGTCCAATCTTTTAAAAACTCTTGAATTTTAGTCCGACTCATTCGGTAGCGAACACTTAAGGAAGCGATCAAGGTTGCTAGGAATGACCCTACTAAAACATACTCTGTAAGTTGTAAATCTTTGCTTCTTCCTTCTACTACAGAAACTAACCCTGTTCCTGGTTTCCCATGGGTGCAATGACCACAACTGCAAGTTGTCCGATAGTAGTGATGTAACTGAGTAACGATCCTAAAGCCAAATAATTGTGGTTCTAACTCCAGGACATAATATCCCATATATCTAAAAGAATCTGATTCCCTTAACTCCTGATTACAAGCGGCACATAAATCTGGATAGTGTGGAATAATTACTTCCGCCTTCAGCGGTTGTGAGCGACCAAACCCTTTTCCTCCTGGTTGCTTCCCTGGCTTTCTCTTTGATTTTTTCTTCTTTTCTGGGACTATAGATTGCTCTACTTTTTCCGAGTCAGTTTGAGCTGAACTGGATTCAGATTGTTCGATTTTTTCCGACTCTTCTGTTGTTGTTTTTGAATCGTAAGGATTATCTTTTGATGGAGGCTGGGAGCTATTTTCCGAATTCTGTTGCTGCTTTTCCCATAACTCTGTCGCTAATTTATGCAAGTTATCCGCAACTTCCACCAATCTCTCCTGAGACAACGATTGGAAGTAACTCCGATTCATTTGTGATAGATCATCTTTGTTTAGTCCAGCCATGATTCATAGCATACATCAATTCGCTGGAATGAAATTATTTAGCTTCGAGTTCTGGTTTTTTAGGAGGGGGGAAATGAACGATTACCCTGTAGGTAGTTTTCCTCCCAATGCTTTTGGTTTATACGATATGCACGGAAATGTCTGGGAATGGTGCGAAGATGATTGGCATGATAATTATCAAGGTGCGCCTACTAATGGTAGTGCTTGGTTATCAAGAACTAGTAAGACTAAAGTAATACGTGATATTTCATGATACAACGATCCTGATAACTGCCGTTCTGCCTATCGCTTCAACTTTTCGCGCGCGAGTCGATACTACAGTATTGGTTTTCGTGTAGTATGTGTGGCGGGTAGTACTACATAGCACTTTGCTCTTTTTGCCCTCTTGCACTTTGCCAATCGCGCAAAATTTTTATTCAGTAAATATGTGCTATAAACTAATATTTCTAAATTAAACAAAGAATCAAAAACCCTGGTAGAAGAGCCAGGGTTTTGCTGTAAAGCGGTCAGACCCCGCGTCGCCGTCAGGCGCAAGGTAACGCTGACCAAGACAGGGAATGGTACAACTACGACATCTCCCTTTACAAATGTTGCCACGCTTAATCCTCCTCTGGAGTTGACCAATCTTTGGCTAATACTGACTCGCTGAGTAAGTGGTTGTTGATACTTAACCTACCCAACACCATAAACACAAAATCTCTTTCCTTACCAACAAACACCTCTTAACCTCTCTGCGCCTGGTGCGCCTGGAGCGTGAGATAATACGAAACTTGTTGCACCTTACTTAAACTTGTATTCCGCAAACTCTATACACTCATTAAAAAAGGCTAGCTTTTTAATTCTAGCCGTACATATAAATTAACTTGATCGCCTTTGTGGGTTTACTCATAAGTTAAAAATTTACGAATGAAAAAACGTTATTACAGCCCACGCCATTTACGCATAAGTCAAAACGTATTACTCATAAGTTAAAAATTTAATTACTTTTTTACTTATAAGTTAAAATTTTTTATATTATTCGATTTGGAAAACTTCCAAACCCTTATGAGATAAGAAGTATAGATTTTATCGGATTGTTGAGTACACCCAATCAACTATCAACAAGAATTAGGACTTCAAAATTTACCTCATTCAAAATTTAAATAAGAACCCCCATATCATAATCTACAATTTTGGAAATTCGCTTCTAGACTAATTAATGTTTATTTGTAGTCTGTGAATAATAAAATGAGTCAGACTACCTCAAAATTAATGCTTAACGCCATAAGGCATCTAAGGTGGTTGCAGATTACCTGGGGAAAGCAGCAGGAGTGGGCAACGGAGGGTGCTTAACGCCATAAGGCATCTGAGGTGGTTGCAGGATATTGAATGGATGCTAAGTTGGAGTCCCATAAAGGTGCTTAACGCCATAAGGCATCTGAGGTGGTTGCAGAAGTTTGAACCTTATTATAGTTCTTATTTAATTCGTGCTTAACGCCATAAGGCATCTGAGGTGGTTGCAGAGTTAGACCAGGAACAGATAAAACGCCACCTATAACGTGCTTAACGCCATAAGGCATCTGAGGTGGTTGCAGGGCAAAATCTGCAAAGCCCAATTGGTATGGACTTGTAGACAATTTTACATGCACCATGATTGTAGTATACTTATTTTGAGATGAACTGAATAATAAATTTATAAATTTTAACTTAAAACCGTTTCTCCATAAGCATTTGAGCAAATTCAAGCACCTCTAAAAAAAATTATTTCGATGTAACCCTTACAGGAAAATGGTTTGAGCCTCTTTTTTCCATTATTATTTCAAAACAATCATAGATCCTTGCAAAAAAATATTGATTCTAACTATTTGCCTTCTCAAACATTGATAGCCATTCACCATCTGGAATGAAAGTCATAGCATTCTTGGTAGCAGAAAAGAGAAGGCTTTTTGTTTGACTGGGGTTATTACGGTCGATCTCAACTGTCAAATTTATAGCACCTGGCTCTAGTTCAAGATTTGAATTAACTTGTACGAACCAATGAGTTGGAAGGGGTTTTTCTAAACAGTCGATTCTATCGAATAGAAAATTATTATCTCCTGCAAAGGGAAAACCATAGAAAGGGCGATCGCATTCACCATTCAATCCTTGGCGAATGCAGGAAATTAATTCTGAATCGGCTTGTACTCCAAGCATCATATCTAAGTTAACAATAACTTCGCGGTAAGTCGGTTCAATCCAGTATTTGTTTCCATGGGTTTTTGCCTTACGCTCTTTACCAGTCTGACCGATTGGATAACTGTGCATATTTTGAAGCAGAACGCTTATCTCACTATTATTTCCTGCTACTCTGCCAAAGGCTAGTTTTATAGTAGGCAGATCGGAGCGAATTGGTGTGATGCTTTTTTTGAGACTACCCCGCATTTCGATTCCAGCTAGATTGAGAATTAATCCATAAGCAGCAGAGGGAGGCATTATAGGCATGGTATCCCGATAAGTACCAGTTCTCAAAGAAGAAAAGCTCGCAAATGGAGCGCGAACGTACAGCCAGAGTGTCTCCATTACGTTTCTTCTTTGGATAAAAACTGTTGAGATATTTCTGCTAAAAGGGTTTCGGGATTATTGTTCAATTTAACCTTATTGGTTTCTAATTGTTGCTTAATTTCTTGAGGCATCTGACGAATAATTTCTCCACCCAGCCAAAATTCTTCTCCTGGTAGCTCCTTCTCAGTTAGCCGATCTAATTCTTTAAATTCTCCTTCTTCATCAAACCCATAGGTATCGTAGCCTGGAACTCGACATGGTGTTAGTCGGGCTATAAGGCTTCTAGGACTCATCTGGACATAACTAACGCTTTGACCACCAGCCACTTCGCTCAGTTGTGCGATCGCTTTGATTAAAGCCTTTGTCCACTTGGGTTGGGAGATACAGTCTGATCGCGATAGAGCAAAGGGATATTGATAAGCAGTATAGCTTACTTGTCTGTAAAGTAGAGTTGTTTCGCTAATGTTATTCCAAGGACTTTTTTCTGTATTTCTCGGGGCTTGTTGTAAGTGAATATTGATATCAGAGGACAGACCAACTGCTAGGTTATTTCTTAAAATACTGTCTCTTTTAGGTGGTAGATCGGGATTAGCAGCGATCGCCGTTCTATCAGTGACACAAAAACCAAAGAAAAAGTCATCAATGTATTTTTCAGCATTAGGAAAAGCTTGATACTCTACTTCTGGTGCGCCAGCCGTTTGAACCCGCGTGCGATTGCAAGGCAATCCTTCTTCATGCAATATACGTCTTAAAGCATCCCGAATAGCATAAGGGCTGATAACGGCGTAATCTCTACCTTTTTTGGAAATTGTCTGAAGTACTTTGTTATTGTCGTCTCCTTTATTATGGTGATTCGCGCTTGGGGCAGCATAGGTCAAAATTGTTGCGAAAAGATTCAGTCTTTTGACTTTAGCTTTTTCAGGAGTACTTTCTGTCATAGTTTACCAATAGTTAGGCGGTTAAAAATAATTAGATGACAGGCAATGCTAACAAACACAGTATGCGAATTTGCTCTGGCTCAGTCTGTATTAGCTTGGCAAGTAATAGATATTCTTCAGTAGTTATGTATTGATACACATCGGTAAACTTCGCAGCAAAATAAGCTAAGAATTCATGGACTTGGCGAGGGCGACAAAGATCGTGATGGAGATCTGTTATTATCTGCTGTCGCTTTTTTTTGTATTCCTGATAAGCAGCTATTTCTTTTAGTTCTTTTGTCTTAATATTATTCCAATTTTCGTCCCATTTCAACTTGAATCCGCGTTCTAATTGATGTCGAGTGTAAGTCTTTAAAAGGCGTAGTAACAGACTTTCTATAGAAATTTCTTTAGGTTGATTTAACTCTGAATTGTTGGTGGAATCGGGTTTTTCATTCTCTTTGGAAGTTATAACTTCAGTTTCTTTCTGTTCCATAGCATTGTTGTTGGGACTAAATACAGTTCGGAAGTCTTGGCAAAACCAACCATTTTTAATTGTCTCGGCAGTAGGAGAATCTCGTAAGAGAGTATAAAATCCTTCAATTCTGGGTCGATCGCGAGTTAAGTTTTGCCAGTATTGTTGGCGAAATAAGGGGCTGTAAAGCTTGTCTTGCAGTTTGGTAAATTCAGCGATCGCATTCCTGTGAGGTAGATAACGCTTAATACTCAGTATCTGGGGTTTGCTTTGGGGTTTATCTTGGGGTCTGAATATATGAAAAACATCTATACCAAATAGTAGTTTGTCTATGTTTAATTCTGACTTTATTTGAGATAGATAAGAATGAATTGAGCCTAATGAATCTAATCCCGTTTCTTCTAAGTTACGAACGATCGCACTACGAGGTTTACCCCATAGTTCTTTCGTTTTTCTTTCTCGCAAGATGGCAGGAAAATGATGGCAGAAAGCAGCTAAATGACGAATATCGGGAATGGCGATCGCATAACCATTTAATTTCACTTTGCCTTTGATATCTACTATTATGGGCAGGTAAATTCGAGCAACATAACTCCAAAAGTTGAGCAAAAATCGCTCTCTTGCCAAATCGGTAAACGACACTCCTTCATTATTTTTGGCTTGCGCTCCCAACATATAAGTACTAGATAATGGTACTTTTGAATCTGGTTTATCTTGTAGCAGATTCCAGATTTTTTCGATTTCTGAAGGCTCTGTGTCGTTAGCCATTGCCTTAAATGGCAGTCTTTGTTTGTCGCGAGGACGCAATACTGCCCAGGTTACTTCTTGCCATAATTTTGTCCAAACTAGATTTTGGCTATTGGCTGGCTCAAAGCTTCGTACTAAATTTCCTTGAGGCACGATGTCTGTGTAGATATAGAAAGTAGTAAGCTTACTTCTGCCCGTATCGGAATTGCGAACTTTTCGCTTAATCGTTTGGAATTTTTGCTTGCTGTTTGCCCTTTTCTTTTCACGTTCTCTTTCCTCAAAAGCAGCACTGAAATGAGCTTTCATTAGGGCGGTAAATCCAGCTAAATTGAATTGAACTGTAACTGTATCGGCATCGAGATCGGTAACTTTTAATTTTGCATTAGCCAAGTTTTTAAACTCCGATCGCTTTTGAAGCCACTGTATTATTAGTACCAACCCTGCTAAACCCGCTCGATGTTGGGAGGATGGTAGCTGACTCAATACGTATTTAAGCGTTACTAGATTCTTGTTCTTTGTCACCTTCATTCTCTTGCAGATCCAGACTACTAATAGGCGAGAAAAATCCGCATCCCATTTTGCCTTTGCCCCCACAGCCATTGACTTGAAGAGCGATCGAGTTGAGGGCATTTAATCCTGTAACCACCACCCCAAAACCGACAACTTTATGCTGGTGTACTTTGATGATTTTGCGATCGCTTTCTCCCAAAGCATTATTAGGAACATAAGCTTCGCAGTCTTCAATTCCTAGCTTTTGAAGGTGATATTTCACAGCACCAATAAAAGGTTCGGGTTCTTTAAATCCTTTGATTACTAACAATCGCGCCTTTAAAATTTTAGATGGACAGATTGGATGAATTTCTGGAGGTTCGAGAACTAAAGAATGCTTGCCTACTTTGAGTAGCTTTTGAACTAATCTTAGAAATAGCGGAATTTGCTCCCATCCCGCTCTGATTCTCAGTCGAGAATATTCTGTCAGCGTGATTTCTCCTCGACCAGTTAACGTTCCACCAATTGTTGCCATTCTCCAGCCATTAGACTCATGGATCGCAGGAACAATCCTAGACATTGCACCATACAGTTTATGTCCATGATCTGCTGGTAACGATTTGCCAACTAATGGATATCTGAGTTCCCAGTAGCTTTTAGTTAAATCTTTAGTTGAAGACAAAACAAGCACAAGAATATTTGTACTTTTTTAGTTTACCTTTTACAAGTGTTCTGATCGATCTTGAGTAATTAATGTGAGTTAGATGAAGCTTTTCTAAAACTTCGGTTTTAATTCTTTGGTTTATTTACTGTGTAAAAAAGTAACTTCAAATGCTTTACAGTTTCTAAACTCCTGCAATCTGTTCGATATGGAGAATACGTCATTCATTTCATAATGTTGAAAGATATCAAGTCCGCGATCAAGAGATATCTTCCAGTTAGTGTCGGTAACTATGTGACGAGCATGAATAGTATTTGTACCATCAAATTCCCAGGTGAATTCAATACCAGCAATAGAGGCTGATTTCTTAATACTTTCAAGATATTCTATCTGAGACTCACCTTTAAATTCGTCTAATGTAGTGATTAGATGGATATTTAGCTCATCTTCTTTTACCTTCTGTTTGATTGCGGTTTCGATAAATTCCATCAGATTTCTTGCCTGATAAAAAAGACGAATGTAGGGATCGGTAATTACAATCTTCTTGGCATTCTTTAGGTATGGTCCAAATAGCGAATCAAATGAAACACCTCGCTGATTTTCTTGATATACAAGATGCTGCTCTTTTAAGACACAAGAAGTTGTTTGTTCTTTTTGGTTGTCAATCGAAGCTGATTCAGATTTCTTAACTTTTTTTGAAGTTGCTTCGCTACCAAGGGTTTCTAGTTTTTGATAGTAGTAAGCAGGATATTCTTCTTCTTCGAGAGTAGTAACAGCCTGAGAAATACCTTCATTGTCATCGTAGGAGAAGTGAACCTCAGCATAGGTAGAATCGATCCGAAGCAGCTGGTCTTTAACGCGCTTGCGCCCTTCCATTGAAAAACGCAGTAATTCTTCTGTCTCCTGTTTGGTTGCCCTGCCATTGGGGAAGAGGATCTTCATCAAGCCTGAGAAAGTTTTGTGAATAGCATCGCGATCGCGAGTCGAAATATCCGATGAGAGAGTAAAGTGGTTTTGGTAGCGATCTGAATAATCGTAGTTTCGCATCGATCGCAGAATTTCGGCGAGGTAATCGACGACAAATCCGTAGTTACAAGAGAACATTTCACCCCTAATAATATCCACCTCCCATCCTGGGATATAGAAATGGATTCGATCTAAAAATGCCGAGTCGTGAAATTTATCGGGCAATTCCTCAAATAAATCTGAGTGTTTGAGCATGTAAGGAACGTTATGCTTAGTGTTGCCGACAAATACCATTGAAGCCTCAGCACCTAAAGTTTCTACACCCCGCGAGAAGGTTTTGTTTGCCATAAAGTTCTTCATGATGTCTACCAGTGCCTTGTTAACTCTCTTTTGTTGCCCAGCAAACTCATCAAAAGCTACGACATCCCAGTATCCAACCAGACCAATTTTGCCACTGGAATTATTGACAAACAGCTTGGCAACAGTCACTTCTCCACCCGATATTAGGGTGCCGTGAGGAGAAAACTCGGAGAAAATGTGAGATTTCCCCGTCCCTTTAGGACCTAGTTCGATTAAGTTATAGTTCCGTTCGCAGAAGGGAATAAGACGTATAAGCTGGGTTAATTTACTGCGTTTGCCAAACAGTTCGGGATTGAAGCCAATACTCTGCATGAGCAGGTCGATCCATTCTTCAGTAGAGAAGTGTTGGCGGGCTTCTACATAACCATCAAAGTCAAAATGAGATAGCTGAATTGGCTTAAGCGAGGACAAAATCCAGGGAGAGATCTTTTTATCTTCTGTGAATTCATATTCAACATCGGCAATACACCAGACACCGCTTACCAGAAGCTTGGGGTGTTTTTTTACCGTTGTAGAATCCACAACTACCTTTTTAATTCCCAAGTTGGCAAAAGTAGCTTCGTAAACATCTGCTTTTTCATTGAGGGAGACTTGAATTCTATCGATGACTTTGTAGCGACCTCTTTCTTTGATGTTTGAACGGATTAGTCCTGCTTCGTTGCGATGAACATAGTGTTGGCGTAAAATTTCTTTTACGGTATCGATGCCCTGCTCAATCGTAGCTTCATCGTTGGTAGCGCAATATTGTCCGAGCAGATACTCCAAGACATAGGAAGGAACAATCGCGTTACCTTTGACCATTTTCACCAGATCTTTGCGTACAACAAGACCTTGAAAGTGCTGGTTAATTTTGAGATCAAATTGATTCTTCAAGATTTACCCTCCTTTAAAAATCAAAATCACTGGTAAACGAACGGCGCATAGTATATTTTAGTGACTTATACTCTTTGTATTGGGATGTCCCTGCATGTTTTTGTTCGAGACGTAAAGTTACCTCTTGTCCGTTTAATTCATCTGCTTTCTTGGTTAGGATAAACATTACCCTTTGCTCTCGTTCTCTTGAATTAGGAGAGGTAATGTCGAAAGAAAGTTCATGGGCATCGGAGATTAGTTCGTCATTTTGAGCATAAATTCCCGCTCTTAGGTATCTAGGATGTATTTTTTCGGTGATAGCTTCTGTTTGATAGATAGTAACTACCAGTTGTTTGGAAGAAATAATCGAACTTGCCCCAGGAATAATGTTTACCTCAACTAAAGTTGTATCGCTCTGGCGTTTTTTGTTGATTTTAAGCACGGGGATGACTATTTCTTGTAACGATGCCCCTCCATGAACGTATCGGCTCCCAGAACCTTTGCGCCGTAATCGATTGATTGATTTAGGAATTTGTACCTCCAAGTTTCCTGAGAGTCCTAGTTCTTCTGAAGTAAACTTTCGTAGGCTAGAATTTTCCTCAAGACCTCTTCCGAGGATAAAACGGCGATCGCGAAACAGAATTTCTTCTCCTTGGGGTTCGACGCTGGCAAAATCACTCTCGTCGAGGCTGCGGTTTTGGTAAATAAACCCGTGATCTGCCGTAATCAAAATGTTACTAACATTTGCATTTGCCAGTTTCTTAACCAGTTGAATTAACTCTTTGAGGGTATCTTCTACCGCTTCAAAAACCCTCTCTTCTGAGTCTCGCTTGTCACCTGTAGCATCGATACGGTTGTGATAGACATATACAACATCGTGGTTGCGAACTAGCGATCGCCTATCTTCTTGATTGAGCTTCATCAATTCTTCTGCTTTGACCGCAGTAGCCCGTTCAGGAAGAGCGCGATCTAATTGCTTTTGGCGGTTTACTAGCCCTTGGGAGCTTTGATCGTCTACCTCAACATTGCCTTTGTCGGTTAGGCTTAGAGAACCATTGGGTAGCAACGCTGCCATGCCTAGTTGAGTATAGCTGGGTAACATGGTCATGGCAGCTTCAAGATCTGCTTCGTAACGGTCTTCGCTGCGAATTAACCTTAAAAACTCTTCCCCGATTTCATAGCGTAGGGCATCGGAAATAATTACAAATACCTTGCGATTCTTCTTCAAGAATGGTTTTATCCAACGGGAGAAAAATTTTCTCTGAAGAATCACGTCAGCAGCAGACCATTTCCCTGTAGCATCTACCAAATTTTGCCAGCGATCGTTTAGAGGCAAAAGGTAGTTGTTAACGTAATGATTCTCAACTAGATCGCTCAAACTTTCCATTACAGTAGATTCCGCAGATTGAAGCACATGGTAAACGAATTTACGATAGAGTTGGTCTAGGCGAAACCAAGAGTGACAATATTTTTGAAATCCTTCTGTAAGAGAATCCATTGTCAAGTATGCTTCATTTAACTCTTTTATCAACTGAGCTGCTGCATCAATAGCTTTGTATAAATGTTCAAACTCTTTATACCAATAGCTTTGTTTGCGCTGCCGAATCCAGGAAGTAACATCAAAAGAAGATGCGGTTTTAGTTACAACACCGCGAACAAGATCGCTAATAATTTTGTTCTCGATTACTCGAAAGTAATCTATGTCAATCAGATCCGTAATCTCTCGCGTTGCTAAATCTTGCTCGATTCTGGGGTCTTCAGCGCATTGTTTTGATAGGGTTTTAAAAGATTCTTGCCATTTAATGAAATAACTGCCCTCCTATATCCTTACTCTCTAGCAGTTCCAGCATATTCTCTACATCGGTTACGACTGGTCGAATCAAAGAACCAAAGTTGTCGGCTTCTTTAAACTGATTTAGTGTTTCCAATAGGGGAGCTGTAAACAAGTCTTGCCCGATAAAATTCATGTATTGGGTCAACTCATCATCAGTAAATTCAATCGGCTTTAACACGCAAATATTGGGCTGTACTGGTTTGCGGAGAAACCTACGGTACTTTTCCCGCGCCTTCATAGTCAGGGCAAAGGCTGCTAGCTCTCCCGCCCGTTCGTCGATTTCAATGCCGTAGAGATTGTGGGTTAAAATCTTTTCGGGAATTTCCGATGGTTCATACCCTTCTTCTTCGTAGATAGCGTAGAGTAAATCGAAGGCGTACACTAGCATATGACCGCTACCGCAGGCAGGGTCACAAATTTTGATCTCTTCAGGTGTTTTTACCTGGAGAAAATCCGTCTCTACTTCTTCGGGGGGAATATAGTATTCCATCTTGTCCGCCAACTTAGATCCTGGATGATTCAACATCCACAACCGCCCCAAAGAATTTTCTACCAAATATCGCACGATCCAATGGGGCGTAAAAAGTTGGGTAGCTGCGGGGATATTCTCGGTCGTAATTTTCTGTTTCTTTTTCAGTCCCGCAAAAACCTGATCTTTTTTCTCAGAGATATAAAACTGATACAGCCAACCAATTACCTCCACATTCTGACAAGCCTCTGGAGTCATCGCTTCGCGAGTAGCAGCCAGAATCGATTCAGACGAAAGCAGGTCATCGGGAATTAAAAGTTCTACGTAGTCAGCTATCTTCTCGAACAGGTAGGGCATAGCTTTGTGATATTCATTGCAAACCGCTACCAACAGCAGACGATAGGCTTCTCCCTGGGGGTCTGGGCTGGGAGTTTCTCCACTTAAAAGGGCAACAATCTCCCCCTGAGTCTTAGCTGACACCATCTTGTCCTCAATGTGACCCATCTTAGCTTCAGCTAAAATCTCTGGTTGCGATCTTCCCTCCGCAGCAGAAACTACGCCAATCTTTGTATAGCGATTGACATCCATAAAGCGCAAAGCACAAAAGCGGTTAAACCAGATGTAAGCTACTTTATCAATGACCCGTTCTTTGGAAAGAGTGGAAATTTCTTTTTCTAACTGTTCTACCGCATGAGGATATTGACGACGGGCAGCACTATTATCGGCAAGCACTAAAGTCAGTTTATTAGTAACCTGCTCGATTAGACTTCGGCGAGCATTTTGGGCAAATTTTTTCAGATTCATGGTGTCCATGATAATAACCTCCTAAATGCTGATTCTTTTGCCGTTTTCAATCTCCCGTCGTAAAACCTCACCTAAGCTTTTAAGATAGGAATCCACGTCCGATGGTTCGCTGAGGAAAGGCTTATCAAAAGCAACTTGAATATCTCGGCAAGAAACATATTCAATCTCTGATTCATTTGTCGATTCTGGATTAACCCAGTTATGAATTTTAGTCAGCAGATGGTTGTATTCACGTTCTTCAAAGCTGCGTAAGGTATCGCGAATAACAGCGATGGTATTTTGTGTCTCAACTTTTTCTTTCAAGTTAGAAAAAGGTTGGCAGACTTCAGCTTGTTGCTGTGGGGAGAGTACCTCATAATCTGGATGGTTAATGAGCCTATTTTCTAAATCATTGAACTTTTGTTCGGCTTTCTGAATCTCCTGTTCTATTTGCGCTGACACTTTCTCTTGTAGATTGTCTAGCAAGGCTTTTAGATCCTTCATCAAACAGCCCTTGAAACACTGCTCGTTGTTTAAAATCTCTGCGATCTGCTCTACTTCATCCCCCTCGATGTAGGCAAAATTGGCTTCCTGCTCTTTTAAATAGCTGTGGGCGTTATCGAATATATCTCTTTGCGACCCTTTCATAAATTTGCTAATCGGGTCAAGAATATCTTCCTTGAGGTCTAGCAGGTCATCTTCTCGATCTAATAGTTCGGTGAGATACCAGGCATAGGGTTTACCACTAACCTCCTTCAAAATCGCGATCGCCTTGTCTAATTTTTCTTGAAAAGGATAATGGTCTTTTCCTGAAGTAAGACTCTCTAGTTCAGCGAGCGATCGCCCCATAGCTTCTCCTGTCGCTTGAGCCACTTCTTTCGCTTCTCCTGGAGCAGGGTGTTCATCAAAGAATTCTTCATAAAAAACTTTAAGTGCGCGAACTTGAGAGTTAGTAAAATCAAGCTGTGGGTCTAGAATTAGGTTGCTATGTTCTTTTGAATTTTGCAGAGATTTAAGTAGTTTATTCCCCTCAAGAATATTTCCATCCGCACGAAGTTCCAGTTTGCCCCGCGCCAATAGACTGCCCACCGTGCAGAGAATAGCAGCATATCCCCAGCCATAGGGTTTACGTTCAAAAGTATCTAGAAGCTTTTTAACGGTCGTTCTAACACCAGTATTTTTGTTAGTTTGAATCTTGCTCAGTACTTCCGTTTCTGCATCCGAAAGAGCGGTTGCAAACAACCCAGTAGATTGATTTAATACTCCTTCTAAATCTTGTTCGCGATAGATCGTTCCTCGCAGCATTTGTAGATGGGGATATGTTTTAGTGATTAGCTGCTGGAATCCTTTAACAATAGAAATTTGGGCATGCTCACTACTCACATCAACATCACTCCCATTAATAATTAATTTGGCTTTTCCTAATAGTGTTTCGATACGCTGTCGTAACTCGCTATATCGTTGATTATTATGAGCATTCTTGGCTGCAAGTATTCTTTTTACGGCTTCCTTTTGAGTAATGAATATGTTTTGCTTAACAAATTTTTCTGTACGCTTGTACATGGGCAGATCTCGCATAAGCCTTTCGTCGGCTGGCATAACAATCAAAAGTTCATCACTATGCCCCATACTCTGCATTCTTAGGATATCTTCGCTCTCTGCATGTTCGCTAAATGGAGTAATAACATGTATGGTAAGTTCTTGCTGACTGCCGTACAGACGATCGTCCATCTTTCTAGAAAAAGGATAGTCCTTACCATTGGACTCAGAACGGATCTTTTTCTGCTTGAGGGTATGGTCAAAAATGAGTTTGGCTAATTCTTGACTGACAACCGCTTGCTCTACTTCCGTATTCTTAATCTCTTGCTCGATATCTTTTTCTTCGTCGGTAAGATATTCATATAGCTCTCCCGCTCTTTGAATGTAGGTTTCTCGTTCTAAAAGACTTAATCCTGCTTCGACTTGTTTGCGTAGCTGTACTAAGTCCCTGTCAAATTCATCTAGCATTAATACGCAAAGATTTCGTGGAGTTGGCTTAAACTCCTTAACGTACTTCACTAAAAAAAGTGCTTTAAGCAATTTAAGGGTAAATTTGTCTTCCAGATCCCGTTCTGCTCGCAAAATAGATTTTTGAATGCTCGATTTGAGTGCAGAACTAATTCCTTCAAACATGAGATCGAAGGTGGCAAGCTGACCTATGTTGTAGTCTTGAATTTTGATAGCAACTTCTTGGAACACTCCTAACATCGAGCGTTCTCCAACAGAACTGTGTTTCCCCTCAAAGGCATTGTGTACCGATAGATTTTGAATCGCAGATTGAAAAAGAGCGAATTGATAAGGAACAAAGGGATAGCAATGAATAAAATGATCGCAATCTTGAAAGTTACTGTAAGTTCGAGAGCCATCGCTAAAGTCAAACAGCGTTTTGAAGTTATTTGATTGCTCATCATAAAGCTTAGAAAGCTCGCTTAAGCCCTTTTGATTTTTCAAAAGCAATCGTTTCTGAATGACTTCCGCAACATCTTGACTATTCAGCTTCATCCGATTGGCAAAACGAGCTTGGATCTTAGAAAAGTCATTACCCTGCTGATGGCTTTGTTCGCCTACAACCATATCCATATCTTCTTGAGCTGTGACAATTATCCAAGCACGACCCTGACACTTGGTAGCTAGACTTTCAGCAATCGTTTGTAAATTAGTCATTAGCTTCACGTTGTCTGCGATGTACTGTCCTACCTCATCAACAAAGAAATTTAAGCGAAAGTTAGCAGGCTGCTGCTCCAGGTATGCATATACTTGATCGGCAAAGTCCTCAATTGATACTTTGTGCTGATTGCGATATTTATCCAGAATTCCTTCTGCACTGGAGGCATCGTTGCCCGTAACTCGACTGTAAGCTTTAGCAATGTTTTGGGACTCTAAAATTGCCTGTTCTCTTCCCTCTTGCCAATCTATCCCTGCTATCTCTTGATATGCTGCTTTAAAGTCCTCATAATTGCTGCGTTTATCCAAGTCACGTTCAAATTGAGCGATGTAGCCTTGTTTGCCATAGTAGCCACACATTTCATCAAAAACCTTTACAAAAACTGCCAGTAGGGCATCTATCTGAGTTTTGCTGATGACATCTGCTTTTTGGTCGATGTTAAACAGAATGCTCTTGGAAGGAATTCTTGCAGCCTTTTGAAAACCTCCCTTCAAAAATGCGTTTTTTTCACATTTGGGTAAAAAGCTTTCTAGTACGGAAAGATCGTTTATAACTCTATTTTCCAGAAGAAGAGCTAGCATTTTTAGTAGATGGGATTTTCCCGAACCAAAGAAGCCCGATATCCATACTCCATTGGCTCCCTTATAACTGTTATAGGCATCTAAAAAATTTTCAAGACGCTTTTCTATTTCTTCAGTCAATACATACTCTTCAATTTCAATCCCCAGACTTTTGCGATCGTCTGCTTTGATAACTCCATCAATAGGTCGGTCTATCGGTTTGGTAAAAATGCTTTTTAAACTCATCATCTATTTCCTCGTTATGCTTCATAGTGAAAAATGTTGAACGCTCGATAGTATTTGTCATCGTGCAGCTTTTCAAAAAGATCGAGAGAAGCACCAGATTCCAAAGAGTGAGTATAAGCACCAGGAAAAAATACCACCGTTGGCTGCTCTTTTGCAGTACTCTGCAAATTGTTCAAAATATTGTGCGAGCGAATATAGGGAAATACCTCACCTACTCCAGATAGGAACATTACCTGAAATTCTGAATTAGACATTTTGTTGGCAATTCCAGGTATCAAATGAGCTTCGGGATCGAGAACTCCCTGCAACAGCTCCTTCAACTGATCTTTCGATACCGATTTTTCTCGATCGAGAACTTTATCCCAGATTCCACGCTGTTTTAGTAGCTCGATTGAGAAATCATAGAGGTTTATTTCCAATACAGACACTCCTTGCTTTGTCAACTTATTACGGAGCGATTTTCTCGAACGTTCCATCTCGATTGATTCTTCAGGTTTATAAGGACAGATAAAAAATGGCACTTCGTTACCCAAACCCTGTTTTTTTAAAAAGCGATCGCTAGAAATAACTGTTTCAAGATGCTCAAAGCGTCTTTTTAATGGTTCTGTAGCTATATCTCTTACCAATTTCCTACCCCAAGCTGAGATTCTAATAATGGAAAAAATAAAGCTTCCTTTTGCCTTTCTAAAAAAACTGTGTTTATTAAAGAAGTGCTTGGTAGAGCTGGATGAATTCTGTTTTCGGTGCTTAAAAGATCGGCTTCTCGCAGCATCTTGAAAAGTGTTCGCTGCCCTTTAATCTTAGTTTCTGGCTTGAGAGCTTCTAATTCATCATGCCACTCTGCTTTTTGATTGAAAAAAAACTCAAAATCTTCGATTTGAAGTTCTGTCTCTAGATTTAGAAGTTTTTCTCTTAAAACTTCAACAGCAAAGTCGCGAATGAATTTATAGCGTCGGCACAGTGCTAGCCAAAGAATATAACCTTTATCCTTGACTGTTCCGTCAACTAGTAAATCTAATTCTTTCTCGCCAAGGGTCTTTAATCTAGAACAAATCTCTCTACAAAGCCTTACAGAAGATTTTTGGGTTCTGGTCTGAAGCAGATTTTGATCGACAACTAGATTTCGCACATGATTCCAATTGCCAAACTCTGCAAAAAGAGTAGCGAGTCTGACCGACTCTTGATAAAGAAGACCTCCAGTCGTAAATGAAAAAGAATATTTCTTAGTATTAGAAGTCGTTTTGAGTCTATTAACAGTACTTTGAAACTTCACTTTTTAAGGTAAATGTTCACTACTACCCAAGTGTTCCCGTTTTTGAAAATAAATTTGCGAATAGTCATGATAATACGCATCGCAGAATAGTCGTAATTATTCTGTATTACCTTATTTAATTTATAGTTAAAAATTGCTTTCGAGTAGCTCTTGCTTAAGAGCGAGTATTTCATTCATTGCATTGTTTTGAATGTTTTTTTGTGGTTAGGCAGCACTTAGAAATAATAATTTCAGTAAAAACAAGCAACTACCTGCTGTTTCAAAAATAGATATTGCCTTCCACCATCAACTTGCTTTCCACTAATGGGAAAAACATTTTTTTCATTTAACAAACTAATTACCTTTCTGGGAGAAGTATGTATCTGACAAGCTAATTCAACAGCAGTGACATATTGGGTATGAAATTTTGCTATCGACGACTTTAAGACTTTTCTATGACGATGATGTTGGTGAATCTCGATCTCCGCCTCAATAAAACCGCGATCGATCCAAAATGCAGCTACTTGTTGCTTTACCCCTAGCAGGATCGCAACATCTAATACGGTTAAAATTTCTTCGTCTCCTTTGAAGTATTCCTCTACCAGACGATTTACATCTCGGACATCGAAGCAATACTGTTTCAATCCAATTCCTTTGTCTTTGCTAATTGGAACTATGGTTTTATCTAAAATTGCCTCAACCAAACTACCAATTGTGCATCCAGAACCACTCAATCTGCGAATTGCCAAGTCGAAAGAACATTTGTTGGTTATCTCATTATTTATTGTTTCATTCAATAGAGTATCAATATGGTTCAATAGCTCAACTGGTGCATTGCGATTTATCAGCCATTTTTGATGTCCATCTACAGTACGTCCTCGAAAAGCAGTCAAACAAGAGTGTTCGATTAGATTAACTACAGCTTTGCGTCCAATCCCTAAAATCGTAGCTACGTCCTTGGGAGAAATAGCATTTTTCAGGTTTTGTAGATAAGCTTCTGCACTCTCTCTTTCGACTAATATCGATGTTCTTTTGCCCATTTTACGCAACCGACCCTTTAAAGTACCACACTCAACCGATCGCAATACCCAAGCTTCAGTCATTTTAAGCAACTTTGCCGTTTCTACTCCAGAAAGAAATTTGCGATCGCTACCATCAGGTATTTCAATCCGTCCCAGTTTTGAATTTAAGTAACCTCCATCCCATTGAGTCGCTAAATAATTTTCAAAAGCTTCGTGTAGAAAGCCAAAAGTCTGTCTAGGAAAATTTTTATAAAGTCGGCGATAAAAGTTACCAAAATCTCTAGCTATTCCCGTATCTCTCTCTGGGTGAGAACTTCTATTTTTGTACCATTCTAAGAAACGCTCAAAGCCATGAGGAAATTCTTGGAGATAATTCCAAGCAGAAAGAAATAGTTCGTGTAATTCAACATTGCTACGATTGGTAGCGATAAATTTACCTGTTGTGTCACCAACATCAATTAGTTGACCTGCAAAAAAGGAAAAAAGACTAATCAGGTGTTCCAATTCTAAATTCAAAATCGGGTGGCAATCGCCAATTAGTTGAAGTTCGGCTTTTCGCAATTTTCCTAAACCGCAAGCTGCGAATAACAAATGAGAAGGAATAGTTTTTGGTAATTCAAGGATTTTCGATCTAATATCGCACCAATCTAGCTTGCAATACTTACATTCATTGACAGAATTACGATCCCAACGAATAGGGCGATCGCATTGAGGGCAAACATCTACAAGCAAGCAATGGTGAATCGGACAGACTGTAAGGGGAATTAAATTCCAAATCTTTCGACAATAAGACTTTTCTGCCAGACAACAGGGACATATCTTTGCCTTAAGCTTAGATAGATTATAGGTGGGTAAAGATCTGCCAAAAAATTTGACTCTAGCAACTTTGCTCGATTTGTACTCCCGAAAAGCCATTTTCCATAGCGTAGACTCTTCAACTGAAAGTAATCGAGCCAATTTAGAAAAATCCTGAGTAGTGCGATCGCAAAAGTTCCCATTAGCTGCATACTGAGGAATTTCTGCCAGACTATAAATCCATTGGGGTGAAGAATAACGGTTGACTTGGCTTAGACGAAGAACATAGCCAGCCAAATCCTCATCTGCGTAAGGTCTGGGACGGCGAAGTAATATATTTTATTCCAAATTCCCGCTCTTCATCTAATTTTGCAGCGATCGCTATAAACATCTCTTTTTCATATAATATCACATATTTACATCAGATATGATGTAAATATATTACTATGAGATATAGATAATAGATTGTGAAACGCGGAGTATTAACATAGTTAAAGAAATAAGTTATGAGTAGTGATAAATCTGTGAGCAAGCGAATCAATGTAACCTTGCCAGATTCGGTGGTGGATGAATTGGAAGATTGGGCGAACGCTCAAGGACGTTCTCTGGCAAATCTGGCAGCCTTTTTATTGGAGATGGCACTAAAAGAAGCTAAAGACAAAGGCGAAATTCCATCTCAGGGATTTTCAAGGCAGCAAAAAAAGAATCAACAGGACTGAAGTTGTGTTGTGTCAATCTTGATATAGATTGCAATCTCTTGGAGTCATTATTTCAGATGAAGGTCTTCTAACTTGCGTCGGAAGGTGGCAACGAGGCTTAATTTCTGTAAATGGTTTTTTCTTTGTCCAAATCGCTTGTACTCCACTCGATAAAAGCGATCGAACCATTCTATAAAATACGATAAATTGCTAGTTCCAGTTTCATATATCTGTGCCGATTTTGATAGCAATTTGTGTAGCTTTCGATTAGTCAATGGTAATTGAAGTCGATATAAACTATCTCCTGGATTGTGTAGCGATAGGGCAGTAGATATCATTAGCAGCGATATTTGGGATAAGCTAAGGTC
Organism: Xenococcaceae cyanobacterium MO_167.B27; assembly: GCA_030065935.1. GTDB lineage: Bacteria > Cyanobacteriota > Cyanobacteriia > Cyanobacteriales > Xenococcaceae > JASJCP01. Next base: position 79,686 of record JASJCP010000007.1, read on the forward strand.
AGAAAGTGGAGATTTAGAACTTAGAGATGTTGATTTCCCCTCTGTTAATTTGCAGCTACGAGCTACTACTTCACTTAAGTCATTTTCTTCTTGCTTTATTTTGGTAACTAACGTCTCACCAAACTGCCATCCGCATTTACATTTCCAGTCATTCTTCAACTCATCCCAATTCCACACAGACTGACATTGGGGGCAGGTATCAACTAATAAGCATTGGTGAATATAACAACTGGTATAGCACCACAAACACTGGTCTTTGTGATAATAACCATCAGTAGCAAAACAAGTAGGGCAAATCTTTATTTTTTCCCGCTCTAACCACTCATAATCCAAAACAGAGCGATAAGCTTTGACTTTGCGATCGCCCATTTCTGAAAATACCATCTCCCATAAATGCCCTTCTTCTTTGTTTACTTATATCAAACGCATAACTTCCCTCAAAATCTAGTCTTTTAACCAGAAACGGCTCGGTATATTTAAAAGGCTTTTCATGCTTGAGGTGTCTCTCGTAAACAGTATTCAAAATCTCTAAATCGAGTCGTTTTAGGTCTTGTTTGATCGCTAAAGTAGCCCCTTTACGAATTAGTGTCATAATATGGGCAATAGTGCCGTCAGTTGCGTAATAAATACGTTCAGCCATAGACTTGTTAGCTAATCCAGATTTTTCTGCCAAAGGTAACTGCTCTTCTATATCACTGAGAAATTGTCGAAACAACTTCATTCCCGAATCATTGCGAGGAAAAGGAATCAATTCATGACGATAAGTAAATCTACGGCTTAACTGTGAATTATCAACCTCCAAAATCCTTTTAGACTCAGGTAATCCAAATAACACAACGGGTATCCGGGTATTTAAAATTAGATTCTTTAACCAATCGCAAACGTTTCTCAAAACTCGTTGAGATTCGCGATCGATAAAATGGTGAAATTCATCCAGTACAATAAGTTCGACTTGACAAGCAGCTAATAGATCGTATGCCCTACTGGTCTGATTAGTAGTTGTTCCTTTGTTGTATAGAGGATCGCCAAGCTTTTTTAAGATAGCTTCCACTAGCCCTTTTACCGTTGCGGGGACGGGAATTGGTGTATACACTATAGGGACAATACTCCCCTCATCTGTTTCTTGTCTGGGATAGTTTTGAGCGTAAGTTTTGTAAATTGTTGTCTTTCCTGCTCCCGCTTCGCCAATTAACAAAAGACAATCGGGATCGCTGTCTGCGTTAGTTTCGGGACTGTAATGACATTCGTAAATATCTTCTAGCACGCGATTAAATAAAGGATAGGTAGCATAGATTTGATTTGCAGCTATTATTTTTTCCTTAGTTGTAGCGTATTTAGTATCTTTAGACATAAATTTCAGTATTGAAATAAGTTTGAATTTCTAATGTTATGAAAGCCATCTCAAACGTGGCTCGATCTCACCGCTAAATTATCGGGAAGGAGGTTTCCATTGAGGCAATCCAATACTGGCTCTCGATTTTGTCTCTTGTTTTGGCGGTTGCTCTTGTTTCTTATTTGTAGATGAACTTGTTTCAGCTAGATTATCTATAATGTGCTGCTTTTCTCTCAGAGATTCTTGTTGCTTCTTGTTAGCAGTTGAACTGGTCTTATTTTTTCGCTCTGATTTGGATTTGCGAGCTATCGATTTTTTCCCAGCTTTTGACTGGGACTTTTTCTGAGTCTTTGAAGGTTTAGTTTCGCTTTTGGTATTAACAGAATTCTCTGGCAATATTTCAACAGAAATTTCTTCAGCTTTAGCGTCTAACTCTACAGCACTGGAGAAATCAGATATACCCGCATTGATATTAGATAATACTGGCTCTGCATCAACTGTAATTTCATCAAATGGATTGGCAGGCTCGATCCCCTTTGATCTTTCTTGGGCGAAAATTATATCTTCACCCCTACCTGTTCCCATATATTTGATTACTTGCTTAGAAGTTTTTGCTGCTTTTGTTTTCTTTATTGCATCGCCAACAATATTTTGAATTTGCTGTTTGGCTAATGCTAGTGCGACAACATCTACATTTTGCCCATTTTGAATTATTCCTTGATTTAAAGCATATCGATGAATAATTCTATGTTGAGCCAGTGAGAGACTCTGAGTGTAATTCTGATTTATCGCTGGAACTGCTACATATTCTCTTGTCTGAGGATCGAAGACATGAATAACTGAAATATCGTTCCGATTATATTTAAACTTAGCTTTTTCTCTTCCTCTAATTTTGTCTCTTCTACGGAAATCGCCTGCCTCATAGCGATCGCGTAATGCTTGTAGGCGATCGCTATTGTAAAACAAATAATAAAACTCAATTCCTTTTCTACTGATAGTTCTCTCTTCAATATCTCCTAATAAAACCTTTAAAGTATCATCAGAACTGGGCAAGGAAATAGGATAGGATAGGACTCCATGATCCCAAACTGAAGCGCGAGGATTTTTAAATTTAGTATGGGAACTTTGATTATGTATATCTATTAGGAAGATATGAATGATTTCTTGTAGTTCGTCTAGCGTTACAACCGCCTGCTTTTTGGGATCGTAATCATTTTCTTCCAAAAACTTGGCGCAACTTCCTGGAATTTTGCCATTCAACTGTTTCTGAATACTGCCAAAATATCTCTCAACTGTAGGTTTATACCAAGGTGTTCTAACAGGACAAAATTCTAAATTTACTTTTAGTTCACGACAAGCGTCTTCTAATGATTTGCCTCGAAAATCTCTACCATTATCGACTTTGAGGGTTTCCATTAAACCAAAAGAAGTCCAATTATTTTTGACGCGAGCATACTCCGATTTTACGTATTCTTTCGCTCGAATGCTATGCAACAAGCAATACATAACTGAAAGATAACTAGGTGGGTCAAAAGTTAAGTAATATCCAACGACCGTTTGTGAATACACATCGATTGCAGATGTAAGCCAGGGTAAACCTACTGGTAATCTATGCTCATTGTCCAAAACAAAGAAAGGTAACTTACAGTGATCGATTTCTACGACCTCCAATGGTCTAGTAGGATTGAGGCTCTTACCAGCACTCACAGGGCGATGAATCAAATCTGAGGTTCTCTTTCCTAAACGTGCTTCATCTCTCTTTTGAGAAGGAATTTTTTTGATGATATTCCGAATTGCCATATAGTTAGGAATTTTTAGCTCTGGCAAACTTAAAGATTGTCTATACTGATTTTCTTCTACAATCAAAACAATCACGCGATCGTAGGTATCTTTGATAGAACCTTGGTTACGATTGAGGTATATCTCATCAATTGCTTGTTGGATAATATTGTGAACTTCTGGAGCTAATCTGGAGTTACGATTGCCTTTCTTTTTAGTATTTGATACTAAAGAATGAATACTCCCTTCAGATTGCTTGTATTTCTTGACCCATTGATAAACCGAACTATATGAAGGTTTAGGTTTATTCTGAATTTCTTGTGGGATATTCTCGTCTAGTTTTATCTGACGATATACTTCTTTAATGATTGGTTCTAAAGCTTGTTTAGTAGACTTATTTATCCCCTCTTCTAAGACTTTCTTGACATATTTTTCTCGCCAAATTGCATTGTTTCTATCTGTTTCATTCAGATCGGGGAAAGCGATATGTTGTTGAAACTTTGCCGTAATGAACTGAAGTTCCCCTTTAAACAAAAGGTCTATAATATCAGTTTCTGACAAGCTAGTTTCTTTTATTGTAACTACATTGCGGATTTTCCAGTCTCCTGGAGGTATGCGTGCGATTAATTCATATTCTTGTCCATACAGTTCAAACTTTAAACCATCTCGCAACGTTATTTTAGACATTTAATAATCTCTCCCAATCAATTTTTTCTGAGACTGCTGTGATCTCACTGTCTAACTGAATAGGTTGCTTGAGATCTATCTCGACTGAGCAACAGAATATCAACTTGAGCAATACATTACGAGGAATTTTATGGCAGTCAAGAATTTGATAAATATTTGCTAACGAAGTTGGGACTTGAGATCTAACCACTTCCAAACAGTCTCGATATTCATTAATACTGAAGCTTTCTCGTGCATATCGATAAAGTAGCTTGATATTAGAGAAGATTGGCTCTTTTCTCACTTCCAACTCGCTCAAGGCAACAAATGTCCATCCCGTATTATTACAAATACTAGTTAATTGCTGGTACCGTCGCTTATATCGATTGCCCTGAAGTGTTTTTCTAGATTTAACATCGATAATTTGTTTCTTCCGACAGCGAATAACCTGGAAATCGGGAACATATTGTTTGAGTTTGCCTGACTCGTAAAAATTAAATGACATAGCTATCGTTGTATAAGATACAACATCTGGATCGAATTCCAGCCAGTACATAAAATCTCTTTTGAGCGCGGAATCATACCAAACACCCGTTTTGGGACTTGCGCTTTATTAAAATACCAGCCTTTTAACTAATCCATTTAATTGTTAGGCTCTTACTGCTAACTGATGAAGGCTGGTATTTTAATTTTTTGCTCCTTCCTTTCATTTTGCAGCTACTAAAATTGCCGACAGTCTGCTTGTATCCGCGATTCCCAACTAGTCTTCTAGAAACAGCCATAAGATAAGGGTATCTCTTATAATTGTGAGGGGTCTCGCCTAAACTTGCTTCAGGTGTTCATGAACCCCGTGAGATACCCTAGATTGTACCTTAAATATTTAAGCTTATGAGTAAAAAATATTTAAGCTTATGCGTAAATATTTTAACTTATGCGTAAATATTTAGGCTTATGAGTAAAAAGACAATAACTAAATATCCAAATCCATTAGATTCAACTTAGGTGCATTAGTTTCGATAAACTCTCTTCTGGGTGCTACTCTATCCCCCATTAAGACAGTAAATATCCTATCTGCTTCGGCTGCGTCTTCAATTTCCACTCGTTTCATCATGCGAGTTTCAGGATTCATGGTAGTATCCCACAATTGTTGTGGCATCATTTCTCCTAAACCTTTGAATCGCTGGATATTATAGTTAGCATTGGCGGGGAATTCTGCTATTTTTTGCTGTAAATCCCTCTCACTATAACAATAGTAATGATTACGCCCTCTTTCTATTTTATACAGTGGAGGACAAGCAATATAAACATATCCTTGATCTACCATATCCCGTTGATAGCGATAGAAGAAGGTTAGTAATAGAGTACGGATGTGCGCCCCATCAACATCAGCGTCCGTATTTTTACAAGCCACGCCACCTGTACCACAGACGAAGTTTTCATCATCTTGTACAGAGAAATCATAAACGAAGTCGCCAACTAAATCGATTTCTTGATTAGATGTTACTTTTAATCCCATCAAGTCATCACTGATAATGATGTAATCTTGAGATTTACTATGAGGATTAGCTAAATGTTGTTCTAATTTCTCTGCATTCTGATGCTTTTGCCAAATAGGACGACAATATTCTATTTGTTCCTTTCCACATACTGTAATAGTGTAATAAGGGTGGCGGGTTTGAATTGTCTGATTAGTTGAAGGTTGATGATGAGTATGACTAGCAACTAATCCCAACTGTCCCAATAAATACAATAATCCATCTTTCAACTTCTGGGAATTGGTAGTAAAGGATATATTTTTTCCTACTGTTGTACCATCTCCTAAGAAATAACCTTCTAAGAAAGCAAGTTGTAATTCTTCACTGACACTGAAGACAATATTGGGAAGTTGTTTGTGATGTGCAACTTCAGCTATTCCCCAAGCTTTTAATAGTCTGGCTGCTACTACACTATGGAAATATAGTTGAATTCCTTTACTATCAGGGTCATTATATTGCCGAGGAGTTTCACCGAAGATTGTTTCAATAGTAGAAGTTAATTCAGGAATGAATTGTGTATCTTTCTCACCAAGACTCAAACTAACCTGATGTTTGCTTAATGTTCCTTCTGCGACATACCAGCCTAAGAAATACATTAACTCACGATTGACGGGAAGATAACGATTAAAAGCTTGATCATGATGTGCTTGGGGTACTAATTCAATCTCCTCTCCTAACTGATTTAATTCACTAGGAGTAAAGAAACTAATAGGCTTATAAGCACTTACTTCTCGCCAACGGGAATTATTACTAGTGTCATCTTGTTCTAGTAACTGGTCGAAGGTACTCCGCCGTAAAACGACGGAGCCTGCTTCGACTTCGTCAATCTTAGAAGGAATAGTTTGATAAACAATATTATCAGTAAACGCGATCGCCTCCAGATAACTCATAAAATGGGGTAAAGTGGGGCGATTAATACCTCTTTCCCAATGACTGATAGTAATGGGTTGTTTAACACCACACACTGAAGCAACTTGTTTCTGAGAAATACCAGCCTTTTTGCGTTGAGTAATTAACTTATCCCATTCTGTTGCTTCTAATTCCACTCTAGGATTTTCCCATTGTTCGGGTTTGTCTAGTTTAGCGAGGACTCTTTTAGCAGAAACCTCTCTGACTGCTTCCCCTTTGAGATAGAGAGAGTCTGTTAATCCAGCTTCGTAGAAGGTTTTTAGTAAATCAATGGGTTGTAAACTCTCTTGAGGACGAGGTAAGCGACGACTCGCAACTAATAAATCACCTTCTTGAATTTCATTACCTTTTTTCAGTTTTACTTCACCATTTTCATAGACAAACACACTATGGGAAGAAGTTACTTTTACTGACCGATTGTATCTGGTAGTTATTTTATACATCGGTTCTTCATGAGAGTGACGAATGACTGCTTTGAGGGGACGGAAACGAGTAGCATGGGTAACAGGGTCAAAAGAAATTACCTGATATCTTTCAGTAGTGCGTTTTCCTTCTACACATTCATCAATAAAATCCCCGATGTTAACAAACTCTGTTTGACCAGTATATTCATCCAATACTAAAGTTGGTTCATCACCAGCTACACTCATAATAACTATTCGATGATAGCGTAACTGTGCTGGATCGAATTCTTCTCCTTTAATACCCAATCCCAACGCAGTAATCATAGATTGGATTTCGTTATTCTTATATATCTTCGCGTCGTCAGTTTTTTCAATGTTAAGAATTTTACCTCTGAGGGGCAAAATAGCTTGAAACTGTCTATCTCTTCCCTGTTTAGCACTATTGTGAACAAATACACCACTAGCTAAAGCAAAGTTGTGAGTGTGAGGAACTTCGATATCGTAAACATCATACCTTTCCGTAACAGTCTCAATATTAACAATACGGTATTCCCCTAGGCGAGTCATACCCCACCCTAAATTTGGTTTTACTAAAGTAAGAATCCCATCATTATAATCACCTCTGTTAATCTCTCTGCGTGTCTGCGTCTCTGCGTGAGATAAACACTTTATTTTCTGAGGAAGTACTTTAACTCCTGTACTTAATAGGCTCTCCAAAGATAATCTTACTATTTCAGAATTATCAAAAGACATCAAACAATCATCAGGAGTCAATGATGCTGCTGGTTTATAACTACCATCTCGTAACATAAAAAGATGGTCAGGAGTACAAAAGATAGCTTCATGATTATTGAGAGTTACTTTAACTACTTCTGCATCTTTCTTAGTCACTCTAGCGTTAATGATTTTTTCAACACCAATTTGACCATCCTGACGAATTGTATAACAGAAATTTTGTTTACCCTGTTCTTGTTCTGCTACTAACTCTTCAAAGCTGAGATAACGTCCATCAGTCAATGCTATTTCAGTTGTTCCAACAAAACAACCGCCAGCAGAATCCCCTTCAACTAAGAATATTTCCGATTCACTAGGGTCGCGAGAACTACAATCTGCTAACTTACCAGGTAGAGTAGTAGATTCTAACACTGATTTACGACGGACTAATTCTCTAGCGCGTCTAGCTGCTTCTGCTGCTTTAAAAGCTTGAATAGCTTTCTCTATAATAGAATCCCCAACATTAAGATTAAACTCTAAATATTCATTGAGAACTTCTCCTACAAGAGAATCAACAATCCCCCTAACTTCTGTATTACCTAGTTTGGTTTTAGTTTGTCCTTCAAATTCTGGGTCAGGTACTTTAACCGAAATTACTGCGGTTAAACCCTCTCTAATGTTTTCCCCACCAAGATTTTTATCGGCATCTTTTAATTTATTCCGCTTACGAGCATAATTATTCATGGTACGAGTGAGGACTGTTTTCAATCCTTCTAAGTGCGTACCACCATCAACAGTGCGAATATTATTGGCAAAACCTAGTAAGTTATCACTAAACGCATCTATACACCATTGCAAAGCAACTTCTACTGTGACACCGTTTTTCTCTGCTGAAACGTAAAGAATGTCCTCATGTAAAGCTTGCTTCTCTCTAGTCATGTAGGCGACATATTCTTTGATTCCCCCTTCATATAAATATACTTCTTGATGAGGTTCTTCTAGACGGTAGTCAGTAAAAGTAATTTTAACTCCTGCGTTGAGATAGGCTAACTCTTTAAGTCTTCCTGCTAAAACGCTGTATTCAAACTCGATAGTATCAGTAAAGATGGTTGGGTCAGGAAAGAAATGTACTGATGTTCCTGTTTGCTTAGGGTTATCTTTGTTGGGTGTTACCTTTAATTCTCCTTGGGGTATTCCTCTTTCGTAGCGTTGAAGATGTGTTTTTTTATCTCGCCATACTGTAACTTCTACCCATTCCGATAAAGCGTTGACAACCGAAACCCCAACACCGTGTAAACCACCTGAAACCTTGTAACCACCACCGCCGAATTTACCACCAGCGTGTAATACTGTCATTACTGTTTCTAAAGCGGACTTACCAGTCTTGGGATGAATACCAGTGGGAATACCTCTTCCATCATCGGTAACTTTTATTGAACCTTCTGCTGTAATATCTATTTCTATATGAGTACAATGACCAGCTAGTGCTTCATCAATCGAATTATCTACCACCTCATATACTAAATGATGCAGTCCCCTTGGTCCTGTCGAACCAATATACATCCCTGGACGTTTGCGTACTGCTTCTAGACCTTCCAGCACTTGAATTTGATCTGCACCGTAGCTATCAGTCATGTAATCTCTCCAAAAATGGCTTAGAGCTTGGTTAAAACTCTTTTATGACAAAAGACTTAAAAATTTTAACACAAAAGGGTATGAGGCTGTTTAAATGTTGTTTGGTAATATGTTTCTTAATGAATGCAACCCCTTTTTCAGCTACCAGTCAGTAGTAATCAGTAATCAGGGATATTTTAATACTATTGTATCATTTACTTGGTAAAGAAGTGAGGGATAGGCGATCGCTAACACAGAATTGTTTAAACTCGCGCAATCCCCCCTTAATAAGGGGGGTGCGCAAAGAAAAACGCCAAGTTTTTATAGTAATGGAAAGCTAATTGTAATTGTGTTTAAAATAATGCGATCGCCTTATTTTATAACTATAGATTATCAGTTAGTAAAAAAAATAATATTAGTTTATTTAATACCAAAAAACTATAAGATAACGCTTATTTTTAATTAAAATAACTACGATAAAAATCAATATTATTAGTTAACTTACTACTGTTTTCTAGTTATTTATTAGTAGGATGGGTAGAATTATAATTAAACCTCATATTTTGCACTATCCGCGATAAATCACCAAGAAATAAATTTCTTGGCTAATACAGAAAAGTCCTCTCAAGAGGACTCTTCTGTAGTTTTAATCACAGTTATAGTCTATTTTAATAGACTTATTCCAACGCTAATCTTTCAGATATAGCGTGGGGCTCCTGGCGACGTTAGCTGATTCATCATTTATTAGCAAAATTAGCAGGGTCTTGATCGCGTCTGTGTTGAAATGGAATAGGTGTACCTTGCTTATCTCCTACTAAAGCAGCCGTATCTTCTAAAGATTGTCTCAATCGCTTGGCTGCATAAATAGACATATCCCGAGGCACATTAATTCTATCTCGTAAATAGCGCAGTGCAACATCTGAACCCGCAGGAGGTTTACACATTTCTCCTGTCATCATATTGGTCAAAGCACAACGCAGAGCCTCATCGAATAATTTATCATCAGCAGGATTAACTTTAATAATATTAGCGCGATGCTTAATGACCCTCTGGAGAGCTTCAGCGCGAGAAGTTTCAGGCTCAGTATAAGTGACATCTGGGAGTCCTAACCAGGGACCATTGTCTATTCTTGCTTTATTAATTTTCATTTGTGGTGTGCCATTTTCCCAACAGCCTCCCATTTGTGGGGGTAAATCGTGGGAGTGGGTGTGAAAGTCACTTTGAGTACCTCGGTAGGTGCTTCGGCTTTCCATAGCGTCAAACCAGTCGGACAAGCGGGGGTTTTCTTCTCTGAGAGAATAACCTTTGTAATAGTAAAGGCTGGCATTCATCCTTTCTACATAGGGTGTAAAGATTACATCAGCCGTACTAAAATCATCGAGAAAATAAGGGGATGGAGTTTTTGCTAGAGCTTCTTCTACCATAGCTACTACTTCTGTAAATTGTTCGCGATTGCGTTTTTCTGCACCAGGTAGTCTTGCCGGATAGCATAGCCAAGTACACCAGGCTCTAAATAATAGTCTTTCTAGTTGACGCAAAGGAATAACTCTTGGGTCGCTCATGCCATAATTTAATGTGCCATAAACTTGCTCTAAGGCAATTAAGATGTCATCACTTTCTGTAATAATGCGCCCGTCTAACTCAATGGCTGGTAACATACCTGATGGCACTATTTGTTTATACCATCTTTCTTTTGTCCCATAACAAAACATGGTGACTTTCTCAATGCGATAGGGGATTTGTTTTTCTTCTAGCCATAGCCAAACTTTTTGACAGTAAGGACACCAAGCATGATTATCCCGATATAGGGTGACTCGTATATCTGATTCGTTATGACCAAATAAACGCAATCTGGCTTGAGAGTTGGTAACTCCGTTAATTCTGTCTATTTGCCAGTCTGTTAATTTTTCTAGTTCTTGCCAGCTTAAAGCTTTAGTCATTTTAAATTATTATTTAATAATTAATACTAAGTGATGTATATTATACATTTTTATGAAAAATTAATGAATTTTATGTTGTAATCTATCTGGTTCTTAGATATATTTGTTATTTGGTATAATGACAGTTTATGAATTAATACTACCCATCAAATTTTACTACCCAGATATTGCTTTTATTGTCCGACAAAATAAGCGATCGCCTATTGTCATGGTTCAGCAGATTGCAACATACAAAAAAATCAATAGTAACAATTTGTAACTAAGTATCTTACTTTTAGAGTAAAATACTTTACCCTCAAAGTCAAAATTAGATAACGAGTAGTAGGAATGAGGTTTTTAAAGACGAGTATTATAGTTTGCCTATTGATTATCATAGGCACAGCCATTAAAGTAGTAGCTTATGATGATGTGGGAATTCATGTTGAATTTAGCGAAATTAAAGATACATTTCATCGTCATTTAGTTAAGTATGTTGGTGATTGTCCAGGGGAAACATGGTCGGGGTTGGCTGCTGATGGTGATTTACGGTTTATTTCTTATAACACTGAGCCTAATAAAAGATTGGAAGTTAATTTAATTAATCTTAGAACAGGAAAGAAAATTACTAGAGATTATAAAAAAGTTCAACTAGGATCGAATGATTTTAATTTACGTCAATTGGGCAATGAAGATGGAGAGCATAATGTAGAATATCAGATTTATAATAAAGATACGAAACAAACTATAGAGTCAGGAAATTTTACTTACACTATTACTACTTCTGAAGAAATTAAACAGCGTAATGCCAACTGGAAACTAGAATTATTTTGCGCTCAAGATGGTAATAGAAAAATTAGATACTGTGATACTGTAGGTAAACGGGAAATAAAATATTGCCAAGGAAGAAAAACAGGAGAAACTCGTAATCAAGGAATCATTAATCTCGATCAAAATTTAGTACGAATCGATCTTTACTCAAATTGATACCTGAATATACAAAATAGACTTTAAATATAATGAATAATTTTAAGATTCGCGGTGCTGTTCCTGCTGATGTTCAAGCTATTTTTAGGCTCATAAAAGCTCTAGCAGAATACGAAAAACTATCTCACTTAGTTACAGGAAATATTCAAGATTTAGAAAACCATTTATTTGGAGAGCAACCTTATATAGAAGCAATAGTAGCTGAAGTAGAAGCTAAAGTTGTTGGCTTTGGTTTATTCTTTTATAACTATTCAACCTTTCTTACTAAACCAGGAATTTATTTAGAAGACATATTTGTTTTACCTGAGTATCGCCGTCAGGGTATTGGTAAAGCCATATTAAGTTATTTAGCAGATTTAGCTGTGGCTAGAGATGCAGGGCGTTTAGAATGGAGTGTTTTAGATTGGAATGAAAGTGCTATTTCTTTTTATCAACAAATGGGTGCTACTGTTTTACCAGACTGGCGTATTTGTCGGGTAACAGGAAAATCTTTGATTCTCATGGCGCAAAGTCTTCATTAGATAAGTAATAGGGAATTGGGGATTGGGGCACCGAAGGAGACTTCATTACAAAACCGATCTATTTTGGGTTCAATACCTAGATCTATTAAGTCTCCTCCCGGGGGGATTGGGGATTGGGAATTGGGGATTGGGGGAATGGGGGAGTGAGAGAGAGAAATACTGGTAGATGATAACTGATGACTGATAACTGATAACTGATAACTGATAACTGATAACTGATAACTGATTCATCCTTTATCCTTCATCCTTCATCCTTGGGAATTAAAACCACAGCACAACATACAAATCCTCCTTCACGGATTATTGTTTCTATCCTTAATCTTTAAATGCGATCGCTGTTAGAACTTATGTACTTAGCGATCGCCATTAGCTGGAATTATACCAATTCCCTACTTCCTCACTTCCCCAGTCTCCTGACTCAGTAGAGAGATTAACCCTGACGCAACTTATCTAATACGCTCAAGTCTTCCATAGTGGAGATATCCCCTACTAGTTCTTCTCCTGCTGCTAAATTTCGCAAGAAACGGCGGATAATCTTACCAGAACGGGTTTTAGGTAAGGCATCAGTAAAGCGGATTTCCCCTGGACGAGCGATCGCCCCAATCTCTTTAACTACGTGCTGTTTGAGTTCTGCTTTCAGTTCATCACTGGGAGTATGAGTACCTTCTAGGGTAACGAAAGCATAGACATCTTCTCCTTTTACCTCATCTGGGCGAGATACTACTGCTGCTTCTGCTACTGCTGGATGAGATACTAAAGCTGATTCTACTTCCATTGTGCCTAAACGGTGTCCTGAGATGTTCATCACATCATCAACTCGACCCATTACCCAAAAATAACCGTCTTTGTCTTTTCTCGCTCCATCTCCAGCAAAATAAAGGTATTTACCGTCTTTGGGTGGTATATGCTCCCAATAGGTACGGCGGAAACGTTCTTCATTTTTATAAACAGTCCGCATCATACTGGGCCAAGGATGCTTAATTACTAAGTAACCACCTTCATTTTCTCCGACGGGATTACCATCTAAATCTACCACATCGGCTAAAATGCCAGGGAAAGGAAAAGTTGCTGAACCTGGTTTGGTAGAAGTTGCACCAGGTAAGGGAGTGATCATAAATCCCCCTGTTTCAGTTTGCCACCAAGTATCTACAATGGGGCATTTTTCATTACCAATTACTTTGTGATACCACATCCAAGCTTCGGGGTTGATGGGTTCACCTACAGTGCCTAAAATGCGGAGAGAAGAAAGATCGCGGGCGTTGGGGTGTTCGTCTCCCATCTTGATAAAAGCTCGAATTGCAGTGGGTGCAGTATAGAAGATAGTTACGCCATATTTTTCTACTACATCCCAAAAACAACCAGGGTTAGAAGCTCTCGGCGCACCTTCATACATTAAGCTAGTTGCACCATTGGAAAGAGGACCATAAACAATATAACTGTGTCCTGTAATCCAACCTACATCAGCAGTACACCAATATACATCCGTATCTTTGAGGTCAAATGTCCATTTAGTAGTTACATGAGTATAGAGATTGTAACCCCCTGTGGTGTGAACAACTCCTTTGGGCTTTCCTGTTGTACCGCTTGTGTAGAGAATAAACAGCATATCTTCACTGTCCATTGGTTCAGCAGCACAATCTGCTGATGCTGTGGGTTGTAGTTCGTGCCACCAAACATCGCGCCCTGATACCATATCAATATCTTGTTTGGTACGCTGCACTACTAAGACTTTTTCTACAGTGGGAACAGCATTATCTTTGAGTGCTTCATCTACTGCTGCTTTTAAATGCACTATTTTATCTTTGCGGAAACCACCATCAGCAGTGATTACTACTTTGGCTTCTGCATCTTGTAATCTAGTTTTTAAGGCTTCGGAACTAAATCCCCCAAATACTACACTGTGGGGCGCGCCAATTCTGGCACAGGCTAGCATGGCGATCGCAGCCTCAGGAATCATGGGCATATAGATCCCTACGCGATCGCCTTTTTTGACTCCTAAATCTTTTAAGACATTTGCCATCTTACAAACTTCCCGATGCAGTTGGGCATAGGTTAAAGTACGAGAGTCTCCTGGTTCACCTTCCCAAATTAGGGCTGCTTTGTTTTTGCGCCAAGTAGTAAGATGTCGGTCTAAACAGTTGTAGGAAATATTAATTTTGCCATTGACAAACCATTTTGCAAAAGGAGGTTGCCAATCTAAGACTTGATCCCACTTCTCAAACCAATGTAATTCTGATTCTGCTAATTCTGCCCAAAATGTCTCAGGATTATCTTTAGCTTTGTCATACAGAGTTTGATACTGGCTTAGACTTGTAATATGCGCCTGTAGTGAAAATTCTCCTGATGGAGGGAATAGACGTTCTTCATGAAGGATTGATTCTATGGTTACTTCTGACATAACTGGGTTTAGGTTAAAGGTGTAATCATCATCATTCAGCAACGCCAATCTTGCCAGAGAATCTTTAATTTATTTAAGTTAGCAATAATTATTTAATTTTTGTCTTGACTAAAGTTTATCTAAGGGAGTAGGGAGTAAGGAATGGGGATTGGGTATTGGGGAGACCTCCGGTAGTCGCTTCGCGATTGGGGTGTGGGGAGACTAGGGAATTGGGGAATTAGGGAATTGGGGAATTAGGGAATTGGGGAATTAGGGAATTGGGGAATTAGGGCACCGAAGGAGACTTTACAACAAAATCGATCTGTTTTGGCTTCAATACCTAGATATATTAAGTCTCCTCCCGGGGGGAATTAGGGAATTAGGGAACTAGGGAATTGGGGAATTGGGGAAATAAGGCTGATTATTTATTCATCCGCAAATCTTTCATACCTCACTGCTAACTGTTCACTAATAACTGTTCACTGATAACTGATAACTGATTACTGATTACTTCCTCATCCTTCATCCCTTATCTTTCATCCTTTAACGACTAACTACTACAGGAGTAGAATTGTGCATGGGGTTGAGAACCTGACTATATTTTTTGGCGATAATTTTGGGAGTAAAGTTAGCTTCTAAATATTTACGCCCTGCTTTACCCATCGCCACGGCTCGACTAGGGTTGGAAGCCAAACTCAGAATAAAGTTGGCTAAACCTTGGCTATCGTTGTTATCGAAACAAGCACCGCATTGAGCTTTAGCTAGTAATTGTCGTAGATAAGAATGAGGTTCACAAATAGCTGCGATCGCTCTTCCTGCTGCCATTACGCCATAAAGTTTACTAGGAACTACAACTCCTTCCATTTTTGGTGCAATGCTTACTAAAGCCAAGTCACAGGCGGTAAGAGAATAAGGAAGATTCCTTCTATCTTGATAGGGCAAAAATTGACAATTATTTAAACCTAATTCTTTAGCTTTTTGTTGACACAATTTGTGCTTTGCTCCTGCACCGATAAAGACAAATTTTATTGGTTCTTCTTTTAATATTTCTATTGCTCCTAGCATAGTTTCTAAGTCGTGACAACGACCAAGATTTCCTGAGTAAAGAACTGTAAATTTGCGGTCAATACCATGTTGGCGAGCAAACCAATTTTGCTTTTTAGTAATAGGTTTAATCCAGTCAGCATTTGCCCAGTTATGAATTACTGATATCTTGAAACTGACTTGAGAGTGTCTAGCTACAATACGGTCTTTCATAGTCTTGCTTAAAACAATAATGCTTTTAGCTCTAGACCAAACTCGTAAATTAATCCAGTTCCACAATTTAGTAATAGGATGTTGTGGCGAAATAAGACCAAACTCTGTGGCGACATCAGGATAAAGATCGTAAATCAAACAGACATAGGGAATGCCAAAAAAGAAATTAGCTATATACCCTATGATGCAGAGAAATGGTGGAGCAGTTGTTAAGAGTAGTACGTCATTTTTATTTCTACGACTCAAGATATGTAATCCAGCCCTTAAACTAAACAAAACACCATTAAGTGTTTTACCTAATATGCGTTTAGAAAATAACTGTGAAGTACGAGATCGTCTGACTTTTACCCCATTAACTCGTTCAACTTTTGGGGCTTTCTTTTGCTTAAAAGCATATCCTGGTTGTCCTGTAAATATATTTACTTTAATATCATCTTGTCTAAGTTGGGTTGCTAGTTCTTGAATTAATTGACCTGTAGCAGCATAGTCTGGAGGGTAGAATTGCGTAATTATGGAAACACTGAATTTTTGTGGTGTTGAGTTTTCAGTGATTGGAGCATAGCCATATTTTTTCCAAAAATATGGCTTAATTACACTGTCTTCACTCATTGAATTTTTAACCATCACTTACTTACCTAATCAAGATTAAAGTTTTTTTGGTTGATCTCTGTATATAGTTCCCAAAGTTTCGATATTTCTCTCAAGTTATAAGTTTTTTTGTTTAAGTATGTTTCAGGATTAGGATTAGATAACTAGATAGTTATTACTAGGTTTATTTAAGGATTTTTATCTAGTAAATCTTACTGATTTAATATTTTATTGGCGAATTTACAGTTATTTAATAAAGACCGTTAGAATTATTTATTTAATGTGAAGCTTGATACTTAATTGCTTTACAATTTTACTTTTATTGTGAAGATACAGTGTTTTTTTGGTCAGTAATTACTCTTAAGTCAAAATACGTAATAGAATATTTGTTAGATAAACACGATTAAGATATTTCTTAATATTCAATGAAATTAATAAAAGATTTAGTGGGTGCAATCACAATAGTTACAACAACTCTTGTACCTCTAAAAGTTCATTCTGTAACTGTTGATACAAATCAAGGTTCTAGTCAATACGAATGCACTCAAATATTAGAAGACAAAGCTAGTAAAAAAGTATTAAATTACACCAATTTTCCTTTTAACAAAAGTGTATTTTTTAACATCCAAAAATCAGGAATTATTGCTACTTTTGCGCCCAAAAATCATAGAGGAGAAAAAATAGATTTAGAGCAACTAGCATCAGCTTTGGGTTATGAACGTTTTGCTTGGGTTAATTATGTAGAACAAGATCCTCATGGGATACGCGATCGCAATGGTAAAATCGTACAAACTCCTTATAATGACCCCCCTGCTGGTGGTTATCAATATGACGCAGCAGACAACCATCCTTTTTATTGGGATATTGAAAGGTGTGATAATTGCTACTCCAGACATCATTACCAACATCCTAAGATTAAAAGCAAATATCAATTAGTTTTTGAAGACCATCCTTCTGATCCTAGGCTTCAATCTGGAGAATCAGTTAATTTTGTGACCCACCTAGTAGGAGTTAAAAGCAACTCTGTAGAAAGTAATCAAGCAGACTGGGAAATCTTGACCACTTTTAGCTGGAAACTTACTAGTCCCAACATAAAAAAAGGTCGAGTGTCTTTAGTAGCAAACAACATCGACCCATTACAGTTATCACCAGCTTTACTAGCTCAAATTGAAGCTGATGGAGGTAGTATCACTAATTATCAAATTGCTGGTAAATACAGCCTTGATAACCACCAATGCCTACAACAAAATCATCAAAGTCAGCATCTTGACGGTCTGGATTGACTAATTTAGAACCAGTATCATCAAAACGAAGCAATATGCCACCATTAACTAACGCTTCAAATTGATTAGTATCAGTAGTTGTGGTATTTCTGCGAGACGCTAACTGACTAGTGGGGGCTTCTTCGTTGAAGAAAGCCTGTCTATTACCTTGAGGATTGATCAAATCCGTAGAATAGACGATATCAAACTCATCGCCATACTGGGACTCTAAATAAAAAGCATATTTTCTTCCTGCCCTAAAAGTAAATTCTACTAAAGGTTCGGGAACTGCATCCCCAGGAGTACCCAGAAAATCTGACATATCAAGGTCATTAAAGTCGTCTTTGTAGGTAGAGCGACGAAATACAGTTTCATTGTTGTCAGAAGGCTTGACTTCACGAATCAGGGGAGTCTTTCTACAAGAATCAAAGATAATTGCTCTATCTGGGGTAGTTTCACAAGAATCTAAATCAATAACCCCAAAAGTCGATTGATATGCTCCATGAGAGACAATAAACTCAAACTCAATGGTGGTATCCTGCTCAAACTGAATACCTTGATTTCCAATATAATCTGCTGCGGTTGCTGCTGGAGCGAAAATATTGAGTAATCCTATAGTGCCTAGGGAAGCCCCTAAACTAGCAATATTAAATAGCTTCATTTTTTTCGGTTCCTAATCCAAAATTGTTTCTGTATTGAAGGTAATTGGGGAGAAGGGGACTCTTTACTGGTGAGAGATGGGGAGAAGGAGAGGGAAAGATTTATAGCAATTGATTGTGGAATTGCTACAAGTACCAAGGGAAAAATTATTTGTACATTCCCTATTCTCTATTGCAAGAGTGCCTATCTCAACTATTGTTCTTAATGAACCCATAACTACTTAACTCATATCAAGTACTAGCGCGATACATCACCAAGAAATAAATTTCTTGGCTGATATTATTAAGTCCTCTCAAAGATGACTAAAACCTAGGTTTCATAAAATTTGTAGTCTATTAAAATAGACTCACTGTTTTAGATAAAAACTTGAGTTTGGTGGCGGTATGGCTTCTTTGTACAAGATAGGAGGAAACCTAAAACCTAACACCTAAAACAAGAATTGGTATCAGTTACCAGATACTATTGTCTGGCTTCAATTTTTCCATTTGTTCCACAAAATCTCTATACTGCTCTAGCTTGGTTGTAACTTCCCGACGAGCTTCGACAGCAGGACTAATACAATTATTGGAGCTTCGTCTGACAATTCTTCTGGGTTGATTGGCTACTACTTGCTCTAATGATTCTGCTGCTGCTAAATCATTTAAAGACCGACTAAGGTCCTCTTCAATTAACTTTGCCAAATCATTGAGAGTGATTGCTTTCCCGCCATCTTCACTGGGCAGACATGGAGCTGATGCACAGATAACAATTTCGCTGGAGTTTACCTCATTTAAAACTCCATCTTGTCCTGTGGTAGAGTTATCATTTGTGCCTACTCCTGTGGTAGAGTTATCGATTGTTCCTAATGCTCCACTACTCCCATCACCACTAGTGGTATTATTGTTGCCAAAACTGTCATTTAAACTGACATTGGGAATTAAGTTAACTACTTCTGGTGAAATACCAAAGTCTCCAGTAGCTCCAGTAGCACTATTAAAATCAAAGCTTTCTGTACTCGAATCAAAACTTCCTGTAAAGTCGCCCCCTGTGAAAGTACTGTTAATTATCGAAGAATTGGTGGCTGAGTTATCACCAGTAATATCTGATAGATTAGCTTGAGCCTTAGCAGATTGTGCCAAAGTTAGTTGACCCAATGCCAGAATACTGAGACTAATCAGTAGGGGAGTTGGTTGTTTCATAATCTGTATTTCTTGAGTTGATTTATCCTTTAAAATCCTGTTCCTACCCCAAACACTACGCGGGGTTCATCTCCAGCACCAGCAAGGTCACGGACTGAAACATTAAAAGTTACAGGAATACGCCTCAAAGGAGACACCGAAGCTCCTACTGCTAAATCTTGTCCTGTCCATTCCACAATGCCACTGACTGGTCGAGCAACACGGAAAGCAAGACTACCAAAAACATTAAATCCTTCATTGTCGTCTTCAATAGCGGATTCAGTGCGAAATTGTCCATTACCTACACCTACCGTAACCGCCATACGACTAAAAGCAGAATTCAGTTTTTCTCTAGTACGAAAGACTTTAGTACTAGTTAAATAAAGCGAATCCTGAAAGTCGTTGTCCCCTCCGATATTTAAAAACCCATTCCAGCCAGCAGCTACAGCCCAGTTACCAGGAAACTGACGATGTACTTTTGTATTAAAACCACCACTACCAAAATCTCTACTACCACCAAAACTTGCCATAGTGTAGCTGAATTCTACTCCAACGGCTTTTCGTGAATTGCCAAAAGCAAAACCCAATCCTAAAGTACCATCGTCTTGATTTTCATCATCCCCAAATCTAGTATCAGTCTGATAACTAAAGCCAGTAAAAAATTGACCGCCATCAGAACCAAAGCCAGAAGGATTAGCTATGGTAAGACTAGGTGAACCTCGGCTAGGAACAAAATTGTATTGACTAATCCCTTGTAGTTGAAACAAAACTTCTTCTACTTCTTGCTGATTAACAGAATCGGAATCAGACCAAGAATTATCTGCAACACTATCTTCGCCCTGAGCTACAGTATTATCAAGGGACTCTGCTGTAGTTTTCCATTGCTGTTGTTGCAAAAACTCGGCTTTCTGAACTGAAATACTTTCTTCTGGAGTTATTTCTGTGTTGTTAGCTTGCACAGTCGAGCTTAATAGAGGAAATAAAGCTACAGTGCAACTGATGGAAGTTAATATACGCATAAATTTATAGTAACTATCAATCAAAACTTGTTTGAAACTAAACTATATTGCAATCCCACTTTTAGATAGAGCCAGATTTAGCCTATTGCTTTGCTGCTATCGATATATTCAACTAAATTGAGATTACTTCGTAAAAAATCAAACTTAGTGTTACTGTTGCTGTTATACTCTGATTATTTTTTAGGTTCAAGGAATTATAACAAATTTAGTTAATTTTACGGATATGATTCCTAGTTTTTACGTAATTTTGCATAGCAATATTCTCAGAGTTTTCTTAAAAATTATTAATTAGGGATGATGAAAATAGGGAGATACCCAGATAAATTGATTTTTGGGGCGTGTTTAATTAATATTGCGTTATTTTACTTAAGTATTACCTGGCGAGTTACAGGAAATTTGGATCGAGTAATTACAGATAGTTTATTCTATGGTGCAATTGGCTATCTTTTATGGCAGCGTAAGAATAAAATCAAGTTTAAAAGTGATTTACTATCTAGTTTTTTAGGCACAATTTTGATTACAGTTGTAATAATCAAGAGTCTAACTTTATTTAGTTTTGAGAATAAATTAATTTTTTTAATTCCGTTTTTGACGACTATTAGTTTATCTTTACTGGCTTCTGGATTTTCTGGATTAGGACAGTATAAACAAGAATTATTTTTAACTGGAGTTGTCTTTTTTCCTCAAGAAGTTATAGGAATATTTTTAGAAAAATTATTTTCAATAACTATCTTAAATACTAAAGTTGCTACATATTTTTTATATTATATTGGTTTTAATGTTGCTAGCCAAGGCAATCAAATATTTTTATCTGTCCCAGATTTAGGTCAGTTTAAGGCAATAGTTAACTATTCTTGTTCGGGAATACCGATGATAATTCTTTTATTAAAGCTTTCCCTATTACTAATTTGTTTTTTTCCTTTTAGTAATAAGAAGTGTATATTAATTCCTATAGCATCTGTGTCTATTGGTTTTATGTTGGGGGTAATTAGGGTATGTATTTTAACTTTATTAATTCCCCATCCCATAAGTTTTGATTATTGGCATGGTAATGATGGGTCGCAAATCTTTTCAACTTTAGCAATTATGATTTTTTCAGTGGTTGCTTATTGGTTAATTCAGAAACAAGGTTTTTTAGACATTAAACAATAATTACTAACTAATAATTACTAATTACTAATTACTAACCATTAACCACGATCTAGGGCGCAGGTTTTATTGCGCGGATACTATTAACTACTAACTACTAATTACTAATTACTAATTACTAACCACTAACCATTAACTACTAACCACTAACTATTAACCACTAACGACTTATGCAGACTTTAATAAAAAATAGTTTGTTGATTTTTACTAATATTGTTATTGGTTCAGCAACTATATATTCTCTGATTGCACCAGAAGCAGGAAATCGCATGGTTAATTCTTTTATTTTTCCTGAGCAAGTTCCTTTAAATGCTTGGAATCAAATTAAGAGTAATAGTCTATCAGTTAAGCCTAAAATTACTCCAGAGCTAGAAAAAGAATCAATTGCATCTGTCAAGCATTATCAGTATAGTCAAGACGATTTAAGTATAGATGCTAAGATTTTCTATGTTGTAGATACTAGAGGTAACGTTAATCAATTAATAGAAACCTATACCCATATTGCTCAAGAGGTTATCAAGCAACAAGAGATAAAAAAATATAATGATATTGGTTTTTATAGTCTATTTCACGATCGCGATCGCGCTTATCTCAGTAGTTGTCTCAAGGCACAAGGTAATACCATAGTAACAGCACAACAATTTTCCGCCAGTCTGAATCAAGTTAAAATTACCCCGAGTCTTTTAGGTAATTGGTTACTGGGAAAAGCTAGTATTCGCGATCGACGTTGTCTCTGGATACACTTATCTATTCCTCTACAGTCAGAAATAAATAGTACTTATTCTATTCTAGAAAATACTTGGATTGATTTAGTTGAATGGTGGATTCCCAATTTTCCGCCACTATAAGATTCAGTAGAAGTCAGGGGGTGCAATCAAAAGTAGTTGCTGCTCCAGAAAGGCGATCGCGCTAAAGCAGCAAAACTAAACCGTCTAGTTTGATAGCGGACAAGAAAATTTTTATTAGGGTTTACTTGATATTTAAAAGTAAAAAACTAAGAGTTTA
>JASJCP010000096.1 GCA_030065935.1 Xenococcaceae cyanobacterium MO_167.B27
TCAAAAACCGTAAATTGTCACGGGCAATTAGTGATGCTGGATGGGCTAAATTCAAAACTCTTCTAGCTGCTAAATGCGACAAATACGGTAGAGATTTAATCATTGTCGATAGGTGGTATCCTTCCTCTCAAATTTGCTCTTGTTGTGGGCAGTCTGGAGGAAGGAAAGAACTAGATGTCCGTGAATGGGAATGTTTGTATTGCAACACAGTTCACGACCGCGATATAAACGCTGCCGAAAATCTAAGTAGATGGGCGGGTGGGCAATCCGACCAGTATAAAAACGGACGTGGAGCGAGTGTTAGTCTGCCAACGGCAGCAGTTCGCTGTGAAGCGTCAACCACCTACGAGCAACTCAGTTTGTTCTAGGAATCTCCACGCCTTTAGGCTGGAGAGGATGTCAAATAAGTTGCCTCCTTAAGTTGCGATCTTTCCTAGACAATGCCTAGCAGCTACAGCAAAATGAAAGTGTCAAGTTCAGGTTCCTAATTTTTACTCTCCGTTTTCAGATAATTTCAGCCTGAATTAGGCAGCAAATTTTCAGTGAAATTGAGCCAAAAAGCTTGCTTATAGATAGTAATTAGTAGCTATCAGAATTATATTTGTTAAATCAGGTTCAAAATTCTAATTATTGACCAGTTATAAGGAGAAACACCATGATCTCTACAACTTTAAAACGAGCCAAAACAGCAACATTCAACTTTATGAAAACTGCCGTTATCTTGCTGGTGTTGTTAGCAGCAATGTTACTTTCTTCTCAATCAGCCCTGTCAGCAGAGAATACTAATAGTAAGATCGCCGATCTATCAACTTTAACCTGGAAACCTCTAGAAGGAATCCCAGAAGGAGCAGAAGTTGCTGTACTCAATGGCAATCCAGCTACAGGAGCTTCAGAAGTTGCCATTCGCTTACCTGCTGGATATCTTTTTCCCCATCACTCTCATACCAGTTCCGAAGTTCTCTTTTGGAGCGAAGGAGAGTTTACTTACATTGCGGATGATGGCAGCAAGCAGACTTTAAAACCAGACTCCTATCTTAACTTACCAAGTGGTACAAAACATTCAGTGGTTTGTGGTGAACAGCCATGTTTAGTTTATGCCCGATACGATAAACCATTCGATCTGCTGTTGAGTCCTCCTCCAAAAAACAACCAGTAACACTATTTTGATTGCAGAAGTTTTTGTCTTAATCAAGGAAGAGATCGCAAAATCCCCAATGTAGCTATAAAATATTAACTAGAAAAAAAGCAACATTTATGGCTAGTTATTGTGTTGAATTTGAAAAATAGCCATCACAAATATTACGCTCTTCTCCGCTAATATTGGGGTTATGGTTGAGGTAATCTTTTACCCAATCGCAACCGCGAGTTAGTACATTGTCTAAATCTAAACTCCACAGCTTGATGGTACCATCATAACTAGCAGAAGCGATAGTTTTGCCATCGGGACTAAATGCTAGCTGATTAACCCTCTCAGTATGACCCTTGAGAGTATGTAGTGATTCTCCTTGGAGATTCCACAGCCCGATGGTGCCATCATAACTAGCAGAAGCGAGAGTTTTGCCATTGGGACTAGATCCAAGGATACTTACCAACCCAGTATAAACCTTGAGAGTGTGGAGTAATTCTCCTTGGAAACTCCAGCGCCCGATGGTGCGATCACTAATAGGCGAAACTTTACTTGTTCCATCAGGATTAAATTCTAGCTGATAAACCGACCCACTAAGATCCTGGAGAGTGTGGAGTAATTCTCCTTGGAGATTCCACCGCTTGATGGTGCCATCATCACTAGCCGAAATGATAGTTGTTCCATCGGTACTAAATGCTAGGTGATTAATCCACCCAGTATGACCCGATAGAGTATGGAGTGATTCTCCTTGGATATCCCACAGCTTGATGGTGCGATCAATACTACCAGCCGAAGCGATAGTTGTTCCATCAGTACTAAATGCTAGGTGATTCACCCACCCATTATGATCCGATAGAGTATGGAGTAACTCTCCTTGGAGATTCCACAGCTTGATGGTGCTATCATCACTAGCGGAAGCAATAGTTGTTCCATCGGGATTAAATGCTAGGTGATTCACACTCTGAGTATGACCCGATAGAGTATAGAGTAACTCTCCTTGGAGATTCCACAGCTTGATGGTGCCATCGCTACTAGCGGAAGCAATAGTTGTTCCATCGGTACTAAATGCTAGGTGATTAACCCATCCAGTATGACCCGATAGAGTATAGAGTAACTCTCCTTGGAGATTCCACAGCTTGATGGTGCCATCGCTACTAGCGGAAGCGATAGTTGTTCCATCTCGACTAAATGCTAGGTGATTAACCCATCCAGTATGACCCGATAGAGTATAGAGTAACTCTCCTTGGAGATTCCACAGCTTGATGGTGCCATCATCACTAGCGGAAGCGATAGTTGTTCCATCGGGATTAAATGCTAGGTGATTAATCCACCCAGTATGACTTTCTAAACGATTAACTTCTTTAACTTGATAATAAAGAATATTTTGTAAACCAGCCAAAACTTTGATTTCGGTTCGATCACCAACTCTAAACCAACTATTTTTAATCTTCTTCCCTGCTTTTAAGGCAGTTACCAAAGCATCTAACCCCTGATTTAATGCTAAAAGTTTTTCCGCAGAGTTACTCAGAGCATTAATTTCACTAATAGTCGCCCTTCGTAGTTGCCACAAAGCAGCCCCACCTACTATGGAAATTGCTACTATACCAACGGTTAAACCTCCAAAAAGTTGTCTGCGACGAAGTTTGGCTAACTGGGCTTGCCGATCCCTTTCCTCAATACTTTGTCTGATAAACTCCTTTGATTTATTGTTAAGCTCATCAGCATACTTCATATAAAACTCTTCTGCTTGAAGTAATGTTGTTCCTCCCAATAAGTCATCGATTTCTTTTGCTCTCTGTTCAATCTTTTCTCTAAGTCTGATATGTTCTCGATTTTTATCCAGCCAGTATCTTAGATGTTGCCAATTGCGAATTAAGATTTCATGGGCAATTTCGACGGTAACTTCCCAATTAAGGGATAGTTGCACTGGCTCTGGTGCTTTACTATCTCCCCTAGTTTGTGCTTCTGTTTGTCGGTTATTAATTAAATACCCATCTTGGTTACTCATCACAATTAACCTTGAATCTCTGAGAAGATTGAGGGTCGATTTGATTAACTCTGGGGTGTATTTAGGCACAATTAACTCGGATAAATTTCTTCTGCGTCTGGTATCTTCGGTTCCTTCTCCCAACCGCACTAATCGGGTAAATATCCACTCCGCACATTTTTGTTGAGATGAAGTTAACTTTTGATATACACTATCCGCTCTATCTTGAAGAACTTGTCTAATGCCTCCAATTCTTTGTTGATAAACTTCTAGGGATAACTTACCTCCAACGCGATTTTGCCATAATTGCTCTAGGGTAAATTCTAGTAGGGGTAATGCAGCTTTTTCTGCTGATACTTCTTCTACTAGGACATTGACTAATTGAGTTTCAACAGTTAACCCTACTCTTTTAGCAGGAGCAGTCATTATCTGACGGTATTCTTTTTCATGGAGATAGGAAGGTACAAAAATCGAGTTTTGTCTGACTTTTTCGCCTAATTCGGCATTTTCCAAACAGTACGTCGTGAAATCACTGCGGAGAGTTACTATAACTTTAAAGCAGTCTGCTGCATTTTCTACTGCACCGAAGATTAATTCTAAAAATAATCCCCGTTCGACATCGGAAGTAAGAGTCAATAATTCTTCAAACTGGTCGATTACTAATATTCCCACAGGTTGAGTTTGTTGAGCTAACCACACAACTAGACTTTCTATCCCCTGATGTAAAATGCCTTTTAAGTAGTCTGGAGAATGATTACCCTTACTTAAAGCAGTATCGAGTTGATTAAATGCTAGTGATAAATTAGGGTCATTAAAAGCCTTGGCTAATTGCCGAATCGGATGTTCTCCAGGGCGTAAACTCCACACCTGACAAGCTTTTTCGTGATTATCTTCTGGGTCAAAAATTCCCTCTTCTAACAATCTGGGAACTACTCCAGCTTGCACCAGAGAAGATTTCCCACTACCAGAAGCACCCACTACCATCACAAAAGTCTTATCTTGCAGTTTATCTATGATCTCTTGAATTAAATCATCTCGACCAAAAAAGAAATCTTTATCTTCGGTAGTAAAAGCTTCTAAAGCCTTATAGGGACAATAATTAGGATCTACATTTACTATCATCCCTTCTGGCTGTTGTGCTTGAGGAAGAATTACATTAATAATTCCTTTGTCAGAGCGATAAAACTCCTGTTGTTGAGGATTTAAAATACCTCTTTCCCAAAAAGCTGTTTTAAATTGAAGTATTAAATTAGTCCCAGTTAAACCATCCTTAGAATGCTTACGAATAATCTTGAGAAATTGGCTCCCTAACCAATTACCATCTGTAGAAGTTGCAATGATACATTGAGATTTTTCTGGTTGCTTAAGGCTTTCAATATGATTATTGATATTAGCAGTCTGGGAACATTCTAAGATAATAATTTGTTTTGGGATAGGAGATTTAGCTAACTGTTTCCCTAACCA
Organism: Xenococcaceae cyanobacterium MO_167.B27; assembly: GCA_030065935.1. Lineage (GTDB taxonomy): Bacteria > Cyanobacteriota > Cyanobacteriia > Cyanobacteriales > Xenococcaceae > JASJCP01. The sequence goes on from JASJCP010000096.1 coordinate 4,578, forward strand.
ATCTCTAGTAATTCTTATCCCGTCATCAAAAACAAACCAAACCCGCTCATCATTATTAGTCTCAAACTTCCCTTTCAAATAGAGTAAAGCTGTGGTGGTGGTTTGAGAATCCAACAATGCAGAGATACTATCTTTAAGGGATTCTTCGTTACTAGGATAAGGTTGATAGGTAAATCCTCCTTTAGCAGAAAAACTTTGCATCAAATCGATAGTAACTGGCGAAGGAATATTACCGTTAATGACTAACGCACCCCTTCCTTTCTCCATAGTTACAGGAGAACTTACCCCCAGAATAAAATCACCAGATCCTTTTACAAAGCGTTGGGGTTTAAAGGTTGGGTATAGGGAATACTTCTTATTAAAATTTAACCTTTGATTAGTATGCTTGATGTACTCTAGAGTTTTGTAATAAACATACTTATATAATTCATCCGCTTTAATTTTAGTTACGGAATTAGATAATCCTCCTTTTAATCCCTCAATCAGATAATAAGTAAATACACCATGTCCGAGTTCAGCACATTCAAGAGATTTTTGATGGCGATCGCAAGCAGTGATACAGTAGAGACGAGGATTATCTTTCGTGACCCGTAATATCGCATCAATTAACTGACTTGCGATTCCTCCACTATGACAAGCATCAAGGAAAATAAATTGTTGTTTGGCAGCAGAAGTGATAATTTTATTTAAAACTTCTGTGATTAATAACCCTGTCTGGGAAAGATTATTTTTCTGTGTTTGAGATAGACAGAGAATAGTATTACCAGTATCTTGGTCATAATACCCATGACCCCCAAAGTAAAATAAAACGCTATCTTCTGGTCGCGCTTGACTCAAACGATCTAAACTAGCAAGGATATTATCTTTTTGAGGAGCAATAATGCTAGACCAAGAATAACGAGAAGGAGCGATATCTGAGTGAACCAAAATTTCTACATCATTAAAGATAGCTTCAGTTTCTAACTTTTGAGTTGCTACCTGTTTTAAAGCATTAGCTAAACCTAAAGCATCATTAACACAATAATTAAGGTTACTAAGCTTCTCATTCTGACCATAATTATATTGATTAACACCAACTATAATCCCCCATAACTTACCTTTTTTCTGATTATTGCTCCTTCCTATTCCTGTTGGCATAGAAAATTATCCTTAGTTAAGTTAATTTTTGGAAAAACTATAAATAAAATGAACTCACTTTTTGCCCTTTGTAACTTGAATAGATCTTCTATTCTTGAGCGCAATTGTTCAAATCGTTTAATATCTTGCAAAAAGAGTGAATAAAATAATAATTTTCAAGTTACTCCGTAAGTTATCATCCAATGTCGACTAGTTTCTATCTCAGTTAACCAATAGACTCCTTGCCAAATAGCGATCGCTTGTCTCTCGATATGGCGATCGCCTTTATCGGTTATCTGCTAATCAGGTTTTGGTAGGTCTGAAACATATTGCGAATAATTCTGCTAAATTCCATCCCGTTTTTCCCTAGGTTGTTAGCAAGTGATTTATTGTTATTTCTTTTGTCCATCCAACACGCTTCATTTCTTGCTTTATAGCACATATTATGTGCTTAAAATTGATTTCTTCAGATTCATTAAAGTTTTCTTGACTATAGTATAGTTAAAGCAGTCTAAGAAAAGATTAAGGCATTTTCTGTTAACCCCCTATTCCCAAGCATGAAGGATGAAGGATAAATACCTCTGACCTCTGACCTGGAGACCTGTGAGCTATTACTTATTACTTATTACTTATTACTTATTCCCATCCTTGGCTATAGTCTAATGATTTAATTTGATTAATTTTTGAAAGTTCGTCAGGATTCAGCATTTGTTTTCCTGTATATAATGCACATTAGACACAAATTACCTAATTTCAAAACGATGCAACGTATTGCTATTATCGGATCTTGTGGTGCAGGCAAATCAACTTTAGCAAAAACGTTAGGAGAAAAACTTTGTTTACCAGTTATTCATTTAGATGCTTATTATTGGCGGTCGGGATGGGTAGAAACCCCCTCAACTGAGTGGATAGACAGACACAAACAGTTACTTAAAGGCGATCGCTGGATTGTTGATGGTAACTATGGTAATAGTATGAAAATGCGCTTAGATGCAGCTAGCACAATTATTTGGCTTGATTTTAATCGTATATTATGTCTGTGGCGTGTAATTAACAGATATTGGCAATATAAGGGAAAAGTAAGACCAGATATGGCTCTTGGCTGTCCAGAAAAACTAGATTTAGACTTTTTACAATATGTCTGGAATTTTCCCCTTATACAACGCCCTAAAATTTTAGCTAGATTAGCACCATATCAAAATGATAAGCAGATTGTAATTCTGAAAAACCCGCGTCAATTATCAAATTTTCTACTTCATATTAGTAATTTCTTGCAATCCAGTAACTAATCTTTGGAGAGCTTCTACTGTTGTTTCTGGGTCTAAAGCACCATAAGCAACTCGTAAATAACAACCATTGTTCATGCCAAAAGTACTACCAGGAATCACTGCTACTTTATAGTTTTTAATTAATTTTTTAACTAACTCAAAATCAGAAATTTCTGTCTTAATTTTCAGAAAAAAATAAAAAGCACCTGCTGTAGGAGCTACTGTGCATATATCTTTAATTGAACTAAGTTTTTGTTGAAACTTCTCTCTAACAAAAGTGATATCTGGTAAATATTGTCGGCAATAATCAACCCCAACTTTTAGGGACTCCAAAGCAGCATATTGAGAAATAACAGGAGGACAAATAAGATTAGTGTCTTGTACTTTTTTAACTGGCATCAATAAATGTTGGGGAATTACCATATAGCCAATGCGCCAGCTAGCAAAACCATAAGCTTTAGATAAACTAAAAAGAGAAATAGTGTGATTTTCACTATTCAAAAATGAAGCAGGAGAGATATGTTTTATTCCGTTATAAGTAAAATATTCATAAGCTTCATCGCTAATATGATAAATACCTTTTTCTCGACAAATTTGATTAACTTCTGCTAGAGCTTCAGAAGAATAAACTGCTCCTGTAGGATTATTAGGAGAAATAGTAACTACTGCTTTAGTTTTCTGAGTAATAGCTTCAGCGATCGCATTGGGGTGTAGTTGATAGTTTTCATCGGTTGCGACTAATACTGGCTTAGTTGAAGCCATTGTAATTGCCATTTCGTGATTGAAATAATAGGGAGTATTGAGAATAATCTCATCTCCTGGGGAAGTAATAGAAAGAATGGCATTGAGAAAAGCCATATTGCTTCCTGCTGTAACAACAATACAGTTATTTTGATTGATGGCAATTTTATTTTCGAGCTTCAATTTAGTCTCGATCGCCTCTAGTAAAGGGTAAATTCCTTCTACGGCTTGATATTTGTGATTAGCTGGAGTTGCCAGAAATTCTGTAATAGATGCTATGGCTTCACGGGGAGGAGGATAAAAAACTACTCCTTGTCCTAGAGAAATAGTACCTGGATTTTGACGGATCAGTTGGCCAATTACAGGAATTAACGGTGACTGCACCGCTTCCATACGAGAAGTTAAATTTAATTGTAGTTTTGGCTTGGACATTAAATAATTTCTAATTTCGTTCTTTCTATATAAAAATTCTTGAATCTTATGGGGAATTTAATAATTGTTAATAAGAGTATGAGTTTCATCAAATAGGATGGGGACAATAAAAACTTTGTCATGGTTTCTTGTCACCCCGTTGCCTTCACCTCTTTCTCTCAGGATAATCCTTAATTCACAGTAATTATAGCGGGATAAATTCTTGCTAATTAAATAATTATATGAACTACTCAACATTCAATAATAGAAATCTAAATAAATTATAAAAGCTATAAAGGTCAGTAGATCAATGATTAAAAATTCCCAAAACATATGGTTCAAAGTTGTTTATGAAACTGGGTTTTGGCTGGCTGCTGAGATTTGTCTCAATATTGTGGGGTTGGATAACATTGCTGATTACTGTGAGTTTATGTTGGCTCAAGAAACTGACTTAAATCTCAAAAATCTTAGAATAATAGCTCTTTCTGAGCATTTACCTAAGTTTTGTCCTAAAATAGAAAATTTTTGTCCTCTCCCTGCAACATTAACTAAACCAACAGAGCAAGTTGAACATAGTTGTACTGCTCTTGGGGAAATATTCAACAATAAGTGTCAACAACTTGCACAACCTTGTCTCAAAGTAATGTATCTCTCAACAAAGAAAGAATTAGATAGATATATAGATATCGAGAATTGTTAAATACTTTTAGTTATTTTATAGTGAAAGCGATCGCTGTTTGAAACGAAAACACCAAGACGATACTATAGTCTCTAATCTTCTCACAATCTTTGACGTTCATTTGTGAGCATATTTTGTCACACCTCTACATATTGATAGTCAATATCTGTTGAATAGCAAAGACAAGATATTAGAGCCCACACAGGAGACAGAAAAAATGGAATTACGTTTTTTAGGACAAAGCTATACTCAGGCTCGTCCTATTAAAACTTTTAAGCCACAATTGGGTTTAAGGAAATATCGTGGTGTTAGTTATATTGAATTGAGTTTTTTAGGTGAATCTTCCCCATTGTCTAATAAGAGCAAGTCAATTAATTCTCGATCATTAAACAAGTTGTTGACTCCTACTGCCAAGGAAAACTAACTGTCACACATAAAATATAAGGAAAAAAATAGTAATTAGAGTTAAAAAGAAATGATGAAAACATCTCAATATTCCAAAGCTATTTCTCAAAATAAGTCCGACTGGAATTTTGTGCCACCAATGTTGAGTGGGACAACAGGAATAATTATTGGATTAGTAATAGCTTCAGTAATAGGTTGGGTTTAAGGTTGGTATCGATTATGGTAACAAATAATACCATTTCTGAAAAAATTATTTCATTAACTGGTTGGGATTATTTACTAAAAATTTTAAGTGTAGTCTAACTTTTGAGAATTGGTATTACCATACCTTTCCGCGAGACCTTAAGTAGTCGCTGTCTGTGTAGATCATTTTTTAAAATGTAGGTTGGGTTTCATGCGCTTGTTCTACCCAACCTACGCGCTTCGACCATTACTTTTGAGAATTGGTATTAGTTTTGAGAGCTTGATTCCATGAATTATCAGTGTGATACATTATCTATCACCTCCTCTTTTTGTCTATCTATAGCGGTGTGAGGGCGTAAAGCTTTGAAATTAACTTGACTGCATAGCCGTGCCAAAGCTCTGAAAATACTGGGATTCTTCACTTTTTCAATATATTCGCCACTTGGATTGATTTTGTGGGAGGGAGTCTTCACGATCAAAGGTACTAGACCTAATCCGCCGAAAACTGTGTCAGTTAAAATGTAAGCTGAATCGCCTTGGTGAAACTGTTGAGGATAGTTATCTGGAAATTGCATCTTTTATCTGCTGGGGTTGTGAAAGGGGTTTTCTGACAAATGAATCGTTGAAAATCAAAGCGGTAGGAATTTGCTGTCGAATTTCTGCCTGTGTTAGAGATTGATGGGCTAGATGGGGTCTTTCTCCAAGTTTTTCAGGACAATCCTGCTGAATCTGTACTAAAGTCTCAGAATAGCGAGTGCGAGCGATAAAAACAGCACCATCCTTTCCCCAAGCTGCCTCAAATACCATACCGCTATCTTTTGTAAGCTGTTGAATGCCCAATCTGTCATAGAGATCGATCTCTGTCCCGTCTTGAGTATGACTGATGCCATTGCCACAGTAGTCTGCACGAGCCATGCGGGTACAGGCTTGATGATAGTCTGCCAAGGATACACCTTGCACTGTCTTCCAGGGTTTGTAACCCCAACGGACGCACTTAAGTAGTTATGCAAAATTAATTAGATAGTTGAGATAGGCAATAGGCATTCTTGCAATAGTGAATAGTGAATAGAAAATGTACAAATAATTTTGCTTAGGTACTTACATTGTTGTACTTAACCCAAAGACTCTGGGCATCTATGACTAACGGCTGATCCCTACCATCGTCCACCAAAATGCGAACAGGCTTACCATTCAGTACAGCGTCAATGAGTAGTTCCTCGTCACCAGCGGTTCTGAGGCCTTGGTCGTTATTAGCATACACTAGTGTCCACGACATGTGTTATCTCCTTATTTTTTAGCTATTGGACTGCCGACAAAAAGCAAATTTATGTCGATCAGGAACAAAATTACTTTTTTCCTCAAATCCAAGTTTTTAGATGTATATTTGTAGTGTGCCAATATGAACAAGGAAGCACCAGGCAAGATGAGAAGTTAAGCAGACAACTTAAACTCAACAACAATTAAAACTATCAAAGCTAGTTACCAAGAACTTTGGCAGACAAATAAAATCGAGGAATCTAATTAAAAGGTAACTTAAGCGGGAATTAGATTTAATATTAAATAAAGCGGAGCTTTTGTGTCCTAACTTACCTCCCTCACCATGTCTAAGTTGCACCAAAGACCAAAGCGTAAACGGGGAGTGATTCTCTCTCCTGTGGGTTGGCAGCGTCTCTACTCCGCTCAAACAGAATCAGAAATGGAAGCCAACGCTGGACAGCCCTACACTCTAGAAGACTTAAATGAAATAACAGGACTCAGTTCTCATACTCTGACTAAAGTGCGTCGGCGCAAAGCTCCTATAGATAAACGCTCCCTAGAAGAATACTTTAGTGCTTTTAATCTTAAGCTTACTCCTAGTGACTACATTAGACCGACTTTGGCAACTCACATTCAACAGGAAAAAGTAACTCCGATTCAACAAGACTGGGGAGAAGCCATAGATGTCTCAGTATTTTATGGACGCACTGAAGAACTAGCTACCCTCGAAAAATGGATAATGGTCGCTGGTTGTAGGTTGATCTGTGTCTTAGGTATGGGGGGAATTGGCAAAACTGCCTTAGTAGTAAAAATAGCCCAACAACTTCAGGAGCAGTTTGAATATATTATTTGGCGCAGTTTGCGGAATGCTCCACCTTTAGAAACTCTTTTAGGTGAGCTTATACTCTTTTTATCAGAAGGACAGGAAACTATTGGGGAAATCAAATTACTACTTCAGTGCTTTCGCTCCTCTCGCAGTCTGATAATTTTAGACAATGTGGAGACAATTTTACTGCCAGGGGAGTGTGCAGGACAATACCAACCAGGATACGAAAATTATGGACAACTATTCAGGTTAATTGGGGAGACCGCTCACTCTAGCTGCCTTATCCTCACCAGCAGGGAAAAACCCGCCGAAGTAGCTGCCACAGAAGGAATAGATTTATCGGTTCGCTCTCTGCAATTAAAAGGTTCGCTCTTTGCTGCCGAGAAATTAATTCAAGCTAAGGGACTGTCAGGATCAGAAGCCCAAAAGCAAATGTTGTGCGATCGCTACAGTTGTAATCCTTTGGCTCTAAAGATGATTGCTACATCAATCCTAGATCTATTTGCTGGAGACATTGGGGCATTTTTGATGGAAGATGTCACTGTGTTTAACAGCATTCAAAGACTTCTAGAGCAACAGTGGGAGCGGATTTCAGCTTTAGAGAAAACGATTATGTATTGGTTAGCAATTAATCGGGAATGGACGACTATTGCTGAGTTATTAGAAGATATTGTTCCTGCTGTTTCTCGTGGAAATGTATTAGAAGCTCTAGAATCTTTGATTTGGCGAAGTCTGATTGAACAGCAAGCGGGTAGTTATACCCAACAGCCAGTAGTAATGGAGTACGTAACTGAACGCTTGATTGAGCAAGTAACCCGCGAGCTTGCTGACCCAAGTTCTTCCCTGCTCTCCTGCTTTCCCACTTCCCTCGCACCCCTCTTCTATAGTCATGCACTACTTAAAACCACCGTCAAAGACTATGTTAGAGAGAGTCAAATTCGCCTAATTTTAGAACCAATTGCCACTCAACTATGTACTACTTTTGGTTCAAAGGAAGCGATTGAACAGCAATTACAGAAAATCCTCAAGTTATTGCGAGATTCACAAGCATCTTTATCTGGTTATGGGGGTGGCAATCTGATTAATCTTGCCCATCACTTTCAAATTGACTTGAGTGGCTATGATTTTTCTGGTCTGAGGATTTGGCAAGCTTATCTGCAAGGAGTAAATTTACAGAAAGTCAATTTTACCCACGCCCATCTAGGCAAGTCAGTTTTTACTCAGACCTTTGGAAGTATTTTATCTGTAGCTTTCAGCCCTAATAGCAATTTCTTAGCTATGGGAGATACTCAAGGTAAGATTAATCTATGGCAAGTTGCTCCATCGCGCTCGCTCTTGACTTTTCAGGCACATACTAGTTGGGTTTTATCCATAGCCTGGAGTCCCGATGGCAATATACTTGCTAGTAGCTCTTACGATCAAACCATCAGGCTTTGGAATCCTCTTACAGGTCAATGCCTGAAAACTTTAAGAGGGCATAACAATTGGGTTTTATCCATAGCTTGGAGTCCTGATGGCAAGATGCTTGCTAGTGGAGGAGATGACCAAACTGTCAGGCTTTGGGATATTAGTAACGGGAAGTGTCTCAAAATTTTAACAGGACATAATAATTGGGTTATGTCAGTAGCCTGGAGTCCTGATGGCAAAACTCTTGCTACTGGAGGGGATGATCGAACTATCAGGCTTTGGGATATTAGTAAGGGGCAATGTCTCAAAGTTTTACAGGGACACACTAATTGGGTGAGATCGATCGCTTGGAGTTCCGATGGCAATATGCTTGCTAGTGGAAGTGACGACCAAACAGTAAAACTCTGGCATCCTTATAGAGGTAGATGCGGAAAAACTTTGACAGGACATACCTATTGGGTATCATCAGTAGCTTGGAGTCCGAATGGGCAAAACCTTGCCAGTAGCTCTCATGACCACACTGTAAAGCTTTGGGATGTTAGTGAAGGAAAATGTCTCAAAACCTTGCATGGGCATATCAAATGGGTCTGGTCATTAGCATGGAGTCCCGATGGCAAGATGCTTGCTAGTGGCTCTTACGACCAAAGCGTGAAACTCTGGAATCCCAGCACAGGTCAATGTCTCAGAACTTTGCAAGGCTATACTAACTGGGTATTTTCAGTGTCATGGAGTCCCGATGGCAATATACTTGCCAGTAGCAGCGAGGATCGAACAGTAAAGCTCTGGGATGTCGTCCAAGGTAAGTGCCTCAAAATATTATCTGGACATACTGGTTTGGTTGGGTCAGTGGCAATCAGTCCCGACGGTTTGGTCATCGCTAGTGGCAGTGATGACCAAACTGTGAGACTCTGGGATATCCAACAGGGTAAATGTCTTAAAACTTGCACTGGACATACTGGTTTGGTTTGGTCAGTAGCAATCAGTCCCGACGGTTTGGCGATCGCTAGTGGCAGTAACGATCGAACAGTAAAACTCTGGGACATAAGCACAGGTCAATGTTTGCTCTCTTTAGCAGGGCATAGTGATTCAGTTCACTCTGTAGCATGGAGTCCTGACGGGCAAACTCTTGCTAGCGCGTCTTATGACCAAACCATTAAGTTATGGAGTCCAAAAACAGGTGAATGCTTACTCTCTTTGCAGGGTCATAGCAATTGGGTTAGGTCTGTAGCATGGAGTCCCGATGGACAAATCCTAGCTAGTGGTTCTTATGACCGAACTGTGAGACTATGGGATACCAAACAAGGTAAGTGCCTCAAAATCTTACAGGGGCATACCAGTCACGTTTGGTCGATAGCCTTCAGTCCCGACGGACAAACCCTAGCTAGTGGCAGCGAGGATCAAACCCTCAAACTTTGGGATATCCAACAGGGTAAATGTCTCAAAACCTTGCAGGGACATAGCAGTCAGATTTGGTCGGTAGCCTTCAGTCCCGATGGACAAACTCTAGCCAGTAGTAGTACTGATGAAACAATTAAGCTGTGGGATATCAATACTGGTAAGTGTTTAACAACTTTAAGAGCCAATCGCCCTTACGAAGGGATGAACATCACTGGAGTTACCGGGTTAACCGAAGCACAGAGAGTGACACTACACGCTTTAGGTGCGTTCTGCCTTGACGAGCCAGGGAAGTTGAGTGCGGAGTAGGTTCATTATTTTTTTCGTGCCAAATTTGGTCTAACTTTAGAAATATACCAGATTGCGATCGCTCCAACCAGTAAGATAATTCCAACTAACTCAAAGGTTATAGAAAAGTTCCATAGATTAATCAGCACTCCCGCTAAAACAGATCCAGCTACCTTCCCTGCATTCTTAAGATTCACTTTCCGCACGTCAAGTTGTCATATGTTTTGTAGTATAATATTGGGCTAGGTATGCGATCTCGCGAAGCGAGGCACTGCGTGATCGCTGATTGACTAAAACTCCCATTATGCACGGCTCAATGTAATACACAAAATTACAGTCTTACGGCGCGATCTCGAAGAGAACGGGAAGCTGATATCTAAAGTGATTTGATATAAAAAGTGCATTCAGACCCATACTTCAACTTACTACAGACTGAAGTGCGGAATGAGAAGTTAAAACTCTCAATGCTAGTTATCAAGCACTTTGGGATACAAACAAAATCGAGGAATCTAATTAAAAGGCAACTTAAGCGGGAATTAGATTTAATATTAAATAAAGCGGAGCTTTTGTGTCCTAACTTCTCTCCTTCATCATGTCTAAGTTGCACCAACGAGCAAAGCGTAAACGGGGAGTCATCCTCTCTCCTGTGGGTTGGCAGCGTCTCTACTCCGCTCAAACAGAATCAGAAAGAGAAGCAAACCACAGACATCCCTACACCCTGGAAGATTTGAATGAAATCACAGGACTTAGCCCCCATACCCTCACCAAAGTGCGTCGGCGCAAAGCTCCTGTAGATAAACGCTCCCTAGAAGACTACTTTAGTGCTTTTAATCTTACCCTGACTCCCAGTGACTACATTAAACCAACTTCAGTAACTCAAATTCAACAGGAAAAAGTAACCCCTATTCAACAAGACTGGGGAGAAGCTATAGATGTCTCTGTATTTTATGGACGCACTGAAGAACTAGCTACCCTGGAAAAATGGATAAAGATCGATCGCTGTCGCTTGGTAGCAGTATTAGGTATGGGGGGAATTGGTAAAACAGCATTAGCAGTCAAAATAGCCCAACAACTTCAAAAGCAGTTTGAATATGTTATTTGGCGCAGTTTACGTAATGCTCCACCTCTAGAAACTCTTTTAGTTGAGCTTATACCCTTGTTATCACAAGGACAGGAAACTATTGGGAAAATTAAATTACTGCTTCAGTGCTTACGCTCTTCTCGCAGTCTGATCATTTTAGATAATGTGGAGACAATTTTACTGCCTGGGGAATGTGCAGGACAATACCGCACTGGCTATGAAAATTATGGACAACTATTCAAGTTAATTGGGGAGACCGCTCACTCTAGCTGCCTTATGCTTACCAGCAGGGAAAAACCTGCTGAAGTGGCTGCCACAGAAGGAATAGATTTATCGGTTCGCTCTCTGCAATTAAAAGGTTCGCTCTTTACTGCCGAGAAATTAATTCAAGCCAAGGGACTGTCAGGAGCGGAGAAACAGAAGCAAATTTTGTGCGATCGCTACAGTTGTAATCCTTTGGCGGTGAAGATTGTGGCTACATCAATCCTAGATTTATTTGCTGGAGACATTGGGGCATTTTTGGCGGAAGATGTCACTGTGTTTAACAGCATTCAAAGACTACTTGAGCAACAGTTTGAGCGTCTCTCAGCTTTAGAGAAAACGATTATGTATTGGTTAGCAATTAATCGGGAGTGGACGACTATTGCTGAGTTATTAGAAGATATTGTTCCTACTGTTTCTCGTGGAAATTTATTAGAAGCTCTAGAATCTTTGATTTGGCGAAGTCTCATTGAAAGGCAATCGGGAACTTATACCCAACAGCCAGTAGTGATGGAATACATCACTGAGCGTTTGATTGAACAAGCTAAAGAGGAAATCACCACTAAATCTCTGCATTTATTGCGTAGCTACGCTCTAATTAAGGCACAAGCCATAAATTATCTCAGAAACAGCCAAATACAACTGATTCTTCAACCAATTGTTGATCAACTTCTCACTATCTACGGTACTAATCAAAGCATTGTCCGACAAATAACTGAAATTCTTGCCTGCTTACATCAAGAAAGTGCCTGTCAACCTGGATATGCAGCAGGAAACCTGCTCAACCTTCTATGTCATCTGAATATCGATTTAACAGGCTTTGATTTCTCCAACTTGGCAGTGTGGCAAGCATACTTACAAGAAACTCCCTTACCACAGGTTGATTTTTCTCACTCCGATTTGTCCAAGTCGGTATTTGCCAATACCTTCTTTGGTATGTGGGGAGTGGCATTTAGCCCAGATGGTCAGGTGTTAGCAACGGGAAACTGGGATAATCAAGTTTATCTTTGGGATGTGGTCAGTGGCAATCAACTGTTAATTTGTTCTGGACATACCGATCAAGTTTGGTCGGTTGCTTTTCATCCTCAAGGACATCTGCTAGCTTCTGGCAGTGATGACCAAACAATCAAACTTTGGGATACTATTATGGGTGAGTGTCTGCGCACCTTCACAGGTCATACTGGCTGCGTGCGCTCCCTAGTTTTTACTCCTGGTGGAGAATTTATTTTCAGTGGCAGTGCAGATCGGACAATTCGACAATGGGATGTTAATACAGGTCAATGCGGACAAGTTTTACAGGGACATACTGATAGTGTCTGGGCGATCTCTCTTTCTAGGGATGGTCGTCTGCTGGCTTCTGGTGGTGATGACCTAACTATCAGGTTGTGGTCAACGGCTACAGGACGTTGTCTCAAAATACTGGAAGGACACACCGATTGGATTCGAGCATTAGCCTTCGAGGCAGAAGGAAATATTCTTGCTAGTGGCAGTGGAGATCGAACTATTCGTCTATGGAATATTAATACTAGTAAATGTATCCGCACTTTAGAGGGTCATACTAACACAGTTATTGGACTTATATTTATTTCTGGGCAGCATCTCCTTGCTAGTAGCAGTTCCGACAAGACAATTCGTCTGTGGAACTGGAAAACTGGCAAATGTGACAAAACTTTGTTAGGTCATACCAACACAATATCTAGCTTGGCAACTAACCCTCAAGAAACCCTTTTAGCAAGCGGAAGTAGCGACCAAACAGTGAGGCTGTGGTCATTGAGTCAATGTGCTTGCATTAGGACAATCCAAGGAATAATTAACTGGATTTCTTCTGTAGCTTTTAGTCCTGATGGGACTCAGGTAGTAAGTGGCTCTGAAGATCGAGTTGTGAGAGTTTGGTCAGTTAACACGGGAAATTGTCTTACCCTAAAAGAGCATCGAGATATAGTTTTCTCCGTTGCTTTTAGTCCCAATGGTCGTCTGATTGCCAGTAGCAGTATAGACAATACAGTAAAGCTGTGGGACGTTGGCTCAGGTCAAGCGATCAAGACTTTACGAGGACATAAAGCACAAGTTTGCGCCGTAAAATTTAGTCCCGACGGCAGGATTTTAGTCAGTGGAGGCTATGATCGGAATGTTCTGCTGTGGGATGTCAAAACAGCGTCGGTGATTAAAACCTTGCCCGTTCATCATTCCGTTCAGTCTGTGGCATTTAGTCCTGATGGAACAGTCTTAGCAGTCGGTGCTTTCGATCCAGTAGTCAAATTATGGAATTTAGAAACAGAGCAATGTTGTCAAACCTTCAGCGGACATACAGATTGGGCTTGGGCAGTTGCTATCAGCCCTGATGGATTGATCTTAGCCAGTGGTAGCAACGATCGCACCGTGAGACTGTGGGATATCCCCACAGGGAAATGTCTCCATCTGCTTGAGGGACACTTGGGTTGGATTTGGTCTGTTGCTTTTAGTCCCGACGGTCGCACCTTAGCCAGTGCTAGTACTGACTGCACCATCAAGCTTTGGAATGTCAGCACGGGAGTTTGTCTTCTTACTCTTAAAGAGCATCACAGTTGGGTCGCGTCTGTGGCTTTTAGTCCCCAGGGTAAGATATTGGTGAGTGGCAGTGGTGATGGAACGATTAAGTTATGGAATTCAGAAACAGGAATTTGCCAGCAAACCTGGAGAGTAGAACGGTTTTATGAGGGGATGAAGATTGGCGGTGCTACTGGGTTAACTGAAGCACAAAGAGCTACACTTTGCGCTTTAGGGGCGATCCCGAAGGGTTCTGCTTCGCAGCCCGCGCTTGACGAGCCAGGGAAGTTGAGCGCGGAGTAAGCTATAAAAAAAGATTATTATTACCATCAGGTTCATTATTTTTTTCTTGCCAAATTTGGTCTAACTTTAGAAATATACCAGATTGCGATCACGAGGAACGAGTGAACCTCTCACGCAGTGCCTCGCGGAGCGATCTCGCTCCAACGATTAAGATATAGCAATTCTCATACTGGTGAGGTAAACTAACCCTCTGTTTTGGGGAATAGGGAGTAGTAAGAGAGTACCTCATGACTCTAAAGATAGCTGTAATTCCAACAACTGCGTTTATTGTAGTCTAATATTAGCTAATACCTTAAGCACCTCAACTGAGGAGAATCAATTGATTCCAGCCCACAGTATTAGTGTTGTTTAGAAGCCCGCAGCCATAAATGGCTGCGGCAGTGTCACTTAGACAAATTCCACTAAAATAGTCTTAATCATTTCTAATATGACTCTAAACTTTAAATTTGCTATTGTCAGCGATCTACACATCGCTGTACCTGAAACTATTGAGAATCGCCCATCTCGCTTTCATTTAGTAGAAGTTAGTATTCCAGCTTTAGAAACAGCTTTAGAACATCTAGAAACACTCCCTCTCGATTTTCTGCTTTTACCAGGAGATTTAACCCAAGATGGAGAAATAGAGAATCATCAATGGTTAGCAAATCGTTTAGCCAAGCTACCTTTTCCTACTTATGTTATCCCAGGAAATCACGATGTTCCTAATTTATTAGCTACAGAAAATTATATTGGGTTTAATGATTTTCCTAAATATTATCAAAATTACGGTTATCAAAATACAGAGCAACTTTATTACACTCAAGAAATTTTACCAGGAGTACAATTAATCGCTCTTAATTCTAATACTTTTGATCGCGATGGTCAGCAAATAGGCTGTTTGGATGATGAACAATTACTTTGGTTGGAGTCAATTCTACAAAAAACCAATAACCAGCTAGTACTATTAACTATCCACCATAATATTATTGAACATTTACCACATCAATCAAAGCATCCTTTAGGCAAACGTTATATCCTAGATAATCGGATTGCTTTATTAGATTTGCTGCAAAAATATGGAGTAAAATTTATTTTTACTGGACATCTACACGTACAAGATGTTGCAGAATTTAAGGGGATTTACGAAATTTGTACTGGTTCGATGGTGAGCTATCCTCATCCTTATCGAGTAATAGAAGTTACCAAACAAGATAACAATAAAATACAACTTAATATACAATCTCACCGTATAAAATCTCTTGCTGGATGGGAAAATTTAGCAGAGACATCCCGAGAATATTTAGGCGATCGCTCTCCTCAATTTATGATGCGTTTATTAACTTCTCCACCACTAAATTTATCTTCTACAGAAGCAGCTAAATATACTCCCCACTTACGCTATTTTTGGTCAGATATTGCTGCTGGCGATAGCTGTTTTGATTTCCCCCAATTTCCCCCTAACTTAAGAAAATATTTTCAACAATTTAGTGCGTTCGATCCAGAAGGAAAGCTGAATTTAATTGATAATCAAGCAACTTTGATAGTTGATGGTTGATTAAAAGGACCTCACCAGGTACGTCCGTACAGTAGTTAGGAATTAGACATTTAGCAGTAATTATAGGTCGGAGAGAATCCACTTTGGATTTGGTTAGGCGATCTCTTTGAGATCACCTATTTAACATTCTTCCGTAAGAAGTCCCCCGATTTATCGGCGGGATGAATTACGGGCAAGATTTATTGGTCACGGGGTCTATCTTGTTGCTCGACATATTTACGCAGTTTTTCTTTGGTTACTCCACCACATGAAGCAACAAAATAGCTACCAGTCCATAATACTCGCTACATCCAGTATTTTGTTTTAAGATAATCAGCATGATTGCGCCACATAGCTTTGCTGGATGTAGCCTTGAGATTAGCTATAAGATTGGATACAGAAATACTGGGTTTATAGCTGACCAAGAGATGTACATGGTCAGCTTCGCCATTGAACTGCACTCATTTCGCCGTCTCTAGTCTGAAGAATAGAAGTGAAAACAGCTATCTTATCAGTTAGTAGTTCGTCGGTGAAAATTGGTTTTCGATATTTAGTCACAAAAACAACATGAGCAGTAAGATTATAAACTGCTCTATAGCAATCCGATCTGAGTCGTGAAATTAAGCCAGGCGATCGCGGAATATAATGCGGCGATCTAAAAATTACTTAAGTAAAAAAGGTAAAATTTTAAAGTTCTAGTATTTTTGATAAATCTTGACGTGGATTCAACAA